>JBQCHF010000046.1:0-62049 GCA_051954955.1 Motilibacteraceae bacterium
CACCACGTCGGCGGTGGGCAGCACGGCGTCCAGGTCGTAGCTGGTCTTCACCGGCCAGCTGTCCACCCCGACGGGCAGCAGCGTGGGCGGACCGACCAGGGTCACGTCCGCGCCGAGGGTGTTCAGCAGCAGCACGTTGGAGCGGGCCACCCGGCTGTGCAGGACGTCGCCGACGATCGCGATCCGCCGGCCGGCCAGGTCGCGTCCCTCCGACGGCCCGTCGGAGAGGTGGCGGCGCATCGTGAACGCGTCGAGCAGCGCCTGGGTGGGGTGCTCGTGGGTGCCGTCGCCGGCGTTGACCACCGCGCCGCGGATCCAGCCACTGGTGGCGAGGCGGTGCGGGGCGCCGCTGGCCGAGTGCCGGACGACGACGGCGTCGGCGCCCATCGCCTCCAGGGTGAGCGCGGTGTCCTTGAGGCTCTCGCCCTTGGACACGCTCGAGCCCTTGGCCGAGAAGTTGATGACGTCGGCCGACAGACGCTTGGCCGCGGCCTCGAACGAGATGCGGGTGCGGGTGGAGTCCTCGAAGAAGAGGTTGACCACGGTGCGCCCGCGCAGGGTGGGCAGCTTCTTGACCGGGCGGTCGGCCACCCGGGCCAGCTCCTCGGCGGTGTCGAGGATCAGCAGGGCGTCCTCGCGCGAGAGATCCGCGGTGGACAGCAGGTGCCGCTTCACTGGGCTCCCCCGTTCCGGTCCCCGGCCCGCTCGGCAGCGGGGCCGAGTAGGACGGCGTCCTCGCCGTCGACCTCGCGCACGTGCACGCGCACGGCCTCGCGCAGGGAGGTGGGCAGGTTCTTGCCGACGTAGTCGGCGCGGATCGGCAGCTCGCGGTGGCCTCGATCGACCAGGACGGCCAGCTGCACGGCGCGCGGGCGGCCGACGTCGTCCAGCGCGGTGAGCGCCGCGCGGATGGTGCGGCCGGAGAAGAGCACGTCGTCGACGAGGATCACCAGCTTGCCGTCGACGCCGGCGGCCGGGATGTCGGTGCGCTCCAGCGCGCGGGCCGGGCGCAGCCGCAGGTCGTCGCGGTACATGGTGATGTCCAGCGCCCCGACCGGGACCTCGCGGCCGGCGACCTCGCCGAGGCGGGTGGCCAGCCGGCGGGCCAGCGCCACACCGCGGGTGGGGATGCCGAGCAGGACGACGTCCTGCGCACCCTTGGTGCGCTCGACGACCTCGTGGGCGATGCGGGTGAGGGCGCGGGCGACGTCGTCGGCGTCGAGCACCGCGCGGGCGGCTGCTGCCTCGGCCGGTGGATCGCCGGGCAGCCGGGCGTGCGTCATCGTGGACCTCCTTCCCCGCCTCACAGGACGGGTCGTTAAAGGACGCCTATCGCGGGTCACCCTACCGGAGGCGCGACGGGCGCCCGACAGCCACCGGCTGCGCTCGACCGGCGACGGTGAGACGTGACGGAGCGTGGCGATCGGGAGGCCTGATCACGCCGACTCTCGCGACTTGAGCGATAACCCTTGACGTCCGGCGTGACTCTCCGTAGTTTCCGCACTGACCACTGGCTCCTCGACGCTCCGACAGCACCGGTCTCCACACCGGTCAGCGGGAACGCGAGCGGGTCTCCCGCCGCACCGCCTCATCTGGCTGAAGTCATTGGGGGAAGGACATGTCGAGCGACTACGCGAAGGCCCTGGGGCTCCGGCTCCGGTCGATCAGGACGCAGCAGGGCCTGTCTCTGCACGGCGTCGAGGAGAAGTCGCAGGGCCGCTGGAAGGCGGTCGTCGTCGGGTCGTACGAGCGCGGCGACCGTGCCGTCACGGTGCAGAAGCTGGCCGAGCTGGCCGACTTCTACGGCGTCCCGGTGGCCGAGCTGCTCCCCGACAGCTCACCCGGCGCGGCCAGCGAGCCGCCGCCGCGGCTGGTGATCGACCTCGAGCAGCTCTCCCAGGTGCCCTCGGAGAAGGCCGGTCCGCTGGCCCGCTACGCCGCCACCATCCAGTCCCAGCGCGGCGACTACAACGGCCGCGTGCTCTCCATCCGCCAGGACGACCTGCGCACCCTCGCCGTCATCTACGACGAGCCGCCGAGCGTCCTCACCGAGCAGCTCATCGGCTGGGGCGTGCTCAACCCCGAGGCCCGCCGCGCCGTGGACATGGCCGACCTCTGACCGTCGCTGATCATGCAAAAGGTGCTGATCCCCTGCGCGGGGTCAGCACCTTTTGCATGATCAGCAACTAGAGGGCGAGGCTGGGCTTGAGAGCCATCAGCCGGGCGAGCAGGCCGTTGACGAAGGACGGGCTCTCGTCGGTGCTCAGCTCGCGGACCAGGTCGACCGCCTCGTCCACTGCGACGACGTCGGGGACGTCCTCGCGCCAGAGCAGCTCGTAGGCGCCGATCCGCAGTGCGGTGCGGTCCACCGCCGGCATGCGGTCCAGGGTCCAGCCCTGGCTGTAGGTGCCCAGCAGCTCGTCGATGCGCTCGCGGTGCTCGGCCACGCCGTTCACCAGCTCGACCGCGTAGTCCGGCAGCGCCGGCTGGCCCTCGCGGGTGCGGTCGCGCTCGCGGTCGGACAGCGCCTGCGCCGCCTCCACGCCGCGCAGGTCCGCGGCGTAGAGGACGTCGAGGGCGTGCTTGCGGGCCTTGCTGCGCGCACCCATCAGCTGTTGACGCGGCCCAGGTACTCGCCCGAGCGGGTGTCCACCTTGACCTTCTCGCCGGTCGTGATGAACAGCGGCACCGCGATCTCGGCGCCGGTCTCGAGGGTGGCGGGCTTGGTGCCGCCGGTGGAGCGGTCGCCCTGCAGGCCGGGCTCGGTGTACTGGATGACCAGCTCGACGGCGGCGGGCAGCTCGACGTAGAGCGGGTTGCCGTCGTTGGTGGCGACGATCGCCTCCTGGCTCTCCAGCATGTACTTGGCTGCGTCGCCCACCGTCGTCTCGGAGACGTGGATCTGGTCGTAGGACTCCATGTCCATGAACACGAAGGCGTCGCCCTCGCGGTAGAGGTACTGCATGTCGCGCTTGTCGACGTTGGCGACGTCGACCTTCACGCCCGCGTTGAAGGTGCGGTCGACGACCTTGCCGGACAGCACGTTCTTGAGCTTGGTCCGGACGAAGGCGCCGCCCTTGCCGGGCTTGACGTGCTGGAACTCCACGACGGTCCAGAGGTTGCCGTCGAGGTTGAGCACGATGCCGTTCTTGAGGTCGTTGGTCGTCGCCACGAGGTGTCCGGTCTCCTGCGGTCGGGGGCGCGCGTCAGCGACTGGAGGTCAGCCGAGGACGAGCAGCTCCTTGGTCGTCGTCGTGAGCAGCTCTGCGGTGCCACCGCCGGTCGCGCCGTCGCGGACGACGAGCGTGTCCTCGATGCGGACCCCGCCGCGACCTGGGAGGTAGACCCCCGGCTCGACGGTGACCGGCGTGCGGTCGGCCAGTCTAGCGTCCGCGCTGTACCCCATCATCGGCGCCTCGTGGATCTCCAGGCCGACTCCGTGGCCCAGGCCGTGGGTGAAGTGCTCCCCGTGTCCGGCGGCCTCGATGACGCTGCGGGCGGCGTGGTCGACGTCCTTGACCAGCACCCCGGGCGCCAGGGCCTCGCGGCCGGCGCGCTGGGCGTCGAAGACCAGCTGGTGCAGCTCGGCCTGCCACTCCGCCGGCTCCCGGCCGACGACAAAGGTGCGCGTGCAGTCGGCGTGGTAGCCGCCGAACTGGGCGCCGAAGTCGATCTTGAGGAAGTCCCCGGCCTCGATCTGCCGGTCGATCGGGCTGTGGTGCGGGATCGCGCTGTTCGGGCCGCTGGCCACGATCGTGTCGAACGCCAGACCGTCGGCGCCGAGGTCGAGCATCCGGTTCTCCAGCTCGCGGGCGATCCCCCGCTCGGTGCGGCCCACCGCGATGCCGCCGAGCAGGTCGGTGAGCGCCTGGTCGCTGATCGCGCAGGCCCGGCGCAGGAGCTCGAGCTCGCCCTCGTCCTTGACCGACCTGAGCGCCTCCACGGCCTCGCCGAGGCGCTTGAGCTCGGCGCTCTCGGCGGCCTCCGCCAGGGCGTCGTGCAGGGCGACGGTGACGGCGTGCTCCTCGAACGCGATCCGGCGGGCGCCGCGCTTGGTCGCCTGGGCGGCCAGCGCCGGGCCGACGTTGCGCTCGATGAGCCGTTCGACGTCGGGAGCCTCGTGCTCGGACTGCGTGTCGTACCGGCCGTCGGTGGCTAACACGGCGTCGTCGGCGGTGAGCAGCACCGCGCCGTTGCTGCCGGTGAACCCGGTCAGGTACCGGACGTTGACCAGCCGGGTGACGAGCACGGCGTCGACGTCGAGCTCGGCCAGGACCGCGCGCAGCCGGTCGCGGCGCAGGGCGTGCGTCTCGGGCATGGCGGGACGCTACCTGAGGGGTCTGGGGGCTGCTCGCTCGGTAGATCCGGTAACGGAGTACGGAACAATCGTCTGGCCGTGCTCCCGCTGAGCGTGGGCTGCGCGCCGAGCGGCGATTGCTCCGTACTCCGTTCCCGCTCAGGCCGGATCGGCGACCAGCTGGGTACGCGCCTCGAGAACCTGCAGCGGAACCGGAGCCCCCGGAACCGTGGCCGTGCCGGGCACGTCCTGCCAGGGCCCGCCGTCGACGGAGTACTCGCCGGTGTAGGTCACCTGCACCGACACCTGGTAGCTGCCCTTGCGCGTGTAGTCGTGCGTGATGTCCCGCCGGGGGTAGGGCGCGCCGGGGGTGTCACTGACCAGGGTCGCCCCATCACCGAAGTCGAACGTCCAGGTCTGCTCGTGGGCGCGGACCCTGACGTCGTGGCCCAGGAGGGTCAGCGCGTAGGGCGCGGCGGGGAGCGTCGACTTCGCGGAGAAGATGGTGTCGAGGTTGACCAGAATGCGGCCGTTGGGTTGGACCTGAAGGGTGCCGGCAGGGAGGGGGAGCTTCTTGAAGGCTGTGAGTACGTCGGCTGGCTGAAGAACTGCAGGTCCGACTACTCCTGTCCTAGGATCAGCCAGCGCGATGCAGCGCGATTCAGCTTGTTTCTCCCAAGGCCCCAGAGTGCCATCCGCCTGCTGAGTACGCTCGAAGAGCCACATATACACTTCTGTGGGATCCAAGCAGGACGTGGCAAGACCGCAGGAGAGCCCGCTTTCATTGTTCGGCGTATTGTCGCCACACGCCGTAACCCAGGCATAGAAGCGCTTTGGCCCACTAGTTACGACTGGCTCCGCCCCGCCCTGCCCATCCGTTGGCCGCTCAATTGAGTTAGTTTCTCCATACAGTCCAAAGTGGTCGCCACTCGCCCCGACGCCCACATTGTCCGCGTACGCAACGCCCGTCAGTCCGGTGAGCAGGATT
This sequence comes from Motilibacteraceae bacterium, assembly GCA_051954955.1. Classification (GTDB taxonomy): domain Bacteria; phylum Actinomycetota; class Actinomycetes; order Motilibacterales; family Motilibacteraceae; genus JBQCHF01. Next base: position 5,286 of record JBQCHF010000046.1, read on the forward strand.
GGGAGAGTTAGGAGGAGACAAGAGAGAGATCGAGCACGCGCCACGAGCTATCTGTCCTCTCCAACTTGAGATCGAACGCCGTGAACGGGACCGGGGTGGTAATGCTGGTGACATTGCCCGCGCGGTCCGTCGTACGCCCCGCTGATCGCTCCATCGTGACTTCAACAGTTCGTTGACTCGCCGATCGGTTGATGACCTCGGCGGCTCTGATCGACAATTGGGCCCCGGTTGTCCTCCGCCCAGCCCGCGCGGCAGCTTGGGCGTCTTCGATCGTTTGAGCGCAGGCTCTACATTGATCGGCGCTTATCACCTTCAATGGCGACACATCACGTGTCCGGGTCACGTAATTAACGACGTCGAAGAAGTACGAAACGAACGCCTTGGCACCCTCATCATCAGCACTCATCGCTGCTGCTGGCAACGTTGGCGCCGGATTTGGCATTGGTGATGTCGGCGTAGTCCTCACCTGCGCGTCCGCCGTACTGACTACCGGCGTCGGCGCAGCCCCCGCCGATGAACTCGCTCCCGAGCACCCCGTGAGCGCCAACGGCGCCAGCACTAGTGCGGCGATCGCCCCCATGTGTCGCACGGGCGGCACTGTAGCGGGACGAAACGGTTGATCGGGAGTGGCGGCGCCCAGCCTGTGGACAACCGCTCAGGACTGGGGCAGGACCAGGGCGGCGATCGCGCGCAGGGCGAGGCGGTAGGAGTCGAGGCCGAAGCCGGCGATCGTGCCGGTCGCCACTCCCCCGACGACCGAGATGTGGCGGAAGTCCTCGCGGGTGGCCGGGTTGGTGATGTGCACCTCGACCAGCGGCGCGGTCAGCTGGGCGCAGGCGTCACGCAGGGCGTAGGAGTAGTGGGTGAACGCCGCGGGGTTCAGCACCACCGGGGTGCGAGCGTCGGTCGCCTCGTGCAGCCAGTGGACCAACTCGGACTCGTCGTCGCTCTGGCGGACCTCGACGGCCAGACCGAGGTCCTCCCCCGCGCGTTCGCAGGCCTCGACCAGGTCGTCCCAGCTCGCACGGCCGTAGACCTCGGGTTCGCGGCTGCCGAGCCGACCGAGGTTGGGACCGTTGAGGACCAGCACGTTCAGCACGCGGGCAGCGTACTGAAGGCTCGCAGCACCCGGCCGCGGCAGTCCGCTTTACCGCGGCGGTGGTTCTCGTCGGATCCAGGGTCGGGCGGGGTCGATCCAGGCCGGTGGTCGCCATTCGACGACGCCGGGCTCGGTGGTGCGGCGAAGGTCCCAGCCGCCTTCGTGGACGAGCCAGTGCTCGTGTCCGCACAGGGGTGCGCTGTTGGCCAAGCTGGTGGGGCCGTCGTCGGCCCAGTGATCGAGGTGGTGGGCGGTGGTCTGCGAGGGGGGTGCGGTGCAGCCGATGCCGCAGCATCCGCCGAACTCCACGGCCAGGGCCCGGTAGATGGTGGCGGTGGCCAGGCGCACTTCTCGCCCGAGGTCCAGGGGCTGGCCTCTCGATCCGAGGACGACGGGGACGAGTTTCGCGTCGCAGGCGAGCCGTCTGAGCGTGGCGGGGGCGAGGCGGTCGCCGTGCTCGGTCAGGCCAGGCAGGTAGCTGGCAGGCTGCCCGCTCTCGGCGTCGAGGAGCCCGGCGGCGGTCGCGCGGGCCTCGAGGGTCTGCATGGGCACGGTGATGAGGGCCTGGACGGGTTCGCCGTGCCGCAGCGGCAGGTCGTCATGGTCGACGGCCAGGCGCACCAACGCCGCGAGGGCGTCAGCGCGGCGCTGCGGCAGGGTTCTCCTGGCTGAGCGCGGGAGCGCGGAGTCCTCGTTGTTCTCGCCGTCGGCACGCATCACCGCATCCAGAGCGGTCATCAGCAGCGACGCGGACTCCTTGGTGAGCCGTCCGGAGATCCGGTACATGGCGCCGTCGGTGGCGATGTCGGGGGTGATGGCGACCTCGCGCAGGGAGTGGGCGAGCTTTTCGTCCTGATCGAGCTTCTTCCCACGGTCGGGGTCCAGGACATCGGCGATCTTCGCCGCGGCCACGGCGAGGTGCCTGCGGGTCAGCCGCGGTGCCCAGTCGAGCAGGAACTCCTCGCCCTGCTCGAGCTCGTCGACGGTGACGGTTCCGATCCGCTTGATCAGCCGCAGCCCGTCCACGATCGCCAGCGCTTTGGTCTCGCACACCGACCCGTCAGCGATAGCCGCGAGCACCTGGTCGCTGCCCTCACGGGCCAGGCGCACCTGCTTGGCCGCGTCGACGTGGTCGATCCTCAGCAGCTGCGCCAACCAGAACGGCGTGGTCCGCGCGTGCACCGCGTCGGCCACGGAGCGGTCGTCGGCCTCCTTCACCAGCGACAGCCGCAGCGCGGCCAGCTTGTTCTCACAGGAGAACACCAGCTTCACCAGCGGGGAGAGCTCACCGGTCGCCACCTGCCACACAGGCGCGGCGAGGGCGGCGTCGATCGCCGAGTCCACCTGACCGAGCGCGTCGGCCAGCACCTGCTGCGGCGGGACCGGGACGTCTTTCATACCCCGAACCTAGACGGCGGCTCCGACAGTTCTCCCTGTCCAGCAGCCGTTTCCGACCTTCTCGGGTCACGGCTCGATAACAATCGAGACGTGCTACGCGAGCCCTTCGGCGACCCACCCAGGCGGCAAAGCGCTACCGCGTCCGCTGGTTCAAACGACCATCCCGCGCCGCCAGCGCCGACCAGACGATCCGGCTGGCGCCCTGCACCGTCGCCACGCCGTAGCTCATGCTCGGGTTGCGGTAGGTCATCACGGCGATCACGTAGTCCCGGCCGGCGCCGTAGACGTGGCCGACGGAGTGGACGCGGTAGCCGCCGGTGCTCCAGCCGTTCTTCAGCTGGACGACGGTCCCGCGCACGTCGGTCGGCCCGGCGCTCACCCCCCACCGCTGGTAGGCGATGACCGACCGCATCAGGGAGCGGGCGTAGGCGAGGTCGGCGCCGGCCAGCGCCGGGTGCCCGTAGGCCACTGCGCGGACCACCAGCGCCTCGTCCCGGGAGGTGAACCCGCACGTCCCCCACATCCCGGGCGACGCCGGCAGGTAAGGCGTGGCCCCGAGCCGCCGCACCAGCCCGAGCACCGCGCTCGCCCCGCCCACCCGGTTCCATAACGTGGTGGCGGCGGCATTGTCGCTGCGGGTGATCATCGCCCAGGCCAGCGACCGCTCCGACGCTGTCGGCGCCCGGTGCCGGGTTGCGGCCTGCCGCAGCAGGGTGAGCAGGATCGGCACCTTGATCGTGCTCATCGCTCGGATCTTGGGCAGACCCTTGGGGGCCGAGGTGACTGTGACGCCGGTGCGCCGGTCGTAGACGGTGACCTCGGCGACGTCGGAGCGGGTGCGCAGGTAGGCATCCAGCCGGACGCGCAGGACGCCGTCGTCGATGGTGGCGGCCGATGCCGCTCCGGCTGGTGCGAGCGCCAGCAGGCATCCGAGGATGGTCGCGACGGCCCAGACCCGCAGTGCCCTGACGCTCATGGCTGCTCCCGAGGTGCACCTTCACGGTGCGCCGGTTCCGCCGAGAAGCAGGGGCTTTCTGGCTAGCTCGCGCAGACCTCGGCGTAGGCGGCGACCAGCAGCTGTGGGTCGGGGGCCTCGAGCAGGGCGGGGCGGGCGAGGTCCTCGAGGACGACGAAGCGGAGCCGGTCGCCGCGGGACTTCTTGTCGACCTTCATGGCCTCGAGCAGCCGCGGCCAGGCATCGGCGCCCCGGGCGTACGACGTCGGCAGCCCGACCGACGACAGCACCGAGCGGTGCCGGTCGGCGACGTCGTCGGACAGGCGGCCGGCGAGCCGGGCGAGCTCGGCGACGAAGACCATCCCGATGGCGACGGCCGCGCCGTGCCGCCACTCGTAGCGCTCCACCTTCTCGATGGCGTGCCCGAGGGTGTGGCCGTAGTTGAGGATCTCGCGGCTGACGCCGGCGCCGACCGGGGTGCCCTCGCGCAGGTCGCCGGCGACGACGTCGACCTTGACCTGGATGGCGCGGGTGACCAGCTCCAGGGTGTGCGGCCCGGACGGCGTGGCCGCACCATCGGGGTCGGCCTCGACCAGCTCGAGGATGCGCGGGTCGGCGATGAGGCCTGCCTTGATGACCTCGGCCAGGCCGCTGACGTAGTCGTTGCGGGGCAACGTCTCCAGCGCGGCGAGGTCGCAGAGGACGCCGGCCGGCGGGTGGAAGGAGCCGACGAGGTTCTTGCCCTCGCCGGTGTTGATGCCGGTCTTTCCGCCCACCGCGGCGTCGACCATGCCGAGCAGGGTGGTGGGCACGTGCACCACGCGCACGCCGCGCAGCCAGGTGGCGGCCACGAACCCGGCCAGGTCGGTGGTCGCTCCCCCGCCCACGCCGACAACGGCGTCGGAGCGGGTGAAGCCGGCCTTGCCCAGCACGTTCCAGCAGAAGGCGGCGACCTCGGCGGTCTTGGCCTCCTCGCCGTCCGGGGTCTCCAGCGCGACGGCCTCGTAGCCCTGGGTGGCGAGGTCCTCGCGGACGGCCTCGCCGGTCTCGCGCAGCGAGCGCGGGTGGACGACGGCGACCCGCTGGGCAGCGGTGCCGATGAGCGCGGGCAGCTCGCCGAGCAGCCCGGTGCCGACGACGACCTCGTAGGGCGCGTCGCCGCCGACGGTGATGCGCTTCGGCTCGCTCACTGCCCCTCCTCCGACGTTGTCTCGGAGGAGAGCTGCCCGGCGATCTCCGCGGCGATGTCCTCCGGCGTGCGCCCGTCGGTCTTGACGACCAGCGTGGCGACCCGCTCGTAGACCGGGCGGCGCTTGTCCATCAGCGCGATCCACTGCGCGCGCGGGTTCTGGATGAGCAGCGGCCGGTCACGGTTGAAGCCGATCCGGCGGGCGGCGTCGGTGATGCCGACGTCGAGGAACGCGACCGTGTGGCCCCGCAGGGCTTCCTCGGTGGTCGGGTCCATGAGCGCTCCCCCGCCCAGGGCGAGGACGCCGTCGTGGTCGGCCAGGGCCGCTGCCACCGCGGCCCGCTCCAGCTCGCGGAATCGCGGTTCGCCCTGCTCCACGAAGATCTCGCTGATGGACACGCCGGCGGTGGCCTCGACGTCGGCGTCGGTGTCCCGGAAGGCGACGCCGAGCTGCGCGGCCAGGGCCTCGCCCACCGTCGTCTTGCCCGAGCCGGGCGGACCGACGAGCACGACCAGCGGGGCCATCAGCGCACCGCCAGCCCATCGAGGTAGGCCTGCAGGTTGCGCCGGGTCTCCGGGACGGAGTCGCCGCCGAACTTCTCCAGCACCGCGTCGGCGACGACGAGCGCCACCATCGCCTCGGCCACCACGCCAGCGGCGGGGACGGCGCAGACGTCGGAGCGCTGGTTGATCGCCTTGGCCGGCTCACCGGTGGCGACGTCGACGGTGTCCAGCGCCCGCGGCACGGTGCTGATCGGCTTCATCGCGGCGCGCACCCGCAGCGGGTCGCCCGTGCTCATGCCGCCCTCGGTGCCGCCGGCGCGCTCGGTGCGGCGGTGCACGACGCCGTCGACCAGCTCGATCTCGTCGTGGGCCTGGGATCCGCGGCGGCGGGCGGTGCGGAAGCCGTCGCCGACCTCGACGCCCTTGATGGCCTGGATGCCCATGAGCGCGCCGGCCAGCCGCGCGTCGAGCCGGCGGTCCCAGTGCACGTGGCTGCCCAGGCCCGGCGGCAGGCCGTGCACGACCACCTCGACGACCCCGCCGAGGGTGTCGCCGTCCTTGCGGGCGGCCTCCACCTCCTCGATCATCGCCTTGCTGGCCTCAGGATCCAGACAGCGGACCGGGTCCTCGTCGATGCGCTCGAGGTCGCCGGGCTGCGGGACCAGGCCGTCGGGGGCGTCGGCCTCGCCGAGGCTGACGACGTGGGAGAGCACGTGCGCTCCGACGGCCTGCTCCAGGAACGCGACGGCGACGGCGCCGAGGGCGACGCGGGCGGCGGTCTCACGGGCGCTGGCCCGCTCGAGCACCGGGCGCGCGTCGTCGAAGCCGTACTTCTGCATGCCGACGAGGTCGGCGTGGCCGGGGCGGGGACGGGTCAGGGGGGCGTTGCGGCCCAGGCCCTCGAGCTCGGCGGCGTCGACCGGGTCGGCCGACATGACCTTCTCCCACTTGGGCCACTCGGTGTTGCCGACCCGGATGGCGACCGGGCCACCGATGGTGCTGCCGTGGCGGACGCCGCCGAGGAACTCGACGGCGTCCTGCTCGAAGCTCATCCGCGCGCCGCGGCCGTAGCCGAGGCGGCGGCGGGCCAGGGCGTGCCCGACGTCGGTGGTCGAGGTGCGGACCCCGGCGGGCAGCCCCTCCAGGATCGCGACGAGGGCGGGGCCGTGGGACTCCCCTGCCGTGAGCCAGCGCAGCATGCCCGCAGTCTCCCAGACGCCGACGGGCGGCTCCCCCATCGGGGAGCCGCCCGTCTCGCTGCGTGGGACATTACGTCCCAGGTGCTGGTCCTGCTGCTGGTTCCGATCAGGGGATGATCAGGGCCTGGTTCGTGCAGGCCTTGCCGCCGACGACGTCGCCGTACTGCACGGTGGCGCAGCCGCCCGCCAGGGCGGTCACCTTGAAGTAGGTGTCGAAGACCGAGCCGACCTTGGTCAGGTAGGGGGTGCCGTTGACGCCGATCCAGACGCTCTTGCCGTCGCTGGTCGCCTTGAGGTACTGGACGAGGAACGGGGGCTTCTGCGGCTGGGCGGTAGTGCCGGAGGTGCCGCCCGTGGTGCTGCCGGTGGGCGCGGGCGCCGGAACCGGGGCGGGCAGGCTCGGCAGCTGCCCACCCGTGGTGGTGCCCCCCGGCTGGCTGGTGGTCCCGTTTTGGCCCGACAGCTGTGGGTTGGTGCTCAGCCCGTTAGACGGCGCGGTCGAAGCGGACGGCTTGTCGGCGAGCGCCTTGAACGGGTCGACACCGACGCTCGCATCCAAAGCCGTGGGCGCCGGGGTGGGCGCGGCCGACGCCGACGGGGAGGCGCTTGCGGCCGGCTTCGGCTTGGGCCGGGCCACCGGAGCGCTGGCAGCCTGGTCGCTAGAACCACCGGAGAGCAGGAAGAACCACGCGGCGGCGCCGATCACGGCCAGGCCCAGGACACCGAGCAGCACGAAGAGGAGACGGTTGTCCTTCTTCGGGGACTCGTCCTGCTGCTGCTCGGGTGCCTGCGGCGGCGCGAAGGGGAAGGTCGTCTGACTCATCGTCCTGCTCCTACTTGGCCGGGGCGGGGGCCGGGCTCGCGACCGGCTTGACGGCGGTGACGGGCGTCGCGGTCGTCGGGGCGACGAAGACGCGGCCGTCCAGCTGGAGGTCGAGGGTGCGGGCCGTGCTGGCCGTGGTGTCGCCCGCAGCGCCGCTCTCCTTGCTCTCACCGAGCTGGAAGCCGGTGACCAGGAACGAGCGCTTGAGGCTCTCGAGCTGGTTGATGAACAGCTCGACCTGTGGGTAGGTCCCGGTCACGTGCAGCTGGACCGGCACCGCGAACAGCGGGGACGTTGCCGTGGCCGGCTTGGCCGCCGCACCACCGGCGGACGGGGCGACCGGCTGGGTGCCGGCGGCAGGCGTCAGCGCGGCCGGCTGACCAGGGGCGAGCGAGACCAGGTCGGTCCCGGCGGCCTTGGTCGCCTTGGTCAGGTCCCGAACCAGCGTCGGCAACGCCGGGTTGTCCGGGATCCGCAGGTGGAAGTCGGCCAGCTTGGCCTGCTGGGCGGGCAGGTCCTTCGCCTGGGCCTTGAGCTGCTCGAGCTTGGCCTGCAGCTGCACATTCTGCTGCTCCTGCGAGACCGCCTGGGCCCGCAGGTCCGAGGCCTCGCCGCGCTTGGGCGAGACGAGCAGGAACCAGCCGGCGGCCAGCACGGCCACGACCGCGAGCCCGGCGAGCAGGGACCACTGACGCATCTTGTTCATGTCAGTTCCCCGCCTTCTGGGTGTAGCGGCCGGACAGGGCGTCGCTGGTCACCGTGACGGTGGAATCGAACTTCACCGTCGGCCGGGACAGACTGTCCGGGTCCTCCTCGGACTTGCTGAAGTAGGCGTCGGCGTAGCCCTTCTGCTTGGCCAGCGCGTCCAGCCAGGCGGCCACGTCGTTGTGGCTGTAGGCGACACCGCTGAACTTGACCGAGCCGATGCCCGGCGTGGTCAGGCTCGCAGCGGCGCCGGCCGCCGCCGGGGTCGCGCCCGCCGCGCCGTTGTTCGTGGTCACCTGAAGCTGGGTCAGCCAGACGTGCGGCGGGATGGTGAGCGAGAGGTCGTTCAGGTAGTACGACCACCGCACCTCCTGGCCCATCGCCTGCTCCAGCTGCGCCTGCGCGGCGGCCACCTGGGCGTAGACCCTGGGCACGTCGGAGTACTTGGCCGTCTCGGCGTTGATCTGCGTGGTGCGCGCCTGCGCCGCGGCCACCTGGTCCTGCGCGTCGTTGACCGCACCGGTGGCCTGCACGTAGAGCAGGCCGACGACGGCGACCGCGCCGACGACGACGGCACCCAGGCCGGCCTTGACCTTGCGCAGCCGCACCGCCTCGGCGATCTCCGGCGGGAGGAGGTTGACCCGCGGCAGCGCTGCGGTGCGCGCCGCGGTGAGGGTGCTCGTGCTCATGAAGCCGCTCCGAGGGCGAGGCCGACGGGCACCGCGGCGAGCGGGGCCACGAACTGCAGCTGGTCGTCGGACAAGCCGGTCTTGCCGACCTGGACCCGGGCGATGGGGGTGCCGATCTCGACCGGCACCCGGGTGGCGGCCTGCAGCCGCTCGGCCAGGCCGCCGAGGCGGGAGCCGCCACCGGTGAGGACCAGCCGCGCGATAGGCGCCGAGCCGGACGAGGCGAGGTAGTAGTCCAGGGAGCCGCGGACCTCGTCGACCAGCTGTGAGCCGGTCGCCTCCACCACGCGGGCTGCGGCCTGCGTCCCCGGGGCCGCGCCGGCGCCGCCGAGGCCGAGGGACTGCTTGATGGCCTCGGCCTGCTCGGTGGGCACGCCCATCCGGTCGGCCACCGCGTCGGTGACGTCCTTGCCGCCCATGAGCAGGATGCGGACGAAGCGCGGGACGCCGCCCTGGTGGACGACGATGTTGGTGACCCGGGCACCGACGTCGACCCGGGCCTCGACCGGGGTCCCCATCGCGAGGTCGTCGGTCTCCGCCATCGCGCGCAGGACCGCGAAGGACGAGAGGTCGACCATGGTCGGGGTGAGGCCGGCCTTCTGGACCGCCTCGATGCTGTTGTTGACCATCTCCCGCGAGGCGGCCACGAGCAGGCCGCGGACGAGCCGCTGGCCGCTGTCGGCCTGCAGGTCCTCCAGCGGGTGGAAGTCCAGCACCGCGCTCTCGATCGGCATCGGGACGAAGTCCTGCGCCTGGAAGCTGAGCGACTTCTTCAGCTCGTCGATCGGCAGCCACGGAAGGTCCACCTGGCGGACGACCACCTTGGCGTTGGCGACGCCAACGACGACCTTCTTGCTCGAGAACTTGGTGTGCGACCAGAGCTGCTTGATGGCGGTGGCGACGGTGTCGGGGTCGACGACCTCGCCGTCACGCACAGCACCCTCCGGCAGGGCGACCTGACCGAACCGGTCGAGCGTCACGCCCCCCTTGCCGAACGACAGCTCGGCGGCACGCACGCCGGAGGTCCCGATGTCGAGACCGATGGCGGATCGTCCAGCCACGACGCTCCCCTTCCCAGCCGGCGCACGCCGTGCTGTGACCTGTCTGTCGTTTCCAAGGTCGGAATCGGACGGTGCAGGTGGGGGCTTGAGCGGAAGGGGTTAGGTCGTTGGACCCAGGAATGACGAGACGGGAGACCGCACCCGTTCGGCCCAGTGGCTCTGCGCGGCGCTGTCAGGCCGCGAGCGTGCCGAGATAGAGGTCGGCCAGGTGCTGGCCGGCGATGATGCCGACCGCGGTGCCGGCGAGCATGAACGGTCCGAACGGCAGCGCTGTCTTGCGTCCGGCTCGGCCGACCGCCATCAGGGCGCCGCCGACGACCCCGCCGAAGAGGAACCCGGCGAAGGCGCCGACGATCAGCGCGCCCCAGCCGATCCAGCCAAGACACAGCCCGAGGACGCCGGCCAGCTTGACGTCGCCGAAGCCCATCCCGGCCGGGTAGATGAAGGCGAGCAGGAAGTAGAAGGCGAACAGCGCCACGGCGCCGAGCAGGGCCCGCAGGTAGTCGTCCCACCGGCCGTCGACGACCGCCGGGATCAGCAGCAGGGCGGCGACCACCCCATACGACGGCAGCACGATGACGTTGGGCAGTCGGTGCACGTCGATGTCGATGAGCGCCAGCGCCACCCCGATGGCGGCGAGGTAGAGGAAAGCCGGCAGCGCCCAGTCGGCGCCGATGACCGCGGCCGTGGCGGCGAAGGCGATGGCGGTGCCGGCCTCGACCAAGGGGTAGCGCGCGCTGATCGGCGACCCGCAGTCGCGGCATCGCCCGCGCAGGAGCACCCAGCTCAGAACAGGCACGTTGTCCCGGGGCCGGACCGGCTGGCCGCAGGCCGGGCAGTGCGACGGCGGGCTGGCCACCGACTCGCCCCTCGGGACGCGCCAGACGACGACGTTGAGGAAGGAGCCGATGACCAGGCCGACGACCACGGAGAAGACGACGACCACCGGGCCCGGATTCACGACGAGCACCCTAGGCATCCTTCGTCCGATCGGCGCTGACCGCCCGCGGGACACGCGGGCGGAGCGTCACGACGTCGTCTCGCGCTTGTAGAGGATGTCCATCGAGTAGTACTTGACCTTGTTGGTCGTGTTGCTCAGGCCCCACACCGGCAGCGGGCGGTAATACATCGTCAGCTGGTTGTCGACCTGAGCGACGCCGCCGGCGTAGATCTGCCCGTAGTGGTCGGTGTTGTTGGCCTTGCGGATGGTGCAGGGCGAGTAGAGCAGCTCGTTGATGGTACTGGAGATGCTCACCTGGTTGTCCAGGTTGATGCCCTGACTAGTGCACGGGTGCGTGCTGACCGCGTTGTAGGGCTGGACCAGGTAGAGGTTTCGCGTTGTCGTGTTCGTGCTCTGGATAGTGATCGTGTTGGAGATGGTCACACCACCGGTCGCGAAGACCGCCAGGTTGTTGTTCAGGCAGATGGTCTTGTTGCCGCAGGCGTTGTTCTTATTGGGGTTCTGGATCAGCACCGAGCACGAGGTCACCAGCACCGTCGGGCCGGACAGGTTGTTGCCCTTGTCGACGATCCACTGGCCCGGACCGTTCGACGAGCTGCTGCCGCTCTGGCCGGTGTACTTGGTGCACTGGGTCGAGTCCAGGGTGATCACATTGGTGTAGCCGTTGGCCGCCCACTGGGCGGCGGTGTTGCTGTCCCAGTTGAGGATCGGGAAGGGCTGCGCTGGCGGGTCGGAGACCACGCCGTTGCCGGTGGTGCACTTGCCCGGGTGGCTGGTGCACCAGCTGCTCGGCGTCACGCTCTGCGCGATCACCTTGCCGCCGATGGTGCCCGCATTGATTTGAGCGCTCCCACTGGAGACCTTGACGTCGCCGCTCACCGTGCTCTGCGGGTTGGTGGAGCTGAAGCCGGTCTTGGCCCAGGCATCGACGTCGATGGTGCACGAGTTGGACAGCGAGATGGAGCCCTGTGCATAAACCGAGCCGCGGAAGTGCTCGTTGTTCTGGCAGGCGAAGTCGCCATTGGTGTAGATGTCGGCGTCCGGTGTTGTTCCCTGTCCGTAGAGCTCGGTCTTGTTGGCAAGTGTCACGCCGGCGTCACCGAAGATCGCCTTGTCCAGCCCCTGAGCGAAGGACGGGGTGAGCCGGACCTCGGACTCGATGGTTCGCACTGCGGCGGCCTGTCCCGCGATCGGCGTCGTGGTGGAGGTGCTCTTGATGAGCGCGGTGGCCGCCGCGACGTTGGACGACGGGTTCTTCACCGCCGAGCAGCTGAGCTGGACGCCGTTGACGTCGTAGTAGGTGACGGTGGTGGAGATGGTCATTGTGTCCGGCTTCGACTGCGTGCTCGTCATCGACGAGGTGTCGCAGGGCAACGACGTGGGGTCCTGCTGTTGAATCTTAGCCATCGCGACATCCACCGCACCTTCGGCGCTGGTGATGGCTTCGCTGCGCTGGCGGTCGCGTCCGGTCTGAGCGCTCTCCCGCAGGGTGAACACCAGCAGGGTGGCGACGAACACCGAGACCAGGCCGACGATGGCGATGGCCATGACGAGGGCGACGCCGTCGTCGGAGCGGGCGCGACCGCGCATCCCGACCATCAGTCGAGCACGCATAGGGGTTCTCCTCATCCCGCGGGTTCCGGGCTGCACTGGCCCGGGTCGTAGCCGTAGTTGGTGTTGCGCCCCGAGAGTGAGGACTCGATGACCGTGGACTTGCCGCGGCGGGTGTCGAGCGCCTCGAACTTCACGTCGAGCAGCCGGCTGCTGTAGGCCGTCGTGGCCCCCTGCAAGGTGAACGGAGCCCCGGCGCTCTGACTGAGCCCGCGCGCAACAACTCCCCAGGCGGTGACCTTGCCGTCGGTCTGCCAGTCCGGCGACCACGCCCGGCTGCGGAGCAGGTTGGTCCCGGGGTGGGCGGAGTCGGCGAGAACCTGCCACTGCACGCAACGCTGCTCACCGTTGGCCTGGGTATACACCCGCATGCAGCTGCCGGCGTTGGTGCCGGTCGCGGTGCACGAGGCGAGCTGGGCCGGCTCGTTGGCCGGGCTGTAGAGAACGTTGCCCGAGCGGACCTGCCGGTCGATCTGCGCGAGCGCGATCCGCACCTCGGACGCGCTGTCCGCGGTCGCCTCGAGGTCGCGAGTCAACGTCTGCGAGCGGATGAGGGCCGTAGTGATCATCGCCAGCGCGAGGCTGAGCACGATCATCGCCACGAGCATCTCGATGAGCGTGTAACCCCTCTCATCCCGGGTTCGGCACCGGATCCCTCGACTGATGGCCGTCATCTCTGCACCCCTCAGGAGGCCGGCGCGGCCTGGTAGGAGGACTGAGCCAGCACCGAGCCGAGGTCGGTGACCACGACGAACTGCGTCAGCGGCAGGCCGTTGAGCGTGACGACGTAGCGCGTGCTGGCCCGCAGGACGCTCGCCCCGGTGGAGGACACCGCGCAGGCCGCGGCCTGGCACGGACTGGTGCCGGTGGAGACGGCCGCGGCCTTCCCGCTCGCCGTGATCGTCGACTCCACCGACACGCTCACGTAAAGCGTGGCGATGTTGTAGTAGTAGGCGGTCACGACGGGCGTGGACACCGTCGTGTCGGCGGTCAGCGTCGCGAGATTGAGTGTGCTGTAGCCGCTGCCGTTCCAGTAGGACAGGGTCCCGCCGGTGCGGGAGTAGGCGGAAGCGGGGCTCCGGGTGCCGGTACCGCTCTCGGCGTAGACCTGCTCCGCCAGGCCGGACACCTTGAACGAGTAGTCGTAACCTGCGGGGACGTTGTCGCCGGGCGAGGACGCTGGCACGCGGCCGACGGTCACGTCGCCGAGCGAGCGGGTGACGCCAGAGGTGATGCAGCCGTTGCCGCTCGGCGTGGGGCAGGCGCTGCCGGCCGAGCTGAGCAGCCGGGAGACGTAGGCCCGCGACGCCGAGGGCGCAGCGCCGACATTGGCCAGGGAGAAGGTGGGCAACGACTTGACGGCCGCCGCTCCGCTCAGGTTCAGCGTGATGCTCCCGGCAGTGCCGGTGGACTGCACGCTGCCGGAGGTGCAGGGCTGTCCGAGCGGGTTGATGGTCGTGCCGGCGTCGTTGACGCAGCCGGTGCTCGTAGAGACCGCGTAGGCGCCGGAAGAGCCGCTGTCCCCCGTGGTCGGCGTGACCGCGAGCGTGCCGGCAAGGCCGCTCAGCGTCTGGGCGCCGCTCGACTGGCTGCCGGTGCTGCCGCTGGAGGTCGTCTGCGCGGTGGACGACGGGTCGGTGTCCGCGCTCGCGGTGACCGCCTGGCCGCCGGAGCTGCTGGTGGTGCCATCCGCGTAGGTGACCGCGGCCTGGGTGGTCTGCGCGCCGCCGTTCAGCTTGGTGGTCTGCTCGACGCCCACGCCGGCGGTGAGCGAGGGCAGGCTCAGCAGAGCCTTCAGGCCGCTCAGCCCGGTGATCGGCTGGGTGGAGTCGACGTCGTTGGTGACGGTGATCCCCGCAGTGGACAGGCCGGCCTGGCCGTTGAAGAACGCCTGGCAGGGCCCGGAGTAGGGGTGGGTGGCACTGGAGAGGCAGCCGCTCGGGGAGTAGGACGTCGACCGTTGCACGACGGTCTTGGTCGCGCCCTTGGTGACGTTGGAGCTCCACGACACGAGCACGGTGAGGTTGTAGGCGGGGTTCGCGGTGCCGGCGCGAGTGACGTAGGTGCCGACGGTGTAGTTCACCCCGTCGACTGTCTCCGTGGTCCGGTGCGGGTACAGCGGGCTCTGGTCCGCCCCGGTCGCGTAGGTGACCAGCGTCTCGCCGCTGATCCCGCCGACGGTGGGGCTGAACGTCGAGCCGCTGATGTTCGGGTCGCCGCTGGTGTCGGTGTTCTTGAGGCCGGCTGTCACCGTTGCGTAGGGCAAGGCTCGCAACTCTTCCATGACGTGCGTAGCGAGAGCGGTGGCGGTCTGCCGCTGCTTCGAGAGCGTGACCGTCGAGAGCGTGCTCACGAACGCGACGAGCAGAACAGCCATAACAACGAAGGTGATCGCCATGGCAAGAACGGTTTCTACGAGGGTAAAGCCCTCGTCGCGCTGCCCCTCTCTACAGTTCAACGACTCACAAAGCGTCATGAACAACTCCCCAGGTCGAGGCCATTCCGCGCCTCATACTTATACGTACGGTCGTGACCCAAGGGATCGGTGAGACTTACGCACCAATCGGTCGCTGAACCCAGATTCCTTCCACTTCCAGTCGTGGGGGCTACCGTGCCATTGGTCAGGCGAACCGTCGCGCTCCAGCCAGTCCCGTCCCTTAGCACGACCGCTCCGGGGTAGCTCACAAAGTCGAGTGTTATGAGCCCGTCGCCGTCAACGAAATACGTCGCGACTTCTTTCGCGAGCGTGTTCACGTCTGCTCTAGTCGAGGTGTCTCGCGCTTTGGCTCGCTGCAGCAACAGAACTGGGATGGCCATCCCCGCCAGCACGCCCAAAATAATCAGAACGACAATGAGTTCAATGAGGGAGAAGCCGCGCTCATCGTCAAGCACCTTCACGTGGCACCCCCTCTTGAAGGACGGCGAGAGGTTGTTCGTGGTGGGGAAGCTCGATACAAGCTCCCCCACCACGACCCACTTCGTCGTACGCGGACTAAGACGCGCAGTCGGCTCTTCTATCAGGGGGCGGTTGCGCTGGTGCAGGCGCCGGTCTCAAGACCGTTCTGGGCCGAGTACTTGTAGGTCTTGACGTCTCCCTGCGAGTTCGTCAGGTCCACGCACCAGTGAGTGGCGTCAGTGCCCACCATGCTCAGCGCACTCGGGCCGGCTGCCACGTTGCTGCTCACCTTGCCGATGTCGTTGGTGTTGATGGTGTAGCGACCACCCGAGATTGCGACCGTGGGCGCCGCGGTTCCGTCAACCCAGTAAGTGGCGATTTCCTTACCGAGCGTCGCCACGTCCCCCTTGACGGCCGTGTCCTGCGCCTTCTTCCGCTGGTTGAGGAAGACGGGGATAGCGATGGCAGCGAGGATGCCGATGATGATCATCACGACCAGGAGCTCGATGAGGGTGAAGCCACCCTCCTTGTTCTCCTGGGCCTTGCGGATGCGAGCGAGCATTCGCGTCTGTCCCTTCCGGACCGGATCGAGTGAGCGCCACGGACCCGGTCCTTGCCCGGACGCTTGCGCGTCTGGCCGAGGCAGCTGGGCCGGCCGCTCCAGGTGGAGCGCCCCCCTGGCTTTGCGGCCCCACCTCGCGGTGGGTGTGCCGTTTCTGGCCGTGGAGCTCGATGACACCCACGATGTCGGCCCCCTCCCCGGCCGGCTTAAGCATCCGGGACGCAGTCGTCGGAAAGCACTCTCTCGGACTAGCCCGAACGGCTGTGGCCCCCTCAGTCCCAGGACTGACGGGGCCACAGATGTGCGATCGACGAGGCATCGCCATGTTCAACGACGATCGCCGGTCGGGCTATTCGTGGGCACAGGTGGAGATTCGTCGACGAATCCAGACGCGTCGCCCGGCGACGCTGCCCGCCGCCGCCCTACTTGATGAGGTCGAACACCTTGAAGATGGGCATGTAGAGCGCGACGATCATCGATCCGATGATCCCGCCGAGGAAGGCGATCATCAGCGGCTCGATCAGGCTGGTGAGCGCCTCAGCCGTCGCCTCCACTTCCTGGTCGTAGAAGTCCGAGATCTTGTGCAGCATGGTGTCCAAGGCTCCGGTGTCCTCACCCACGGCCATCATCTGCACGACCATCGGCGGGAACACCTTGTGCTGCTCCAGTGGCTTTGTCAGTGACTCGCCCTTGCGCACGCTCTCCTGGACGTCGCGCACGGCTCGTTCCAGGACGATGTTGCCGGTCGTTGCGGCCACGATCTCCAGAGACTGCAGGATCGGGACGCCGGACCGCATCATGGTGCCCAGGTTGCGACTGAAGCGGCTCAGGGCGATCTTCCCGAAGAGCGGGCCGAAGACCGGCATCTTCAGCTTGATGGGGTCCACGACGCTCCGGACGTTCTCCTGGTGCTTGACGCGTCGCCAGACGGCCACCCCGACGATCAGCCCGACGAGGATGACTGGACCGAGCAGTTGGAGCGAGTGCGAGAGGAAGACCAGGACACGGGTCGGCGCCGGCAGGGTTCCGCCCAGTTGGGCGAACATCTTCGCGAACACCGGCACGATGAAGAGCAGCATGCCGATCACCGCGATGATCGACAGGACGAAGACGACCACCGGGTACGTCATCGCCGACTTGATCTTGCCCTTGAGCTTGACCTCGGCCTCGTAGTTCTCCGCGATCTGCAGGAGGACCGAGTCGAGGAAGCCGCCCACCTCACCCGCCCGGCACATGTTGACCATGAGCGGCGGGAACACGTTTGGGTGCTTAGCCATGGCGGCCGACAGTGCGACGCCGGTCTCGACGTCGTTGCGGACGGTCGCGAGAACCCGGGCGAGGGTCTTGTTCTCGGTCTGGTTGGCCAGGATGTCGAGGGCGCGGAGCAGCGACAGGCCAGAGTTGATCATCGTCGCGAACTGGCGCGACATGACGGCCAGGTCCTTGAGCTTGACCTTGCCTCCGAAGCCGGGGATCTTAATCTCCGCCTGCATCCCCGCGTTGGCCTTGGTGATGCTGACCGGCGCGTAGCCCATCTGGCGCAGCTTGTTGACGACGGCGGCCTGCGACTCGGCCTCGAGCTTGCCGTTGACGATCTTGCCGGCCCGATCGCGGACCGAGTACTGGAAGGTGGCGGTGGCTGCCATGGGTGTCCCTCTCAGGCCCGGCCGGTGAGCCGGTTGAAGTCCTCGACGTGGTGGCACTTCTCGAGACCGTGCTCGTAGGTGATCTGGCCGCGCCGCACCAGGTCGGCGAGGTGCTGGTCGAGCGTGTGCATGCCGTGCTGCTGGCCGGCCTGCATGGCGGAGTAGATCTGGTGGGTCTTGCCCTCGCGGATGAGGTTGCGGATGGCCGGCGTGGCGGTCATCACCTCGGTCGCGACCACACGGCCCTTGCCGTCGGGCGTCTTGCACAGCGTCTGGCAGACCACGCCCTGGATGGCGCCGGCCAGCTGCACCCGCACCTGCTGCTGCTGGTGCGGCGGGAAGACGTCGATAACGCGGTCGATGGTCTGCGCGGCGTCCTGGGTGTGCAGGGTCGCGAAGACCAGGTGGCCGGTTTCGGCGGCGGTCAGCGCGACGGAGATGGTCTCCAGGTCGCGCATCTCGCCGACCAGGATGATGTCGGGGTCCTGGCGCAGCACGTGCTTGAGCGCGTTCTGGAAAGACCAGGTGTCCTCCCCCACCTCGCGCTGGTTGACCACGCAGCTCTGGTGGCGGTGGAGGAACTCGATCGGGTCCTCCACCGTCATGATGTGGTCCTTGCGGGTCCGGTTGGCCAGGTCGATGATCGCGGCCAACGTGGTCGACTTACCGGAGCCCGTCGGCCCAGTGACCAGGACGAACCCGCGCGGCAGCTGGGCGAAGTTCGCCACCACCGGCGGCACGCCGAGCTCCTCGAGCTTCTTGATCTCGTAGGGGATCAGTCGGAACGCGGCGCCCAGCGCGTCGCGCTGGCGGTAGAGGTTCACGCGGAAGCGGGCGCGCCCGGGCACCGAGTAGGAGAAGTCGAGCTCCAGCTCCTCCTCGAACTTCTCCCGCTGCTTCTGGGTGAGGATCGCGTACATGACCCGCTGGATGACCGGCGGCGTCATCACCGGGTAGTCCTCGAGCTGGGTCAGCTCGCCGTGCAGCCGGATCGTCGGGCGGGTGCCGCTGGTGATGTGCAGGTCCGAGGCCTTCACCTGGACGACGTGCTCGAGGATCTCGTTGAGGTTGAGGTCGTCCTCGGTCTGCTGGGCCTCGGTGGAGGCGCGCGCGTAGGCCTCCTCGTCGGCCTCGGACTCCTCCACGACGACGGGGCCCAGGGTGAACGCTTCGGGCTCCGGCTCGGGGACCAGCGACAGCGGGACCGGCGCCGGTGCGGCGGCCTCCGGGGCGAGCAGGTAGGACGTCGTCGACGGCTGCTCGACGGCCACCTCGGCCACAGGCGCGACGCCGTAGGACTGGTCGAAGGACGCCTCGTACGACGGCTGGTAGGAGGCCTGGTAGGGAGTCTCGGTGTACGCCGACGGCTCCGCTCCCGCCGGCTGGTAGCCGGTCTGCGCCAGCGCCTCGAACGCCGAGGCCGCGTACTGCTGGGTCTCCTCCGCCGGGTCGAAGTGGACCGCCTCGTAGGCGGGTGCGGTCGCAGGCTCGGGCTGCCAGGACGCGGCGTAGGACTGCCACTCCGCGCCGGCGCTGACCGGGGAGGCCGCGCTGGGGACCTCCGCTGCGGGCGCCGCGGGCTGGTAGCCGCCGGTGGCGTCGAAGGAGTAGCTCCAGCCACCGGCACCGCCGTCGGCGGCGAGCGGCGACGGCCCGGGGGCGAAGCCGCCGGCCAGCTGCTCGGGCTCCTCGCCCGTCGGGTATCCCGGAGTGGTCACCGTCGCGTCCCCTCGTGCTCGTCCCACCCGCGGCGCGGGTGCGGTCCGTCCGCAGGAGGCATCGGCGGGGCCAAAGGGCGGCTTGAGGCTCTACGCCCCACGTGACAGGGCGAAAGACCTAGACGACGACGCGGAGGATCTCGTCGATGGACGTGACCCCCTGACGCACCTTGTCCATCCCGTCGTTCCGCAGAGTGATCATGCCTTGCTCGCGGGCGACCTCGCCGACGGCGGAGGCCGAGGCGCGCTCGACGCAGAGCCGCTCGATCTCCTCGGTCACCGGCATGACCTCGTGCAGCGCGAGCCGGCCCTTGTAGCCGGTCTTCGCGCACACCGAGCAGCCTGCCGGGCGGAACAGTTCCGGCAGCTCCTCCCCGTCCTGCCACGGATACCGGGTGGAGAGCAGCTGCTCCGGCGTCGGGATGTACGCCTCCTTGCACTTGCTGCACAGGCGTCGCGCGAGGCGCTGGGCCAGCACGCAGTCCAGCGCGGAGCCCACGAGGAACGGCTCGATGCCCATCTCGGTCAACCGGGTGACGGCCGACGGCGCGTCGTTGGTGTGCAGCGTGGAGAGCACGAGGTGGCCGGTGAGGGCGGCCTCGACGGCGATCTGCCCGGTCTCGTGGTCACGGATCTCACCGATGAGCACGACGTCGGGGTCCGAGCGCAGGATCGAGCGCAGCGCCGCGGCGAACGTCAGGCCGGCCTTCTGGTTGGTCTGCACCTGGTTGATGCCGGGCAGCCGGTACTCGACCGGGTCCTCGACCGTGATGACATTGATCTCCGGCCGGCTGACGATGTTCATCGTCGCGTAGAGCGTGGTCGACTTGCCCGAACCGGTCGGCCCCGTGACCAGGATCATCCCGTAGGGCTTGGTGAAGCTCTCCGAGTAGCGGTCGTAGTTCGAGCGTGAGAAGCCGAGGTCGGCCAGGTCCAGCCGTGCGGTCGAGTTGTCCAGGATTCGCATGACGACCTTCTCGCCCCACACCGTCGGCAGGGTCGCGACGCGAAGGTCGACCTTCTTGCCGTGCGCGGTCACCGACAGGCGGCCGTCCTGCGGGATGCGCCGCTCGGCGATGTTGATGTCCGCCATGATCTTGAGCCGGCTGATGACGCCGGACTGGATCGCCTTGGGCGAGCGCATCACCTCGTGCAGCACGCCATCGATGCGGAACCGCACCCGAAGGTCGTGCTCGGTGGGCTCGAGGTGGATGTCCGACGCGCGGTCCTGGATGGCTTGCGTTATCAGCAGGTTGACATACTTGACGATCGGCGCATCCTCGACGATCTCCTTGACCTTGGAGAGGTCGTCCTCGTCCTCGGCCTGCGCGTCCAGCACGCTGGTGAGGTCGTCTAGATCGGAGTCGGCGCGGTAGTAGCGGTCGATGGCGGCCAGGACGTCGCCGCGGGTGGCGACGACAGCGCGGACCTCCATGCCGGTGATCGAGCGCAGGTCGTCGATAGCGAAGACGTTGGCCGGATCGGCCATCGCCACCAGCAGCCGGCCTTCCTCGAAGCCGATCGGCAGCGCGGTGTGCCGGCGCGCGACGGTGCCGGGCACCCGCCCGATGGCGGAGCCGTCGACCGCGTAGTCGGTGAGCTCGACGAAGCGCAGCCCGATCTGGGTGGCCAGCGCGGCGACGAGCTGGGCCTCGGTGAGCACGCCGGAGTCGACCAGCACCCGACCAAGGCTGCGCCCCTGCCGCTGCTGCTCCTCATAGGCGCCGACCAGCTGGTCCTCGCTGACCAGTCCCCCCTCGAGGAGGATGTCGCCGAGCTGTTTCACCCCGCACTCCCGTCCGTCACGTCGTCCACCCCAACCATCGGGCGGACACCCGCCGACCTTGACCAGTCCCCGAAATGCGTCAGTCGCTGCGCTGCAGCAGGCGCGTTGCGGCAGCGACCAACGCCGCGGTCTGCGGGGAGGCCGGCGGCATCTGCGCGCGTCTACCGTCGGTGAAGCCGAGCTCGACCACCGGATCAGTCAGCCGGGGTGCTGGTCCGGGACCGACCGGCTCTGGTGATCGAGGTGAAGGCACTAGAGCTGTGCGCGTCACATCGGCCGCCGGAGGCGGAAGGATCTCGGGCTCGTGAACGGCGCGTGCCGGCGTCAGCACGACCTCGGGCATCCGCCGAACCGGACGGCGGCCGGCCGCGTGCCGACCGCGGGAGGGGCGGGACCACATGCGCCACCAGCGCATCTCAGGCTCGCACGGCTTCGGTCTCGAGCTGGTCGAGGACGCCGAACAGCAGGGCCAGCACGACGTTCTTCACCGACTCACGGTCGGTGGCGTCGCACGGGACGATCGCGACGCTGCCGTCGACGTCGAGGGCGGCGCGCACCTGCTGCTCCAGCGCCGGGTCCAGCGAGCCCGCCCGGTTGAGTGCGACCACGAACGGCACGTTCGCCATGGCGCGGAAGGCGTCGAGGATGGCCCGACCCTCGGCGAACGACTCGGGGCGGGCGGCGTCCAGGAGCAGGACGTAGCCGAGCATGCCCTCGCCGAGGATCTCCCACATGAAGTCGAAGCGCTCCTGGCCGGGCGTGCCGAACAAGTAGAGGACGAGCTCGCGGTCGATGGTGATGCGACCGAAGTCCATCGCCACCGTGGTCTCGGCCTTGCGGGCGCGCTCGGAGCTCTCGCTGGTGCCTCTTTCGGTGCTGAGCACGGTGATCTCGCTGATCGTGCGGATCAGCGTGGTCTTGCCGGCCGCGTACGGCCCCGTCACGACCACCTTGACCGCCTGGCCGCCGTGCCGACGTCGGGGGCGCCCCTGCCGTGCCGTCACCTACAGACCCCTCACGCCGGCGATGAGACGCAGCATCAGGGTGCGGTTGATGCTCGGGTCGCGCTCGACCAGCGGGGCTCGGTCGGCCGCCATCGCGACGCTGCCGACGACGTCGCCGACGGACGAGGTGCGCGAGGGCAGCGGGGGCAGCGCCGCGGTTCGGGCGGGAAGGGTCGTCTCCCGCTCCTGCGCGTCGTGCTCCGGACGGCGCTGCGGCAGGAACGGCTCCGGGCGCGGCGGGACGACGTCGCGCTCGGACGGCGGCACGAACGGCTGCCCCACCGGCTGCGGGGGCAGGTGCGGCTCGGGGCCCCAGTCGCCGGTCCAGTCATCGACGCGGACCGCCGCCTCGGTGTCCTCGTCCCAGGTCTGCGCCGGGTCGTCGGGCAGCTCGCCCGGCTGCCCCACCTGGTCAGCGGTGGCCGCAGCGAGGTCGGCCCGGTGCTCCCGGGCCTCAGCGAAAGGGGGCGCCTCCGGGGCGGGCGCCAGGGGCACCCGCAGCGTGGGCCGCTCCAGGCCGTCGACGACGGCGAGCCGGCGGGAGCGGGCGTCGCCTGCCTCGGCTCCGGCCGGCGACGCCAGCCCGCGGCGCTGCAGCTCGACCAAGGCGGTGAGCACGGTGACCGGGCTGTCGCCGGCCAGCTCGACGACGTCGGCGACGGTGCGTCGGCCGTCGAGCAGCGCCAGCAGCGCCCACTCGCGCGGATCGGCGGTGACCGCCTCGGCGACCGGGGCGAGCCGCAGCACGACTTCGAGAGGCACCGAGGCGGACAGCGCCTCCCACGCCGTCGCGCGCTCGCGTGCGGCGGTGACCAGCTGGTCCACCGGCAGGCCGAGCGTGAGCCCCTCGGGGTCGGCCTCGTCGGCGTCGAGCGCGAACGCGCCCTCGTGCCAGTCGAGCAGGTCCACGACGGCGTCGACGGCGTGCTCGCGGGCCAGCGCCGACACGGCGTCGGCGTCGACCGCGCCGGCGGCGAGCAGCGCCCGCAGCACTCCTCCCCCGGCGCCGACGGCCACCACACCGGCGACGGCCGTGGCGAGCGCGGCGTCGTCGACCGGCAGCGCTGCTACGACACGACGTAGGAGAGTGGGGCGGGAGAGATCGGCGCTGGCGTTGGCGACCAGCCCGGCGTCGAACCAGACCGCGCCCTCGACGCCGTCGGCCGCGCGCACGCGCAGCCCACCGGTCTTGCGGGTGGCGGCGAGCAGCTGGAAGACGTCGGGGAGTCCGAACGCGTCCAGCGAGCCCTCGAGCTTCACGGCGGCCTCGTCTGCGTGCAGGTGGGGTGGGACGGGGAGGGGCTACCAGGCCGGCGGCGGCGTGGGGTGCCCGTTCAGCGGCTGGCCGTTGAGGAGCTGGCCGTTGAGCACGGCGGCCTGCTGCGGCGCCCAGTCGCCGGCCGGCCAGCCGGTGCCCGGGGCGGGACGGTCGGCGGCCTGCTCGGCGTAGGCCGGCTCGTAGGGGGCGGCCGCGGCGGCCACGTTCTCGAGCACCTCGGCGGCCTGGTCCAGCGAGGTGAACGGGTCGTCGGCGCGCAGGGCCGCGGCCACCGCGGCGGCGGCGTGCCGGACCTCGTAGAGCATCAGGCCGGTCTTGGCGCCGCGGGCGGCGACGGCCACCAGCACGGCCTCGTCGTCGGCGGAGACCAGGAAGACGGTGCCGTCCTCGGCCTCGACGAAGACCTGCGACAGGTCGCCGCGGCCCAGGCCCTCGGCGGCCCGCTCCCCCAGCGACAGCAGCGCGGCGCTCATCGCGGCCACGCGGTCCTCGTCCATGCCCGGCGGCAGCGCGGAGGCCATCGGCAGGCCGTCGAAGGTGACGACGGCGGCAGCCTCGAGCTCGGGGGCCTGCGCGAGCAGGTCGCCCAGCACCCGGGCCAGCCGGGAGGCGCGGCCGGGGCCGGCAGGCAGGTCGTACGACTCGGGCACGGGGCACCTCTTCGCTGCGCGGGGCGCACCCGTCGGCGCGCCGTCCTCCCTCCCATCGGCCGGGCGGCGGCTCGTCTTGACCCTGCTGAACGGGCTATGTGGGGCGAGCGTTACAGGGGCCGGGCCGGTTCGGAATGATCACGAGACCGTGATCATTACTCGCCGACCGAGGAGAATTTGCCTCGGTAGGCGAGTAAAGATCACGAGGCCGTGATCATTCCGGACGGGGTCGGGGGGTCAGGCGCGGGCCGCGAGGGCGCGCTCGCCGGCGGCGCGCATGAGGTCGGCCAGGCCGGTGGTGTCCCGGCCGGTCATCAGGGCGACCTGCAGCACCGCCTGGTGGACCAGCAGGTCCAGGCCGCCGACGACGAGGCCGCCGGCCTGCGCCCAGGCGGCGGCCAGGGCGGTGGGCCAGGGGTGGTAGACGACGTCGAAGAGCGCGCGGGGGGCGGCGGGCAGCGCGGCCGCCAGGCCGGCGGCGGCGTCGCCGGGGACGGTGCTGATCACCAGGTCGCGGGCCAGCAGGCCGCTCGCCGGGTCCAACGCCTCGGCCCAAAGGCGCACGTCCACCCGAACCTCCAGCCGTTCCGCGGCGGAGGTCAGCTCGCCCACCGCCTCCGGCCGGCGCACGACGACCGCCGCCTCGCGCAGCCCGAGTTCGGCGAGCGCGGCCAGCGCCGACGTCGCGGTCGCTCCCCCGCCGACGACGGTGGCCGAGCCCGCGCCGGAGACCCCGCGCTCGCGCAGCGCGGCGACCATGCCCGGCACGTCGGTGTTCGCCCCCAGCCGGCGACCGGGGCTGAGCACCACCGTGTTCACCGCCTGCACGCGGCGAGCCAGCGGGCTGACCCAGTCCAGCAGCGGGATGACCGCGCGCTTGAGCGGCATGGTGAGCGAGAGCCCGGCCCACGAGGAATCCAGCCCGGAGAGGAACGCCGGGAGGTCGGCCTCCGCGACGTCGTAGGCGTCGTAGTCCCAGTCCAGCCCGAGCTCGGCGTAGGCGGCGCGGTGCAGCACCGGGGACAGGCTGTGGGCGATGGGCGACCCGAGGACGGCAGCTCTCACTGACCCGGGTGCTCCCGCAGCCACTTCTGGAACTCGGCCACGTTCTTCTGGTGCTCGGCACCGGTGACCGCGAACTTGGTCTCGCCGGTGTCCGGGTTGACCGTGACGAAGTAGAGCCACGGGCCGTCGGCAGGATTGAGCGCGGCCTTGATGGCGTTCTCGCCAGGCGAGTCGATCGGGCCGGGCGGCAGCCCCTGGTGCACGTAGGTGTTGTAGGGCGACGTCGAGGCCCGGTCCTGGTCCGAGGTCGTGATGCCCGGCTTGCCGGTGGCGTAGGAGACGGTGGAGTCCAGCTGCAGCTTCATCCCCTTGTCCAGCCGGTTGTAGAGCACCCGTGCCACCTTGGCCTGGTCGGCCGGCGGGGCCTCCTTCTCCGCGATGCTGGCCACGGTGAGGATCTGCAGCGGGGTGTAGCGCTTGCCGTCGATGGTGGCGCCGTCGCCCAGCCCGGTGTCCTGCGCGGCCTGGTCGAACCGCTTCACCGCGGCGGACAGCACGTCCTGCGCCTTCACCCCCGGCTTGAAGGTGTAGGTGGCCGGGAACACGAAGCCCTCGAGGTCGTCCTTGGGCGCCCAGTCCGGAGCGCCCAGCTCGGCGGGGTTCTTCGCCGCGGCCTGCAGGTCGGCCAGCGGGATGTCGGTCGCCTTCGCGATGGCCTGCAACGACTCCTTGAGCCGCAGTCCCTCGCGCAGCAGCACCTTCTCCTGCACCCGGCTCTTCGGGTCGAGCAGCAACGACACGGCGTCGGAGGCCTTCATCCTCTGCTTGAGCGCGTAGACGCCCGGCTGCACGGAGGCGGCGTCGGGATTGGCCTTGGCCGCGTCCACGAACGCGCCCACGCTGGCGACGACGTCGGCCTTGGCCAACGTCTGACCGATGGCGGTGAGGGTGGCACCGGCGTCCACCTCGACCTGCACCTGGCCGGTGCCCGGGCCCGGGTAGTCGTTCGGGCCGCCGTGCGGGATCAGCCCGCGCAGCGCGAAGAACCCGGCGCCGACGACACCGAGCACGAGCAGCAGCACGACCACCAGCGCGACGCCGACGGCCCGGCGGCCCCGCCGGCGGTGGCGCCGCTGGCGCTCCTGCTCCTCGCTCTCGGACAGCCCGAGGCCCAGCGAGCTCATCGCGTCCCTCCGTCCGTGCCGCTGTCCCCGTGGCTTGTCTGCTCGTTCCCGCTGGCGGAAGCACCCGCCCCTGCATCGAGCAGGGTGCCGGGCGGCCGCCCGCTGCCGCGCTCGGCGTCCAGGGCCGACTGCAGGATGACGACGGCGGCGGCCTGGTCGACGACGTCGCGGCGGGTGCGGGCCGCACGCTTCCCGGTGAGGCCCGCATCGCGCAAGCCCCGCTGCGCGGTGACGGTGCTCAGCCGCTCGTCCACCAGCCGCACCGGCACCGGCGCGAGCCGGCGGGCCAGCGCGGTGGCGAAGGCGCGGGCATCGCCCGCCGAGGCGCCCTCCGCGCCGGACAGGTGCCGGGGCAGCCCGACGACCACCTCGAGCACCTCGCGCTCGGCGGCCAGCGCGACCACCCGGTCGACGTCGCCGCGCCCGCGCCGGACGGTCTCCAGCGGGGTGGCCAGCAGCGCCGAGGGGTCGCTGGCCGCGACGCCGACGCGGACGGTGCCGACGTCGACGCCGAGCCGGACGCCGCGGCGCACCCCGGCGCCGGCAGAGCTGTCCTGGCCCGGCCCGGTCACCTCAGGCGTTCCCGGTGACCCGCTGCCCGACGACATGCTCGACGTGCGCGAGCGCCTCGGCCAGCTTGAAGGCGTCCTGCCCGCCGCCCTGGGCGACGTCGTCCTTGCCGCCGCCACCGCCGCCGAGCACCCCGGCGGCGGCCTTGACCAGCTCGCCGGCCTTCACGCCCCACTGCCGGCCGGTGTCGTTGACCGCGACGACCACGACCGGCCGCTCGCCGGCCTTGGCGCCCATCGCCACCACGGCGGGACGCTCGGCCGGGATGCGGCCGCGCACGTCCAGGACCAGCTTGCGCAGGTCGTCGGCGGTGGTGCCCTCGGGCGCGACGTGACCGACGAAGGCGACCCCGAACACGTCGGTGGGGTCCTGCGCCAGGCCGCCGGCCGCAGCCAGCAGCTGCCCGGCACGGATCCTGTCGATCTCGCGCTCGGCGTCGCGCAGCCGGCTGACCAGCCCGGCCACCCGGTCCGGCAGCTCCTCGCGGCGGACCTTGAGCAGGTCGGCGAGCTGGTTGACCAGCACGTTCTCCCGCGCGAGGTAGGAGTAGGCGTCGGTGCCGACCAGCGCCTCGACCCGGCGCACACCGGAGCCGATGGAGGACTCGCCGAGCAACTTGATCACACCGAGCTGGCCCGAGCGCTGCGCGTGCGTACCGCCGCACAGCTCGCGGGCCCAGTCGCCCACGCTGACCACGCGGACCTCGTCGCCGTACTTCTCCCCGAACAGGGCCATCGCGCCGCTGCGGACCGCCTCGGCCTGGCTCATGATCTCGGCGTGCACCGGCAGGTCGTCGACCAGCAGGGCGTTCACCCGGGCCTCGACGTCGGCCAGCACCGAGGCCGGCACCGCGCCGGTGGCGGAGAAGTCGAACCGGAACGAGCCGGGGCGGTTCTCCGAGCCGGCCTGGGTGGCGGTCTCGCCGAGGGCTTCACGGAAGGCCTTGTGCACCATGTGGGTCGCAGTGTGCGCGCGGCTGATCGCGCGCCGGCGCTCGACGTCGACCTCGCCCAGGGCGCCCAGGCCGGTGGTCACCTCGCCGGCCAGCACCCGGGCGCGGTGGACGGTGAGCCCGGTGACCGGCTTCTGGACGTCGTAGACCTCCACGATCGCCCCGTTGGACAGCTCGATCCGGCCGTGGTCGGCGAGCTGGCCGCCGCCCTCGGCGTAGAACGGGGTGCGGTCGAGCACCAGCTCGACCTCGTCGCCCTCGCCGGCCGCCGGCACGCTGGCGCCGCCGACCAGCAGGCCGGCCACCCGGGCCTCGGAGCGGACCTCGTCGTAGCCGGTGAAGTCGACCTCACGGCCCAGGGCGTCGGCCACCGAGCGGTAGGCCGAGACGTCGGCGTGGCCGGTCTTCTTGGCCTTGGCGTCCTCCTTGGCCCGCGCGCGCTGCTCGGCCATGAGCCGGCGGAAGCCGTCCTCGTCCACGGCCACGCCCTGCTCAGCCGCCATCTCGAGGGTGAGGTCTATCGGGAAGCCGTAGGTGTCGTGCAGCTGGAAGGCCTTCTCGCCGGACAGCCGGGGCGCGGCGGCGACCGGGCCACCGGTGGTCTCCTCGCGCACGGCCTCCTCGCGGGCCTCGGCCACCGCGAGGTCGAGGATCTGGGTGCCGGCGCGCAGGGTCTGCCGGAACGCCTCCTCCTCGGCGTAGGCGACCGCGGAGATCCGGCCGAACTCGCGCTCGAGCTCGGGATAGCTCGGCGCCATGGCGTCCTTGCTCACCGGCAGCAGCTCGGGCAGCGCGGGGGTGTCCACCCCGAGCAGGCGCATGGCCCGGACCGCGCGGCGCAGGATGCGGCGCAGCACGTAGCCGCGGCCCTCGTTGCCCGGGCGCACGCCGTCAGAGATGAGCATCAGGCCGGTGCGGACGTGGTCGGCGACCACGCGCAGGCGGACGTCGTCGTCGTACTCGGCGCCGTAGCGCTTGCCGGACAGCTCCGAGGCCCGGGCGATGACCGGGTAGACCTCGTCGATCTCGTAGAGGTTGTCGACGCCCTGCAGGATGCTGGCGACCCGCTCCAGGCCCATGCCGGTGTCGATGTTCTTGGCCGGCAGCTCGCGGGCGACGTCGAAGTCCTCCTTCGAGCGCACCGCGGACAGCTCGTACTGCATGAAGACCAGGTTCCAGATCTCCATGTAGCGGTCCTCGTCGACCTCCGGACCGCCTTCCGCGCCGTAGTCCGGCCCGCGGTCCAGGTAGATCTCGGAGCACGGACCGCCAGGGCCCGGCACCCCCATGCTCCAGTAGTTGTCCTTCTTGCCCCGGCGCACGATGCGCTCATCGGGCAGGCCGGCGACCTTCTTCCAGAGCGCGATCGCCTCGTCGTCGTCGAGATAGGCGGTGACCCAGATCTTCTCCTCGGGCAGCCCGAAGCCGCCGTCGGCCTGCGACCTGGTGATGAGGTCCCAGGCCAGCTCGATGGCGCCTTCCTTGAAGTAGTCGCCGAAGGAGAAATTGCCGTTCATCTGGAAGAACGAGCCGTGCCGGCTGGTCTTGCCGACCTCCTCGATGTCCAGCGTGCGCACGCACTTCTGCACACTGGTGGCCCGCTGGTAGGGCGCGCTCTCCTGGCCCAGGAAGTAGGGCTTGAACGGCACCATGCCGGCGTTGACGAACAGCAGGTTGGGGTCGTCGAGCAGCAGGGAGGCCGAGGGCACGACAACGTGCCCTCTCTCCTCGAAGAAGCGCAGCCAGCGGCGCTTGATCTCGGCGGTCTCCATGCTCAGTGCTCTCCGATGGGTCGGGTCTGCTGCGCGGACGGGGGCGTCGGCAGGTGCGGGCGGTTCAGCGGGGTGCCGTCGACGTCGACGGTCGCCTCCACCGGGGGCAGCGCGGCGGCGAGGGGGGTGCTCGTCATCACCCGGGGGCGGCCGGTCTCGATGCCCAGGGCCTCGACGAGCAGTGCCTCGCGCTCGGCGGAGCCGGCCCGGACGTCGTCGGCGAAGTCGCGCACGGCGTCGCCGAGGATGGCCAGCGACTCGGCCAGGCCGGTGGCGATGCCCTGCGGGGTGAACGCCTCGGCGGTCTGGGCGACTTTGCGGGCCAGGTAGATGCCGGCGGCCGCGCCCATGCCCAGCCAGAACAGGCGCCTCACGAGCCGGCTCCGTTCTGCGCGGCGCCGGTGGCCCGGGCGGCCTCGCGAGCGCTGCGGGCCGCGGCCCGCTCGGCGGCGCGGCGGCCGCGACGCTCGGCGCGGATGCGCGCCGCCGCGGTGCTCTCGACCTTGGCGGTGCGCCGCTGGGCGATGGCCCGCTGGACACCGTAGGAGAACGCCGAGACCTTGATCGCCGGGCCGCCCAGGCCGCTGGTGACCAGGCCGGTCAGGCCCGAGACGTTGCTGGACATGTCGTGGACGTCGGAGGCGATGCCCTCGGTCTGCGCCAGCGAGGCGTTCACGCTGCGCATGGCGGCGGTGGCCTCCTGGAGCGTGGGCAGCGTCTTCTCGGTGAGCTCCTCGAGCGAGCGCTGGGCCTGGGCGATGGTGCGCGTGAGGCGCAGCAGCGGCAGCGCCAGCAGCCCCACGAGCACGACGAAGGCGAGGGCCGCGATGAGCCCCGCCACCTCTCCTGCCGACATGGGGCTTGACCCTACCGCCCGGGGCGGAGGCGGACTGAGCGGGAAAGGGGGGCGGGGGCAGAGTGTGACGGCGTTGCACGACACACCGCGGCCGCACGACAACGACGTCGCAGTCTGCGGGCTAGGCGGAGCGGGGCCGCCAGTCCCAGGCACCCCGCGGCGTTCGACGCGCTGCCAGCCATCCCTCCCTGAGCCGCTGCACGGTCCGCAGCCGGTGCGAGAGGTCCAGCGAGGTGAACCGGACGACGGTCAGGCCAGCGCGCTCGAGGCCCTCCTCGCGGCCGTTGTCCGCGGTGTGCTGAGCCAGCGCCCGGTGGTCCGAACCGTCGTACTCGCCGGCCAGCCCGCTCTCGACGTCGAGCAGGTCGACGATGCCCAAGAGGAGTCCGGACTGGTCGACGACGCGGGCGTTCACCTCCGGCCTGGGCAGCTTCGCGTCGCACCGCCACATCACACGCAGCCGACTCTCCCCACGGGACCGTGTTCGCACGTCCACTAGGCCGGCGGCCCGCACGGCCTGCTCGACGCCCCGCCATCGACGCCGCTGGCTCGCATAGGCAGCGATCTCTGCCGGGTCCAGGTCGCAGTCCCGGCAGACGCAGTCCAGGTCCGCGACGGCCTCGGCCAGGGTGGGCGCGAGACGGGCGAGGTCGAACGCCGTACGCACGACGCTGGTGACCGAAAGCCCATCGACGACGTCGAGGTCGGTCGGCAGCAGCCGGCTGCGGAAGGGGCGCAGGCCGCGCCGCCACCGGATCTGCGCCGGCGGGTCCAGACAGACCAGGACGGGTTCGAGCTCCTGCCCGTTGTGGCCGCGACCGTCGAGCTCCCGCGCCCCGTGCAGCCACCCCGCAGCCCAGCCGCCGAGGGACGTGCCGGGCACCAGTGCGCCAGCTGCCTCGAGCAGGCGCAGGTGAGGGTGGGTCGGGTCCTGGTCGACGGGCGAATGGACGTTGCGCAGGGACGAACGCCAGCGCGGGCTGTCCAGGTCGCTGCGGGTGAACCCCTCCGCGCTCGCCTGCGCCCTGGAACGGGGCCGGGCTGCAGGGATCAAGGGCAGCTGATGAGGGCGGGGCTGGGAGGACATCCCGCCAACCTGCCCGGCCGGCCCGGTCTCTGCTGATCTTGGAACCCAGGCTGTTGACGGTGTCGGCCCATCGTGGGCACCTGGGGATTGCCGGGCAGACTGTGACGCTGTTGTCGCGCCGACGCGGCGTGTCGCGCACTGCTGTCACATTCTGCGCCAGGCGGCCTGCTCCCCCTCAGCTCCCCCGCACCACCGCCCGCAACCGGGCCACCCGCTCGGCGAGGACCCGCTCGGCGCCGTGGTCGGTGGGGGCGTAGTAGTCGGTGCCGTGGACGGCGTCGGGGGCGTACTGCTGGGCGACGACACCGTGGGGGGCGTCGTGGGCGTAGCGGTAGCCCTTGCCGTGCTCGAGCTTCTGCGCGCCGGAGTAGTGCGCGTCGCGCAGGTGCGGGGGCACCGGGCCGGCCAGGCCGCGGCGGACGTCGGCGAGGGCGGCGTCGATGGCGAGGTAGGCGGCGTTGGACTTGGGCGCGAGGGCCAGGTGGATGGTGGCCTGGGCCAGGGTGATCCGGGCCTCCGGGAAGCCGATCATCTGCACCGCCTGGGCGGCGGCCACCGCCACCTGCAGCGCGGTCGGGTCGGCCAGGCCGATGTCCTCGCTGGCCGAGATCATCAGGCGGCGGGCGATGAAGCGAGGGTCCTCCCCCGCCTCCACCATCCGGGCCAGATAGTGCAGCGCGGCGTCGACGTCGGAGCCGCGGACGGACTTGATGAAGGCGCTGGCGACGTCGTAGTGCTGGTCGCCGGTCTTGTCGTAGCGCACCGCGGCGCGGTCGACGGCCAGCTCGAGGGTCTCGACGTCGAGCACCGGCAGGCCGGCCTCGATCGCCGCCCCGGCCCCGGCCTCCAGCGCGGTGAGCGCACGCCGGGCGTCGCCGCCGGCGATCCGCAGCAGGTGGTCCTCGGCCTCGGGCGCGAGCTGCACCGCTCCCCCGAGCCCGCGCTCGTCGGCGACCGCGCGCTGCACCAGCACCCGCAGGTCCTCGTCGGTGAGCGGCTCGAGGGTGAGCAGCAGCGAGCGGGACAGCAGCGGGGAGATGACGCTGAAGTAGGGGTTCTCGGTGGTGGCGGCCACCAGCGTGACCCAGCGGTTCTCCACGCCGGGCAGCAGCGCGTCCTGCTGGCTCTTGGAGAACCGGTGCACCTCGTCGACGAACAGCACCGTCTCCGGACCGCCCGCGCCGATGGTGCGGCGGGCGTCCTCGATGACCGAGCGGACGTCCTTCACCCCGGCCGTCACGGCGGACAGCTCCACGAACCGGCGGCCGGTCGCGGTGCTGACCAGGTAGGCCAAGGTCGTCTTCCCCGTGCCCGGCGGCCCCCACAGCACCACGCTGGCCGGCGCGGCGGGACCGTCGGCTGCGGAGGAGACCAGCCGGCGCAGCGGCGAGCCGGGGCGCAGCAGGTGCTGCTGGCCCACCACCTCGTCCACCGAGCGAGGGCGCATCCGCACCGGCAGCGGCGGACGGCCCGCGCCGGCTGTGTTGCCCGCGGCGGTCGTCGAGGCGGCCGCGTCGGTGAACAGGTCCTCGCCCACGGGCTGGACCCTACGTCGGGGGCGGGCGGCGCCACCCCCGAGGCGCACCCCGCGCGCGCCGCACCTAGGGTCGGAGCCGTGAGCCACGGGGACTTGACACCGCCCGACCAGACCCATGACCTGCCCGCCGCGGTGGCCGCCGCCGTGGCACCGCTCGACCACCCGACCGCCGTCGCCGCGCACCCGGCGGCGCGCCGCGCCGCAGCCCTGGCCCGCGACGTGCTCGAGCCGAGCGCGCAGGAGGTCGACGTCGAGGGCGTGACCCGCGAGCGGATCGACCTGGTGGCCGGCGCCGGGCTGCTGGGACTGGCCGCCCCACCCGCCGACGGCGGCGAGGGCGCTCCGGCCGACGTCGTGCGGGCGGTCACCGAGGAGCTGTCCGGGGCCTGCGGCTCCACCTGGTTCGTGGCCACCCAGCACGGCATGCCGCTGCAGTACGCCCTGCGCACCGAGAACGGCCCGTTGCGGGACCGGCTGCTGCCGGCGATGGGCCGGGGCGAGCTGCTGGCCGGTGTGGCCGTCTCGCACCTGCGCCGTCGGGGGGGCACCCCTCCCGTGCGCGCCCGACGCGACGGCGACGGCTGGGTGGTGGACGGCACAGTCGGCTGGTTCACCGGCTGGGGCCTGGCCGACGTGCTGCTGCTCGGCGCCGTCACCGACGACGAGCGCGCGCTGTTCGCCTTCCTGCCGGCCCACGAGCAGCCGGGCCTCACCCCCGGCGCGCCGATGGCGCTGGCCGCCATGGAGGCCACCGGCACCACCACGCTGCACCTGGACGGGCTGCGGGTGCCGGACACCGACGTCGCGGACCTGGCCGCGATCGAGCCGTGGCTGGAGGCCGACGCGGCCAAGACCGCCAACGTCACCCCGGCCGTGTTCGGCCTGCTGCGCACCATCGTGCGCCGGCTGGCCACGTGGGCCGACGCCACCGGCAGCGTGGACGGGCTGGAGCTCGCCGCGGCGCTGGCCGCCGAGGGCGGTGGGCTGCGCAGCGAGGCCTACGCGCTGATCGACGACGTGCCGGCCGAGGCCGCGGTGGAGGACCGCCTCGCGCTGCGGGCGGCCGCGCTGGAGCTGCTCAACCGGTCGGCGGCCGCGCTGGTGGCCAGCGGCGCGGGCATGTCGATGAGCCTGCGCTCGCCCAACCAGCGGCTGGCCCGGGAGGCGCTGTTCCACCTCATCCAGGCCCAGACCGCGCCGGTGCGGACCGCCCTGCTGCGCCGCTACGCCGACCTCGCCCCCACCCTGCCCAGCCGCCTGGCCTGACCCGCGCCCATCCGGCGGCGCTCCGGCTCCGAACCGGCCCCGACACGTTGACAAACGCCCGTTGATGCGCCCACGGCGATACGGCACTAGCCTTCGCCCGCTCACCCAAGCGCACAACGGACAAGTGACAAGGATTCATGTGACGATCGCTCCCAAGCTCGCCGCGCTCGCCGCCGGAGCGGCCCTGCTGCTGACCGCCTGCGGCGGCTCGGGCAGCACCGCCGCCGCGAGCAAGTCCCTGGACCCGTCGGACTGGTCGTCGGTCCTGGCCGCGGCCAAGGGTCAGACCGTCAACTGGTACATGTACGGCGGCGACGACAACCTCAACGGCTACGTCAACGGCTACGTCAAGAAGAAGGCCGCCGAAGCCGGCGTCACCGTCAACGAGGTGAAGATCAACGACACCGTCGAGGCGGTGAACAAGGTCCTCGGCGAGAAGCAGGCCGGGAAGACCTCGGGCGGTTCGGTCGACCTCATCTGGATCAACGGCGAGAACTTCGCCACCGGCAAGCAGGCCGACCTCTGGTACTGCGGCTACCCGCAGAAGGTTCCCAACGCCAAGTACTACGACTTCGGCGACCCCTCGCTCAGCACCGACTTCGGCGTCCCGGTGGACGACTGCGAGGCGCCCTGGAACCGCGCCCAGTCGGTCCTGGTCTACGACTCGGCCAAGGTCAAGGCGGACGACGTCGACACCGTCGACAAGCTCAAGACGTGGATCTCGGCGCACCCGGGGAAGTTCACCTACCCCGCCCCGCCGGACTTCACCGGCTCGATGGTGGTGCGGACCTTCGCCTACAACGCGGCCGGCGGCTACCAGAACATCCCCGCCTACAGCCAGCAGGCCTACGACCAGCTCGCGCCCAAGGTGTGGACCGAGCTGAACGGCCTGGAGAAGAACCTCTGGCGCGGCGGGGCAACCTACCCCAAGGACCAGCCGTCCGTCACCAAGCTCTACGGCGACGGCGAGATCGACGCCTTCCTCTCCTACGATTCGGGCTCCATCTCCGCCGAGGTCGACAAGGGCGCCTTCCCGGCGAGCACCCGGGAGCTGGTGTTCAAGGAGGGCACGATCGGCAACGTCAGCTACGTGTCGATCCCGAAGAACGCCGCCCACCTGGCCGGGGCGATGGTGGTGGCCAACATCCTGATGAGCCCGGACGCGCAGTACGAGAAGCTGGCCAACCCGCCGGGCTACTACCCGGCGCTCGACGTCGACAAGCTCGACCCGGCCGACAAGCAGAAGTTCACCTCGCTCAAGACCCCCGCCTCGCAGCTGCCGTTCTCCGAGCAGACGAAGAACGCGAACCCCGAGCTGCCCAAAGCCTGGCTCGAGGCGCTGGAGAAGGGCTGGACCGCCGAGGTCGAGCAGAAGTAGCCGAGCAGAAGTAGTCCAACCATGACCACCACGCTGCAGCAGGCGGCGACCGCGACCTCCCCGGGTCCCGGTCGCCGCCTGCTGCTGCCGCGGCACCGGCTCCCCCGCTCCCTTCGGACCGGGCTGCTACTGGCGCCCGCGCTGCTCGTGGTGGTGGTGCTGTTCCTCGGCGGGCTCGCCCTCGGGGCGCTGCAGTCCTTCGGCTACCAGCCGTTCCTGCCCGGCTGGCACTGGACCGTCTCCAGCTACACGGGGCTGTGGCATGACCCGGCCGTCCGCGCCTCCCTCTTCCTGACCCTGCGGGTGTCGGTGCTGGCGACCGCGGTGTCCGCCGCGCTGGCCGTGGCCTGCGCGCTGCTGATCCGGCGCACCCGCCGGGGCCGGAACCTGCTCATGGTGCTGTTCCAGTCGACCCTCCCGGTGCCGCACGTCGTCGGCGCGGTGGCGATGCTGCTGCTGCTCGGCCAGAGCGGCTTCCTCGCCCGGCTCCTACACACTGTCGGACTGGTCGGCGCACCCGCGGCGGCGCCGGCACTGGTCGCCGACGGATTCGGCTGGGGCATCCTCGCCGAGTACGTCTGGAAGGAGACCCCGTTCATCGGCGTCGTCGTGCTGGCCGCGCTGTCCCGCGGCGTCGACGAGCTCGAGGACGTCGGCCGGGTGCTGGGGGCGAGCGCCTGGCAGCGGTTCCGCTCGATCACCCTGCCGCTGGTCGCCCCGGCGGTGCTGGCCGGCTCGGTCATCGTGTTCGCCTTCGCGTTCGGCTCCTACGAGGTGCCCTACCTGCTCGGGCGCACCTACCCCGCAACGCTGCCGGTGGTCGCCTACCAGCGGTTCACCGACTCCGACCTCACCGCTCGCCCGGAGGCGATGGCGATCAGCATGGTCGTCGCGCTGGTGGCCACAGTGCTGGTGCTGGCCTACGTGCGCCTCACCGAGTCGCTGCTGGGCCGGCGCTCGTGAGGCGCGCCGTCGGGGTGCCCCTGCTCGTGCTCGGGCTGCTGCTGCCCTTCGTCCCGCTGGTGGTCTGGGCGTTCGCCGCTACCTGGCGCTTCCCGGCCCTGCTGCCGCAGCGCTACAGCCTGCGCCCGCTTCGGATCGTCTCCGACCCGTCGTCGGACGTGCTCACCGGGCTGGCGACGTCGGCGACCATAGCCGTCGTCGTGGCCGTGGTGTCGGGCGCGATCGGGCTGGCCGCCGGCCGGGCCCTCGGGCTGCACTCCTTCCGCGGGCGGCGGCTGGTCCAGTTCCTGCTGCTGGCGCCGGTGATCGTGCCCGGCATCGCGGTGAGCGTCGGCATCCAGGTGGTGTTCATCCGCTACGGACTGGCCGACACCGTGCCCGGCGTGGTGCTGGCGCACCTGATCCCCACCACCCCCTACGTCTGCCTGGTCATGGCCAGCACGTTCGCCGGCTTCGACACCTCCTTCGAGGACCAGGCCCGGGTGCTCGGCGCATCACCGTGGCAGGTCCTGCGGAACGTCACGCTGCCCGCGGTGCTCCCCGGCCTGGCGGTGGCGATGACGTTCGCGTTCCTGATCTCCTGGAGCGAGTACGTCCTCACGCTGCTCATCGGCGGCGGGGTGGTGAAGACGCTGCCGCTGCTGCTGTTCGCCTACGTCGGCAGCTCGGACACTCCCGTGGCGGCGATGCTCTCGCTCGTCGTGGTGCTGCCGCCGCTGCTGCTGCTCGTGCTCACCTCTCGCGTGCTCGCCCGGCGCGGTGCGGCGCCGACCGGAGCGGTCGTCGGGCTGGGAGGCTTGTGAGGTGACCGGCAGCACGCACGTCGCCCTGCGCGGCCTGGTGAAGCGCTACGACGGGACGTCGGAGAACGTCGTCGACGGCGTCGACCTCGACCTCGAGCGCGGCACCCTGACCACGCTGCTCGGGCCCAGCGGGTGCGGGAAGACCACCGCGCTCAAGCTGCTCGCCGGGCTGCTCGAGCCCACCGACGGGCAGATCCTCTTCGACGGCGCCTCCATGCTCGGCGTCCCACCCGAGCGCCGTCCGGTCGCGATGGTGTTCCAGAAGCCGCTGCTGTTCCCGCACCTCTCTGTCGGCGAGAACGTGGCCTTCGGCCTGCGGATGCGGCGGATCCCGACTGCGGAGCGACGGCGCCGGGTGGCCGAGATGCTCGATCTGGTGCGGCTGCCCGGCTACGAGGACCGCCGGGCCGGCGAGCTCTCCGGCGGCCAGGAGCAGCGGGTGTCGCTGGCCCGCGCCCTGGTGGTGGAGCCGCAGGTGCTGCTGCTGGACGAGCCGCTCTCCCAGCTCGACGCCGGCCTTCGGGTGGAGATGCGCGAGCTGGTCCGCCGGGTGCAGCGCGAGGTGGGCGTCACCACCCTGTTCGTCACGCACGACCAGGAGGAGGCGGTCGCCGTGTCCGACCGGGTGGCGCTGATGCTGGACGGGAAGGTCGAGCAGGAGGGTGCGCCGGAGGTGTTCTACGAGCGGCCGGCGTCCCTGCGGGTGGCCCGGTTCTTCGGCACCGCCAACCTCGTCCCGGGCTCGGTGCGGGCCGGGTGGTGGCACGGACCGCTCGGGCCGGTGGCCGCCCCGGAGGTGGCCGATGGGCCCGGGACGCTGGTGGTCCGCCAGGAGGCGCTGTCGGTGTCGACCTCGCCCGACGCACCGGGACTCCCGGCCACGGTGGTGGACAGCCGCTACCTGGGCACGGCGTGGGACCTGCAGCTGGTCGCCGGCGAGACGCTGCTGCGCGCGGTGACGCCTCCGACCGCGAAGGCGGCACCTGGCGACGAGGTGCGCGTGTCGCTGCCGGAGGCCCACGGTCACGTCCTGGGCGGCCACCCGTGAGCCGCGGCTGGCGGGTGCTGGGTGCGGACTGGAACCACTGGCCCGACGGCCTGGACGACCTGGCCACCTGGGAGCTGCTGGCCCGGCTCGGGGTCGCCGGCGTCGAGGTGGGCGTCTACGTCGCCACGCTCGAGCTGTCCCCGAGCCGCACGGCCGCGCGAGCCGAGGCGGCCGCGCGGACCGGGCTGCCGGTGGCCTCTGTCCTGCTGTCGCTGCCGGCGAACCGCTGGCCCGGCGGCGCGCTGACCCACCCGGACCCCGCGGTGCGCGAACGGCTGGTGGCCGAGGTCGCCGCCTGCGCCAGGGCCGCGCGGACCCTGGGCCTGCGCCGGCTCGGCGTATGGCCCGGCGCGGACCTCTCCGAGGCCTCGTGGGAGCTGCTCGTCGACACCCTGGCCCGCGCCCGGGACGCGGCGGCCGCGCACGATGTCCTGCTCGACGTCGAGTACAAGCCCGGGACGGTGGTGCCCGACTGCGACGCCGCGCTGCGGCTGGCCGGAGACGTCGCGGGCACCGGCGTGCTGCTGGACACCGGCCACGCCTGGGCGCTGGGCGAGGACCCGGCCGAATCGGTGCGCCGCCTCGGCCCGCTGCTCACCGGGGTGCACCTGGGGGACGCCAACCCCGGCCGGTGCGACGACGACCTGCCGCTCGGCCGCGTGCACGACGTCGGCGCGCTGGTCCGCGCCCTGGACGAGACCGGCTACGCCGGCACCGCCGCCTTCGACCTGTACGGCGCGGTCTCCGAGGCCGGCCAGAGCGGCGAGTCCGCGGTGGCCGAGTCGCTGACCGCGCTGCGCGGCGCGGGGTGGACGCTGTGAGGGCACTGGTCGCCCACGGTCCCGGCTCCTACGCGGTGCAGGAGGTGCCCGAGCCGGACCTGTCGGCGGGCGGGCTGCTGGTCGAGGTCGAGGCGGCCGGCGTGTGCGCCGCGGACCGGATGCTGTGGACCGGCCGGCACCCGTGGGGGGAGCTGCCCTGGCCGTTCGTGCCCGGCCACGAGCTGCTCGGACGGGTGGTCGCCTCGGACTGCGACGACGTCGCCGTCGGCACCCGGGTGGCGGCCGAGGTGAAGGTGCCGTGCGGCGCGTGCGGCATGTGCCGTCGCGGCCGTACCCACCTGTGCGCCCACGGCCCTCACCTGGGCTCAGGCATCCCGGGAGCCTTCGCCGAGCGGCTGGCGCTGCCTCCGGGAGCGCTGGTGCATCCGGTGCCCGACGAGCTGCCGCGCGAGGTCGCCGTGCTGGTCGAGCCGGCGGCGTGCGCGGTGCACGCCGTGCAGCGCGGCGGGGTTCAGGCGGGCGACGACGTGCTGGTGTGGGGTCTGGGTCCGGTCGGGGCGCTGGTCGCGTTCGCGGCCGGTGCTGCGGGGGCGCGGCGGGTCCGGGTCGTGGTGCGCACACCGGCCAAGGCCGCAGTGGCCGCCTCGCTGGGGCTGACGCCGGTGCTCCAGGACGAGGTGGGCCCCTCCCCCGCCGACGGCGCAGATGCTCCCGACGTCGTCGTCGAGTGCAGCGGTGACGCCGCCGCGGCGGTCCGTGCGGTGGACGTCGTCGCGCCCGGCGGCGTCGTGGTCCTCTACTCGGTCTACTCCGAGCCGGTCCGTCTCGACCTCAACGTGCTGGCCGAGCACAAGGGGATCGACCTGCGGGGTGGTCATCTGGCCCCTGGCGCCTTCCCCGGCGCGATCGCGCTGCTCGCCGATCCCGCCGTCTCCGACGCCTTGTCGGAGGTGGTCACAGCGGTCCGCCCGCTGACCGAGTTCCGTGAAGCCCTCGAACCCTCGAAGACCCAGAGACTGAAGGAGGTGCTCGTCCCGTGAGCTACCCCACCGGCGACGTCCGCGACCTGCTCGCGCACGTCGGCCGTGAGGCCGTGCGAGCCGGCCTGGTGATCGGCAGCGGCGGCAACCTGTCCGCGCGCGATCCCGGTGCCGAGGCCTGCTGGGTGACCGCGAGCGGGACGTGGCTGGACCGGCTGGACCGCGAGTCGTTCAGCCTGGTGCGCATCGCCGACGGAGCCGTGCTGGACGGGAACCGCAAGCCCTCCAGCGAGGTGCTCCTGCACCTGCACACCTACCGCCACCGGCCCGACGTCAACGCGCTCGTGCACCTGCACCCGCAGACATCGGTGCTGCTGGACGCGATGGGCCACGACGTCTCGCTGGTCACCATCGACCATGCCTACTACCTGCGGGAGGTGCGGCGTACCCCGTTCGTGCAGTCCGGCACCGAGGAACTGGCGGTCACCGGAGCCGAGGCGGTGGCCGACGGCGCCAACGCGGTGGTGCTGGGCCACCACGGCTGCTCGGTGCTCGGCGGCACGGTGGAGGAGGCGCACAAGCGCGCCTTCAACCTGGAGGAGGCTGCGAAGGCGACCTACGCCGCGCTCGTGCTCGCCGGCGGGGACGCCAGCAGGGTGCCGAGCTGCCCCCCGGAGTACCTGGAGACGGTGCGGCGCAAGGAGAACGCGGCGGCCGACGGCGGGGTCACCGCGGGTGCGTGAGGTCGTCCTCTACGTCGACCTCGGCGGCTCCGGTGCGAAGGTGAGCACCGTGGGGGCCGACGGCGGGGTGCGCACCGACGTCGTCACGCTGCCGGTGGACCGTCAGGGGCACCGGGTGGAGGCGGACCTCGAGGCCTGGTGGGGGCTGCTGCGCGACCGTCCCTCCGCCGTGAAGGACGACGAGCGCGTGCTGGCCGTCGTCGTCGCCTCGCTGCGGCAGGGCTACGTCCTCACCGACGGGATGTCGGAGATCGCCCCCGCCGTGCTCAACAGCGACCGGCGCGGGGCGCGCGCGCTCCCCCGGCTGCGCCAGGTCGACGGCCTCTACGAGCTGACCGGGCACTGGCCCGCACCTGAGCTCACCCTGCCCAAGCTGCTGGCCACCGCCGAGCGGGAACCGGCGCTGTGGCAGCGCACCGAGCGGGTGCTGTTCCTGCACGACTGGCTGGTTTGGCGGCTGAGCGGCGTCGAGGTCACCGAGGTGTCCTACGCCTGCGCCGGCCAGGTGGCCGATGTGGCTTCTCGTTCCTGGGCGAGCGAGCTGCTGCACCAGGTCGGCCTCGGCACCGACTGGTGCGCACCGCTGGTCGAGGCCGGCGAGGTCGTCGGCGCGACCCGCCGCCAGTTCCTCGGCGCACCCGCCGGCACCCCGGTCGTGGCCGGGTGCGGGGACACCCAGCTGGCCGCGACGGCCGCCGGCGCTCTGGCCGACGGGGTCGTCACCGTGGTGGCCGGCTCCAGCACCCCGGTGCAGGCCGCCACCACCGAGCCGGTGAGGGACCCGCTGCGGCACCCCTGGGTCTCGACCCACGCCCGCAAGGACCTGTGGGCCGCGGAGACCAACTGCGGCTACCCCGGCACCATGCAGGGCTGGGGGGCGCACCTGCTGGGGACCGCGCCGTCGGGAGAACCCGGGGCTCGCGGCGTCGTCGCGGTCACGGGGTCACCGGCCTGGACCGAGGAGGGTTGGGCGGTGAAGG
The DNA here is from genome assembly GCA_051954955.1 of Motilibacteraceae bacterium. Lineage (GTDB taxonomy): Bacteria > Actinomycetota > Actinomycetes > Motilibacterales > Motilibacteraceae > JBQCHF01. The sequence continues at coordinate 46,927 of JBQCHF010000046.1, forward strand.
CGCCGATGTCGATGGTCGGGCTGCGCCCGGACACCACCGCCGCCGACGTCGCCCAGGCGTTGCTCGAGGCGCACCTGGCCACGATCCGCGCCAACGTCGAGGACCTCGAGCGGGCGCTGGGGCGCCCGGCCGCGGACGTGGTGCTGGCCGGCGGAGCGGTCGACCGGGACCCCCTGTTCGCCCGGCAGCTGGCCAAGATGCTGGACCGGCCGGTCCGGGTGGCACGCTCCGACGCGTCCGCCGCCGCCTGGCAGCTAGCCACCGGCGAGGCGCAGCCGGTGCCGACCGAGGTGGTGGGACCGAGCGGAACCCGTTCCTACGAGGCGTCGTACGCTCGCTACCTCGAGGTGTGGGGGGCGCTGCGCGCGGCGCTGCCCGAGGGGGACGAGGAGGCGCGGGCGTGAAGGTTCTGGCCACGTGCGAGCTCACCGACGACGGCGAGCGGTGCCTGCGCGAGCTGGGCTTCGACGTCGAGCGGGCCGGCTGGGGCTGCACCCGGCACGCGTTGGGCGCGAAGGAGTACGCGTCGGTCGCAGCCGGCAGCCGGCTGCTGCTGACCGAGATCGAGACGGTGGACGGGGCCGTGCTGGACCGTTGCCCGGACCTGCTCGCGGTAGGCACGGCCCGCGGTGGCCCGGTGAACGTCGACATCGCGGAGTGCACGCGCCGCGGGCTCCCGGTGCTCTACACCCCTGCTCGCAACGCCGAGTCGGTCGCGGACTTCGTAGTGGGGCTGCTGATCGGGCTGGTGCGCGGGGTGGTGGCCGGTGACCGGCACCTGCGCTCGGTCGGATGGGGCGTGCCGACGCGCTTCGGCCAGGAGCTGCCCTACCTGCACTTCCGCGGGCCGGAGCTGTCCCGGCTCACCGTCGGCCTGGTCGGCTACGGCGCGGTGGGGCGGGCTGTGGCGCGGCGGCTCGAGGGCGGGTTCGGAACCGCCGTCCTGTTCCACGACCCGCACGTCGAGGGTTCGGTGCCGCTGGAGCAGCTGCTCGCCCAGAGCGACGTCGTCTCGCTGCACTGCCCCCGCGGGCTGGAGACCGAGCGGCTGATGCGGGCGGAGACCTTCGCCCTCATGCGCCCGGGATCCTGGCTGGTGAACACTGCCGGCGGTGCCTGCGTGGACGAGGACGACCTGGTGGCAGCGCTCGACGCAGGACAGCTGGCCGGCGCCGCGCTGGACGTCTTCGCCACCGAGCCGCTGCCGGAGGACTCCCCGTTGCTGCGCCGCGCAGACGTCGTGCTCACCCCGCACCTGGCCGGCGCGGCCGACGACGTCGTCCGCCACCACACCGAGATGCTCGTCGGCGACGTCGCCCGGCTGCTGGCGGGAGAACGACCGCTGCACTGCGCCAACCCGGAGGTCCTGCCGTGAGCCGTCGCCACGAGTTCGGCTCGTCCTACTACCCGGCGCACCACGAGCGCGGCGACTGGGCCCGGGACCTGGACCGGATGCGGGCAGCCGGCCAGACCGTGGTGCGCACCGCGGAGCTGCTGGCCAGCTGGGACCGGCTCGAGGTGGCCAAGCACTCCTACGACTGGTCATGGCTGGACGAGTTCTTCGACCTGGTCGAGCAGCGCGGCATGCGCATCCTGCTGGGAACGGGTTCGCAGAACCCGCCGATCTGGATGCTGGACGAGCACGACGACCTGCAGATCGTCACCGCCGACGGCGCGAAGTACCCGACGGCGGCGATGTGGTCCTGGGCCTGCAAGGAGCACCCGGCCTACCGCACCGAGGTGGAGCGCCACGTGCGCACGCTCGCCGAGCGGTTCGGCGGCCGTCCCGGTCTCTACGGCTGGCAGGTCGACAACGAGCCGGGCTATCCGTTCATCCCGTGGCGCGAGCGGCAGGTAGAGCTCTACGACTACAACCCGCACACCGAGGCCGCGTTCGTGCGCTGGCTGCAGGAGCGCTACGAGACCCTGGAGGCGCTGTCGGACGCCTGGCGGTGGGACCCGACCAACCATCGGTACTCGTCCTGGACGCAGGTGCGCGCGCCGCGGGCGATGCCGATGGCCTGGGCGGTGCACACCGCGTGGCTGGACTGGCAGGAGTTCACCGCGCAGCGGCTCGCCGAGTTCGTCGGCTGGCAGGCCTCCATCCTGCGCTCCCTGGCGCCGGGGCTGCCGGTCTCGTCCAACATGAACGTGTGGGGCCGCGAGGACCCGTTCCACGTGCTGATGGGGCAGGACGCCTGGCAGATCGCCCGGCACGTGGACGCGATCGGCTTCGACCTCTACCCCGGCATCGGCAAGCGGCACCTGCGCGAGCCCGGCTTCGAGGCGATGCACCTCTCCTACGCCCGGTCGGTGGCGCGCGCGGCGGGCGTCGAGCTCTGGTACCCGGAGATCGAGTCCGGGCCGCTGAACGGCTGGGTGATGGGCCCGGACCACTCGACCACGCCCGACGACATCACCCGCCTGTGCACCGCGGTCGTCGGCGCCGGCTCGCGGCTCACGCTGTTCCAGGGCTGGCGGGAGTGGGCGTGCATCCCGATCCACTGGGGCGCGCTGGCCGACCTGGAGGGTGAAACGACGCCGCGGCGCGACGCCGCTGCGGCCGTCGCCGACGCTTTGTCCGAGCCCTCGGTTGCCGCGGTCCTGGCCGAGGCCGAGCCGGCCGAGCCGTCGGTCGCCCTCTACGTGGACCGGACGAACGCCGTGTCCCTGCAGGGGTTCGGCAACGGCGCGGACCTGTACGACGCCATGCTCGGGGCGTTCCGCGGGCTGCACGGCTTCGAGGTCGGCTTCGTCGACCCCTCGACCGTGGCCACCACCTCGGCGCGGCTGTTGGTGCTACCGCTGGCCTTGCTGCTGCCGCCGTCCGTAGGCGCGGCGCTCACCTCCTACGTCCGGGGCGGCGGCCACCTGCTGGTGCAGGCCAAGGCCGGGACCGTGGACGGGCGCGGATGGTCGCACTCCCGGCGCCCCGGCGCCGGCTTGGACGCGCTGCTCGGCGTCGTCGAGGACGATGTCGACACCACCGACGAGCCCGTCTCCGTGCACCTCTCCGACGGCCGCGTGCTCGTCGGCGCGCACCACGTGCAGAAGCTGCGGGTGGTCGCCGACGACGCGGAGGTGGTCGGCCGGTTCGCCGACGGCTCCCCCGCGCTTGTGCGGCGGCGGGTGGGCGACGGCGTGGCGTGGGTGTGCGGCACGCACCTCGACCTGGGCCTGGTGCGTCACGGCGCCGTCGAGAACCGATCCTTCCTCGCCTCGCTCGCCCACGACGCCGGCGCCCCCCGGCTATGGGACGTCGAGCCCGGCGAGGGCGGCCTGCACCGGGTCTGGGCCCAGGCTCGTCATGCCGACGGCCGCATCCTGGTGGCGCTCACCTCGACCGACGCCTCACCCCGCTGGGTAGCCGTGCACCTGCCTGCCGCGACCAGCGCCGTCGACGTCCTCACCGGCGAGCGCCACCCGCTGTCCGCCGTGCCGGTGCCGCCGATGGGGGCGGTCATGCTGCTGACGGACTGACGGCCGGCCTACTGCGGATCTTGATGCCTGGCCGCGATCAGGGAGGGTGCAGGGGGTCTCAAGATCCGGCGTCGATCGCGGCCAGGACCCAGTGCAGCCGCTCGATCCAGCCCAGCGTGTCCGGCGGGACGACGTAGGAACCGAGGTTGCGGACCGCGTCCTTGGCCTCGGGCTCGGGCAAGGTGAGCAGCTGGGCGAGCTGGGCGACGACACGAGCGCGAGCAGGTGCACCGAGCCGATTCATCACTGCCCCGAACGCGTCCCACTCACCCTTGAACTCGGCGAGGGTGTGCTGGCCGAAGTAGCCGCCGTACACATGGACCAGGTCTGGGAGGGCGTCTCGCCACCTCGGCTCCCACCTAATGTCCGGATAACTGGCCTTGACCGTCGGCCTTGCTTCGTCCCAGGCCACGATGACCACGCAAGACGCGGCCGGCACCTCGCCACCCTCCCCGCCAGCCGTTGTTACCCATCCCAGGTCCTCGCCCAAGTCGACGCAGAGGCAGACGCGGGCCATGCCGCCGTGATCGCCGGTCCACAGCTCCAACTCACCCCGGTAGAGCTCCAGTGTCCGTCGCACCGCTCGCTCGGCGACCTCCTCAGTGGCCCAGCGTGACGAACGCTCCAGCGGAACCGCCGACGCGTCGACGTACTCGCGACCGTGGGGTGGATATGCCTCCATCCGCTTGGCGGCGAGCAGGCATTGCGAATGAGGGTCTCCCGGCAGAAACCATGCTTCGTCGAGCCCCAAGGCACTCAGTCTGCGACTGAGTCCCTTGCGGTCTGGCTCGTCCACGAGCAACTGACGGAACTCACGAGCAGCCTGCTTCCCGCGGCCGCCCGCGTTGTCCACCCCCTCGTCGATGGCCGCGATCGGGTCAATGAGGTAGTCATTCCGACACTGGTAGAACATGGTGAGGACCGAGTTGAGATTGGGGTAACGCTTCTTCGTCTCGTCGCCGAAGTCCGTCATGGGTCAATCATCGGGTACGCGGTCCGAACGAAGACACCCTGCTCGCTGCGCGCGAGGACCACCCGGACCCTCGTGATCTTCATTTGAGTGACCGAGCCGTCCGGATGCACGTGAAGCAGCACGCCGATGTTCGGAGGCACGCCCGGCAGGTCGAACTCCTTCGTCCGGTCATCGCTGGACTCAAGCCACCGATCGACGTCAGCCCATCTAGCCTCAAGGGTCTTGGTGATCCACTCCTCCGCCACCTCACGCGAGGAGAAGCGGGAGACGTCCCGCTGATCATCAGGCATGTGCGCTGCGGACAGGTTAGAAGCCACCCGGCGCTCCAGCCGTCCGCGCAGGTAGTCGTCGGTGACATCGACATGCTCCTTCAGCGTGTGACCGCCGTTAGCCTCGTGGTTGAGCAGGTCGACGCCGTCGAACGTGTCGGCTAGGTCCTGCAGCGGAGGTCGCTCGACCGCGTGCTCGGCTGCCTTCTCCGCCGACTTCTCCGCTGCCTTCTCAGCGGCCCGCTCAGCCGTATGCTCGACCGCCCGGGCGGCCTGACCCGCCCTACCTAGCGGCCCGAGCACCATCCCGGCCAGCGTGCCGGCGGTGAAGCCCAGCGAATGGGTCCAGTCCCCGTCGTCCTCGCCCCAGGCATCCATCCCCAGCGTCTCCTCGGTCGTGCGGACCGGGTGGACCACCTGGTCCCGCATCGCCGCCGGCAGTTCGCTCACCGTGCGAGCCCACTGCTCCCGGTCGACCAGCGCCTCCCCGGTCAGCGCCCACACCCCCTGCACCGGCTCGACCGCGAACGCCTGGAAGAAGCCGCGGAACCCCTGGTTGACCCGGTCCCCGACGCTCATCCCCCGCGCCGCGGCCGGCACCTGCCCCCACACCGTGTCCAGCGCCCGCGCCGCCGCGCTGGTCGCCGCCCCGTACGCCTCCAGCGCCCGCTCATGCCGGGCATGCACCGCCCGCCACCGCCGGTCCAGATCCGCGCTCCCCGGGTCCGGCAGCCCCGAGGCCACCAGCACCGCGCGGCGCTGCCGCTCAGCCTCCACCTCGCCCAGCTCCCGAGCACACGCGGCGACCTCGGCCTGCACCCGCTCCACCGCCTGCGCGTAGCCGCTGAGCGCCTCCGCCGCCCGACCCGCCACCCCCGCCGTCAGCCCCAGCCGTCCCCCGACCGCGTCGCGTGCCCCACCGAACGCCGTCGCCGCCACCCCGGACCACGCCGGATCAGTCCCCGGCAGCCCGTCCCTGGCCACCGCGGCCAGTGAGGCGACCTGCCGCAGCCGCAGCACCACCTGCCACACCGACGCCGCGTCCGCGCGCGGCCCCGACAGCACCTCCCCGCCGACACCGCCCCCGACCCTGTGCCGCACCCGCCCACACCCCCCGCCCGTCCGTCGACCCCGAGGGACGTTAGAGCGACGCGCCGCTCACCCGTCGAGCACTGTCCACAGGGGGGCATAGATGGGGTGAGGGTGACCCTCAGACACATAGAGGGAGTGAGGGTGACCCTCACTCCTCTCCGGCGCCGGGAGACGGTTGGACTGAGGGTGACCCCGGTTCCTTCTATGTGAACCAGGGTCACCCTCACCCCAACCGGCCCGGACCTACCGGGTGTAGGAGGCGACGAGGTGGCGGCCCGCGGCGAGCAAAGTCCTTCCGCTCAGCGTGCCGCGCTCCAGGCCCATCGCGACCAAGGCGTCGAACACCCGCTGGTCCTCGGCGGCACCGCGGATCGTGGCGGCGACCAGGGGCGGGCGTCGGGCGAGGCTCGCCGCGATGCGGACGTCGCGCAGGTGCCGGCCCAGCACCCGCTGCAGGGACGCGCGGTAGACGCCGCCGGCGTCGGCCCCGGACAGCCCCTGCGCGGCCGCGGCTCCGGCGAGCGCGCCGGAGAGCACCGCCTCGTGGATGCCCTCACCGGTCAGCGGGTTGACCAGCGAGAGGGCGTCGCCGACCAGCAGCACCGGGCCGTCGGGCTGGCGGGGGCGGTGCGAGGACAGCGGCAGGTGGTGCCCCCGCCACGCCTCCCCGCCGGCACCCGCCCCGGGCAGCAGTTCCTCGAGCCGCTGAAGCATGCCGGCGCGGGTGGGAGCCGCGGCGGCACCGAGGACCTCGCCGTAGCCGACGTTCGCGCGCCCGTCCCCGATGGGGAACGACCAGGCGTAGGAGGGCGTCTTCCCCTTGCCCAGCACGATGATCTGGCTGTCGGTGCGCCCCGAGCTCACCGGGGCGTAGCCGCGCAGGGCGACGGCGACGCCGTCGGCAGGGCTGGACGGGAAGCCGAGGGATCGGCGCACCACCGACCCGGCGCCGTCCGCCCCGATGAGCACCCGCGCGGCCAGCGCACCATCCAGCACCACCCGGTCGGCGCGCCGCTCCACCGACCGCACGCGGTGCCGCACCGGGACGGCACCGGCGGCGACGGCGGCCGCGGCGATCCGCGCGTCCAGCACCCGCCGGGGCACGACGTGGGCCGGGCGCGCCATCTCGCGGCGCACCGTCGGTCCCCCCTGCTGGCCGAGGGACAGCCCGCGCACCGGCCGGAACCGGGCCGCGACGTCGGGGGCGCCCAGCGAGGCGAGCAGGTCGAGCGCCTGCGGGGCGACGCCGTCGCCGCACGCCTTGTCCCGTGGGTGCTCGGCGCGGTCGAGCAGGGCGACGCGCGCGCCCGGACGCACCCGCAGCACCGCGAGCGCCGCCGCCGCACCGGCCGGGCCCGCACCGACCACGGCCACGTCGAACTCGTCGCCCACCTGGTCCACCTGCGCACCTCCCACCTCCACCCTGGCAGCAGCCGGACGGACCGGCACCCGAGGGCGGGGGCGGCCGGCGAGGACGCGGACCGTACAGTCGCCCGCGTGAGTGCCCTGCCGACGTCGAGCGAGGGCGAGGAGCTCTACGCCTCGCTGCTCCACCTCAGCGACCAGGACCCCTACGTCCGCTGGCACGTCTCCCCCGACCGGCTGCTGCACGTGCGTCAGCACCCCGACGCCGTCCTGTGGACCTCACGCCGGCACGGCCTCGAGGCGCCGGTCTGGCTGCAGGCGCTCGGCGACCCGCACGCGGTGGCCGAGCTCGTCCTCGACGTCGTCGCGGAGCTGGGGCAGCAGGGGCGCCCGCCCCGCGGCGCCTCCCTCCCGCGCGGCACCTACGACCTGCTCCCGGACCAGCTGCACGGCGACCACGACGACTGGGACTGGTGGCTCCTCACCGACGCCCCTCCGGTGCAGCGCGGCGAGGACCACGTGCGCTGGCTCCACGACGTCGACCCGGCGCAGATCAAGGCCTTCCTGCACACCCACAGCCCCCGGCACTCGGCCAGCCCCGGCGACCCTCACGTGCGGCGCTGGGCCGGTGCCGTGGACGACCAGGGCCGGCTGCTGGCCACGGCCGCGCACGAGGTGCTCGCCACCAGCACACCGCACCTGGCCTCGGTGGCCACGCACACCGACGCTCGCGGCCAGGGCTGGGGCGGTGCCGTGACCGCGTGGATCAGCCGGCAGCTGCTGACCGAGCACCCGGTCGTGACCCTGGGGATGTACGCCGACAACGAGCCGGCCCGCCGCGTCTACCGGCGGCTGGGCTTCGACGACCGGCATCGGTGGACCAGCATCCGCTGGTCCTGACGCCCCCTCAGGAGGCGACGACGGCAGCGGTCCGGGCCTGCAGGTCGGCCCCCAGCAGCCCGGCCAGGTGCGCCAGGTCCACCGGCTTGGACCACAGGAACCCTTGCCCCAGCGGGCAACCCATGGCGGCGAGCACGCTGGCCTGCTCCGGGTGCTCAACCCCCTCGGCCACGATCTGGAGCCCCAGGCTGCGCCCGAGGGTGACGATCGCCTCGGCCACCGCGGTGTCCTCCCCGCCGTGCTGCACCCGGTCCACGAAAGCCTTGTCGATCTTGAGCACGTCCAGTGGAAGGTCGTGCAGGTAGGACAGGGACGAGTAGCCGGTGCCGAAGTCGTCCACCGCCACGCGCACCCCGTGCTCGCGGAGCGCGCGCAGCCGGGCGACGACGCCGGGCAGGTCCTCGAGCAGGGCCGACTCGGTCACCTCGAGCACCAGCAGCTCGGGCGCCAGCCGGGCCGCGTTCAGCGCCTCGACGACGTCGTCGACGAGGGCGTCCTCGGTCAGCTGGCGGGCCGCCACGTTCACGCTCATCCGGAGCGGACGGTCCGGCCGCTGCAGCCCGGCCGCCGTCCGGCAGGCCTCCTGCAGCACCCAGCGCCCCAGCGGCACGACCAGGCCGGTCTCCTCGGCCAGCGGCACGAACTCCAGCGGCGGCACCATGCCGCGCTCGGGGTGCGGCCAGCGCACCAGCGCCTCCAGGCCTCGCAGCTCGCCGCTCTCCAGCGACACGATCGGCTGGTAGTGCAGGGTGAGCTTGCCCTCGCGCAGCGCGTGCTGGAGATCCGCGCGCAGGTCGAGCCGGCGCATCGCCTCCTCGTGCATGCGCTGCTCGAACACGGTGTACGTCCCACCGCGGCGTCCCTTGGACAGGTACATCGCTACGTCCGCGTTGCGCAGCAGGGCTTCCGCCGTGTCCGTGCCCGGGTGGCCCAGCGCGATGCCGACGCTGGCGCCGACCGACACCTCGACGCCCTCCACGACGACGCCGGGGGCCAGCGCCTCGGCCAGCCGGGTGGCGCTCGCCTCGGCGTCGGCCAGCCGCACATCCGCGAGCAGGACGGCGAACTCGTCGCCGCCGAAGCGAGCGATGGTGTCCCCGCCCCGGACCGACTCGCGCAGCCGCTGCGCCACCGCCACCAGCACCTGGTCCCCGGCGGCGTGGCCGAGACCGTCGTTCACCGCCTTGAAGTCGTCGAGGTCGCAGAACAGCACGGCGACGTCGCCGCTCCCCCGCCGCTCCAGGGCGTGCGCCAGCCGGTCCCCGAACAGCACCCGGTTGGCCAGGCCGGTCAACGGGTCGTGGAAGGCCTGGTGGGCCAGCCGCTCCTCCAGCGCCGCGCGCTCGGAGACGTCCCGGACGGTGACCACGAGCCCGCCGACGGCGCCGGAGTCGAAGTGGTTGCGGATGCTCCCCTCCACCGGCAGCGTGGTGCCGTCGGGACGGCGCACCCGCAGGGACAGCTCCTCGCCCGCGCCCACGCAGGCGCTGCCGAGCTGCGCGACGAACGTGGCGACGTCGGGCTCGTCGACCAGCTCCACCCAGCGGGTGCCCACCAGGTGCTCGGGATCGCGGCCGAGCACGGCGCGGGCGGACGGGCTGGCGTAGGCGATGGTCGAGTCCGCGTCCACCACGCAGACGACGTCGACGCCGTCCTCCACCAGCGCTCGGAAGCGCGCCTGGCTGGCCACCAGCGCCTCCTGCTCGGCGACCAGCCGGGCCGCCGCCCGCCGGTCCCGCACGAAGCGGCGGAAGGTGACCGACCAGAGCACCGTGGCGAAGAGCACGACGCCGGCCACGCCCAGCTCGGCGATCCAGCGCCAGCGCGCGGCCCGCTCGGAGAGCTTGCCGTCCAGAACGTCCAGGCGCGCCCGCACGTCGTTCAGGGCCGTCACGGACCGCTCGGGCGCGGCCGTGCTGAGCACCGTGGCCGCCTGCCGGGCGGGGGCGAGCAGCCGGTCGGACACGCCGTCGCGGTGGAGGGCGTCCAGGCCGGCCACCACCCAGGCCGCCGTGGCCACCTGGGTGGCCGGCTCCAGGCCGCCGTCGGCCCGGTGCGGGACCGCCGCCTGCTGCTGCACGCCGGCGGCCAGGCGCACGTAGTCGACCTGGTCGCGCACCGCTCCGGTCGACTGGCTCACCAGGGCGACCAGCCCGCCGATCTCGAGCACGACCAGCAGCGCCGACACCGCGAGCTGCGCGACGAGCCGGCGCGTCTCATGGTGGCCGGCGGCCCCGGGCGCAGAGGACGGCACGTTGTTCTCATCGGCAGATGCAGCGCGGGCCTGAGCGGTGGCGGCACCGAGGGCGAGCTCGGCCTCGCCAGCCGACCGGGGTGGCCGAAGCGGCTACCGGCGGCTGGCCGCGGGGGAACCGGGCGTCGGGAACCAGCGCCAGACGACGGCGGACTGACCCAACGTCCAGGCCGAGTTGCAGACCCAGTAGACGAGCAGCGCGACCGGGACGGCGCCGGCAGCCACCAGCAGGCCCACCGCCGACACTGCCGGCATGAGGTGCTGGACCCTGGTCAGGGCGGCCGGCACATCGGAGAGCACGGTGTTGGGCGCGACCAGGAACCGCTGGCTGACGTAGGACAGCCCGGCTGCCACACCCGCCAGGCCGGCGACGACGGCGAGGTGCGTGAGGCCGTCGCCGAGGTAGCCCCGCTGGGCCAGGGGGACACCGAGGATCGTGGCGGCCCCCAGAGACGCCACGAGCTCGGCCTGCATGGCTCCGACCGGGATGCCTGCGGCGACGTGAGCCACCAGGTGATAGAGCGCGAACCAGACGGGCAGCTGGGCCAGCATCGGCAGGAATCCCCACCGGGACAGGTGGTGCTCGGCGGCGATGCGACGGCGCTCCTCGGCGAACGCGCGCAGGCTGTCGACGTCCTTGCGGCCGCGGTAGCGCGCGGAGAGTGCCTGCAGCTGCGGACGCGCGCGGGCTGCGGCGTGCGCCTGACGCACCCCGTGGACGGCTACCGGCAACAGGGCCAGCCGGACCACCACGACGACCGCGGCCACGCACAGCGCCCACGTGAGGCCGGATGTCGGGTCGGCACCGAGTGCCGTCAGCCCGGAGTGCGCCCCGGCGACGACCGCCGCCAGGGCATGGGAAAGCCGATCGAGAACGAACATGAGTGCTCCTGCAGGAAGGGAGGATGGATGGCCGAGGCTCGCGCAGCGAGCGTCAGGCCAGTCCAGGAGCACGGGGACGCAGCGGGTGGTGCACCGGGTCGGTGACCCGCTCGGTCAGCAGTGGAGGCGGACGGTGGCCGGCGCACGCCGCCACCGGTCCGACAGCGGCGTTGGATCGCACCTGAGACAGCACGATCGCCATCAGCGCCGCGAGGGCCAGGGCCAGCACGACGGTGGCGGTGTTCGGCCCGTCCGACGCGAACAGCGCGGGCACCAGGGTCGCGAGCCCGAGCCACACCGCGACGGTGAGCAGCATGAGGACCCGCGCAGTGGCGTCCTCCAGCGCTCGCCTCATGTCGCGATCCTACGCGGCACCCGGTCCATGATCGCCCGAGCTCGGCTCTGCACGGCTCAGGCGACGACCGGCCGGCTGGCGGCCACCTGCCCCTGCCCGGGCAGCTGCGGCAGCGGCGAGGGGCGCTCGTGCCGGGCCTGGTGCACGGCGACCGCGGCGCGGTGGTACTCCTCCAGCTCGGCCACGAACGTCGGGTCGACGTAGCGGGCGCCGTCCACGGCCGGTCCCTGGCTGCCCTCGATGACCGCGACGACGTCCTCGCCGGAGAGGGTGAGCTGGGTCTCCAGGGCGTGGGTGACCGCCAGGACCTCGCGACGGTTCGCCCGCAGGATCTCCGACGTCCGGTCGTAGAGCTCGCGCAGCTTGGCCTCGATGGCCTCGCCTGTCACGGAGTCGTAGGGCAGGTCGCCGAGGTCGACGCCGGACCGCTGCTGCACGCCCATGTTGTGCGCCCGCAGCGTGGAGCCCATGGCGTGCGAGAGGAAGGCGCGGGTGACGATGGCGGTGGCGTTGGCCATGTCCCCACCGACGCCCTGGGTGTGGTCGCCGTCGTAGAAAAGCCGCTCCCCGGCCAGGCTGGCGAGGAACGTCATGACGTCGACCTCGACCTCGCTGCGCCACTCGACGAACCGCTCCTCCACCGGGATCGGGGAGACGAAGCCGCCGGTGTCGCCGCGCCGCTCGATGGTGGCGGTGTCGATGATCGAGGACTTCTGCAGCCGGTACATGACCACCGCGTGGCACGCCTCGTGCAGGGCCACGCTGTGCCGCTCGCGGTCGACGTAGTTGAAGCCGTCGGCCAGGCCGTGCTCCTTGAGCGAACGAGCACGCAGCACGTCGGCGTAGGTGACGGTGTGCCGCCCGTCGCGCATGGCGGTGATGAGGGCCTCGTTGACGACGTCCTTGATGGTGGCGCCGGTGGCGTAGGGCGTGATGGTGGCCAGGCGCTCGATCTGCTCCTCGGTGAGGTCGTGGTCGACCCGGTCCAGGTAGTTCCGGTAGGTGACGACCCGGCCCTCCTTGGTCGGGTAGCCGACCCGGTAGATCCGGTCGATGCGACCCGGGCGCAGCAGCGCCGGGTCCAGCGAGTCGGGCATGTTGGTCGCCATCACCACGAGGATGCGGTACTTGGGCGGCGGCTTGGGCCGCATGCCGAGCACCTTGCGCAGCGAGCGGTTGAGGAAGCCGCGCGGCTTCTTCAGCCCGGACAGCTCGGTGAGCAGCGCCTGCAGCGTGCCGTCGAAGGAGCCGCGGCCGCCGTTCACCCCGCCGGGCACCACGAACTCGGCCTCGGCCCGCGCCATCTCCTGGCGGATGAGGAAGTCGCGGGTGGGTCCGGAGACGTAGGCACGGCCCCCGCACGAGTGCTCGTCCACCCAGGGGGCCGGGCTGCCCATGGCCGCGGCCACCTTGCGGGCGTTGGCGACCGCGCCGCCGCGGCTGCCCAGCGTGTCGGCCTCGTCGAAGAACACGATGACGCCGCCGTAGCGCAGGGCCAGCTTGCGCAGCTTGCGGAACAGGCCCTTCACCTTGAGGACGCCGACCCCGAAGAACATGTTGATGAACGCGCCGGGATCGACGAAGACATAGGGCTTGCCGGTCTCGCCGGCCATCGCCTCGGCCATCAGCGTCTTGCCGGTGCCCGGCGGCCCCCACAGCAGGATGCCGCTGGGCACGTAACCCCCTGCGGCCTCGATCTTCTCGGGGTCCTCGAGGAACACGACGTTCTCGCGGACCTTCTCCAGCACGCGGTCCTGGCCCCACACGTCCGTGAAGCGGGTGCGGATGTCGTCGGGCATGTAGGTCTCGACGCCGCCACGGCTGAGGAACCAGAAGATGCCGACGAACTGCAGGATGCCGAACAGCAGCGCGAAGGCGAGCTGGAACGCCAGCGGCAGCGCGGAGTACACCTTGGTGGGCAAGGAGAACAGCGCCCGCACCGGGGACTGGTGGGTGGCCTTGCCGAGCACCACGGCGAGCAGTGCGACGAACAGCAGGATCTTGAGGGCGCGAGAGAGGCGGTAGCGGTTCCAGTCGTCGATCCGGTGAGTGAGCCGGTCGGTGCCGGCGAAGAGCCGGTTCCAGCGCCGGTGGTAGCGCGCCGAGCGCTCGGCCACCAGGAAGTGCAGCTGGCGCAGCACCTCCAGCCCGGCCAGCACCAGCAGCCACCAGTAGGTGGTGGCGGTCGCGCGCAGCGCGGTGACGGGCGACTCCAGGCCGAGGGACTGGTCGTACTCGTACCACCACAGCACGCCGGCGACGACGGCGAGCAGGAGCAGCAGCTTGGTGCGGTCCCAGAACGCGAGCCTGGGCCGGGTCGGCCGGTCCTCCAGCCGCGGGCGCGAGCCGACCGGGCCGGTGTCGGGCGCGGCCAGGCCGGCCAGCGGGTGCGGTCCCTGCTCCGCCGTGGCCGTGGCGCTCTCGTCGTCGCTCATGCTCGCTCCTGCCCTGATGCCGCTCAGTCCCGGATCCGCAGCGACGTCGCGACGTCGTCGATGACGCTGCGCTGCTGCTGCCAGCAGGCGACCGAGCAGCGCACCCGCAGCGTGTAGGCCTTGTCGGTCTTCTGGTCGACCACCACGGTCTGGTCGATCACCATCGGCTTCTCCTCGCCGAGCTGGACCACCATGACGTCGCGCGCCCCCACCCGGCTGCCCCGGCTCAGGTCGGTGTCCTTCACCACGCCCAGGGTCAGGCCCGGCAGCGAGGTCTGGTGCAGCACCGGGCCGCCGGCGAAGGCCGGGCCGGACGAGGTGAGGGCGCCGGCGGCCGCGGTGGCCGTCGTGGTGCCTGCGGTGGAGGTGAGGTCCGCGGTGAGCGCGTCGGTGACCGGGACGAACGCGTCCCGCGCCTGGTCGGGGGTCATGGCGGCGGCGTCGGAGTCGCTGAGCGGGTAGACGCGCACCAGCACCACCGGCTGCTCGGTGGCCTCGGGGGTGAGCACGTCGGCGGCTGCGGTGCCCCGGCGCGCGGCGTAGGCCACCTGGTAGTCGACGGTCACCTCGGGCAGGCTGCCGGCCACCTGCTTGTTGGCCTTGGCGACCGCCCGCTGGAGGTCCGCGGCGGTGTACTGCTGCCAGGACCACGGGACCCGGAACGCCATGCCGGTCCCGGTGCTCGCCGACACGCGGTAGGAGGGCGCGGCGCACGCGGCCAGCGGAAGCACGGCAGCCGACGCCGCGAGCCACCTCGCTGCCCGTCGGCCCGCCCCGCCGCGTGCCCGAGCGGACACCCACACTCCAGCTCCCGCGTCGGCCCCGGCGGCCTGGCGAGGATCCGAGTATGGACCTGCCTCCGGTGATCCGCCCGCCATCCGTCCGAGCGCTGGACAGCCCATCGTCCAGGGGTCCGGAAGGCCGGACGCCCACCGCGACGAGAGGTCGCGGCGGGCGTCCGGTCGGATGCACTGTGCTCAGTTGCGCTGGTCGTCCGCCAGCGTCTCGCGGTCGGGACGGAACCCGCCCGGCGCGTGCCCCTCGGGCTTGGCGTCGATGCCGGCCTCCTTGCGCTGCTCCGGCGTGATCGGCGTCGGCGCGGAGGTCAGCGGGTCGTA
>JBQCHF010000047.1:0-23928 GCA_051954955.1 Motilibacteraceae bacterium
CCTTGAGCGGGGGGGGCTCCGTGACCCGGCCGGACACGGAGGCCATTTTCGCCCCCCCCCCGGGGGGTCTGTCCCCACCCGCGGGCCGGCCCCCCCCCCCCGCCCGCCGGCCGGCGCCGCTCAACCCTCCTGCTGCTCCCCCGGCTCCTCGCCCTGCGTGCTCCGTGCGCGGACCGCTGACGGCCGCCCATCGCCGGTGCCGGCCCCCTCGCCCGCCCGCGAGCACCCCACGCCCGGGCGGGCGCTCGCGGGCGGAGCCCCCACCGGTGCGCCACGCCTGACTCGCGAAAGGCCCCCTCATGGCCCAACTGATCTGGAACGGGCTGTTCGTCGGCTCGTTCTACGCCCTGGTAGCCCTCGGCTACAGCATGGTCTACGGGATCATCAAGCTGCTGAACTTCGCCCACGGCGACCTCTACATGCTCGGCGCGTTCGGCGGCTTCGCGATGCTCGGCGTGGCCGGCAGCGCAGTCCAGTCCGGCTCGCTGCTGGCTCTGCTGGTGGTGATGATCCTCTCGATGGGCGTGACCGGCGGCGCCGGTCTGGTGCTCGAGCGGGTCGCCTACCGGCCGCTGCGCGGTGCACCCCGGCTCTCAGTGCTCATCACTGCGGTGGGCGCCTCCTTCGCCCTGGAGTACGGCGTCCGGCTGATCGCCGGCCCGAACCCCGAGGTCTACCCGGTGCGCCTGTCCGGCACGAGCGTGAACGTGCTCGGCGCCCGACTCACCCTCGAGCAGCTGGTGCTCGTGCTCATCGCCGTCATCCTCATGGCCGGCCTCTGGTACCTGGTGCAGAAGACCAGCACCGGCCGCGCGATGCGCGCGATCGCCCTGGATCCGAAGGCCGCCCTCTACATGGGCATCAACGTCGACGCGGTCATCTCCCGCACGTTCTTCATGGGCTCCGCGCTGGCCGGCG
Organism: Motilibacteraceae bacterium; assembly: GCA_051954955.1. GTDB lineage: Bacteria > Actinomycetota > Actinomycetes > Motilibacterales > Motilibacteraceae > JBQCHF01. Next base: position 919 of record JBQCHF010000047.1, read on the forward strand.
CCGCCGGCGTGATGGCCGGCGGCTACTACGGCAAGATCGACTTCCTGATGGGCTTCATCATCGGGCTCAAGGCCTTCACCGCCGCCGTCATCGGCGGCATCGGCAACATCCCCGGCGCGATGCTCGGCGGCCTGACCCTCGGCCTGCTCGAGTCCTTCGGCACCAACTGGCTCGGCGGCGAGTGGCGGGACGTCTTCGCGTTCGGCTTCCTCATCGTCTTCCTCACCGTGCGCCCGACCGGCATCCTCGGCGAGCGCGTCACGGAGCGTGTGTGATGGCGACCCAGGAGACCCCCTCCGCGCAGAACGCCCCCACCCAGACCGGATCTGCCTGGGCCGACGCCACCGACCAGGCCCGCCGCTCCCCCGAGCCGCCGGCCACCCGCGGGCGCGGCCAGTCGTGGCTGAGCCGTCTGCTGGAGAACCGCTACCTCGGCTGGATCGGCTTCGCGATCGCGGTGATCGCCCCCTTCGTCGACGCCAGCTCCTACGCCCTGTCGGTCATGACGTCGGCAGCCATCTTCGTGATGCTGGCCGTCGGCCTGAACATCGTGGTCGGCTACTGCGGCCTGCTCGACCTCGGCTACGCCGCCTTCTTCGCGATCGGCGCCTACACCAGCGGCGTCCTGGCCACCCGGCTGGACTGGCCGCTGCTGGTCACCGTCCCGTTCGTCATCCTGGCCAGCGTGGTCGCGGGCCTGGTCATCGGCGCCCCCACGCTGCGGCTGCGCAGCGACTACCTGGCCATCGTCACCCTCGGGTTCGGCGAGATCATCCGCATCACGGCCAACAACCTGGACATCACCGGCGGCCCGTCCGGCGTCTTCGGCATCCCCGGGATCCAGATCGGCGGCCTGGACCTCTCCTCGCCGGTCGCCTTCTACTTCTTCACCGTGGTGGTGGTCGCCCTGGCGGTGCTCGGCGCGAGCCGCCTCGGGCGCAGCCGGCTGGGCCGGGCCTGGCGCTTCATCCGGGAGGACGAGGATGCCGCCGAGGCCATGGGCATCCACACCTACAAGGTGAAGCTGGGCGCCTACATCGCCGGTGCCATCTGGGGCGGCCTGGCCGGCCTGCTCTTCGGGGCGCAGCTCTCGGCGGTCTCCCCCGCCAGCTTCACCTTCCTGCAGTCCGCCCTGGTGCTGATGGCCGTCGTGCTCGGCGGCATGGGCTCCACCCCCGGCGTCGTCATCGGCGCGGTCTTCATCAGCGTCCTGCCCGAGCTGCTGCGCGGCGTCGCCGACTACCGCTTCTTCATCTTCGGCGTGCTGCTCATCGTGGTCATGATCTTCCGCCCGCAGGGCCTGTGGCCATCGCGGGCCTCCGAGCGCCGCAAGCGGTCGGCCGCCCCTGCGCCGGCCGAGCCGAAGGGAGCCTCCGCATGAGCCCGAGCAGCGCCACCGCGCGCGAGGACACCGTGTCCCTGGCCTCGCGGGCCCTGCTCTCGGTCGAGCAGCTCGAGCTCGCCTTCGGCGGGGTCCGCGCCGTCGACGGCCTCAGCTTCTCGGTAGCCGAGGGCGAGATCGTCTCGGTCATCGGCCCGAACGGGGCCGGCAAGACCAGTGCCTTCAACTGCATCACCGGGTTCTACAAGCCGACCGCGGGCCACGTGCGCATCGCCGGCGAGGACGTCACCGGCATGCGCCCGTCGGCCATCGCGGCGCGCGGGGTGGCCCGCACGTTCCAGAACCTGAGGCTGTTCGGCGAGCTGACCGTGCTGGACAACGTCCGGGCCGGCATGCACCTGCGGATGCAGCAGCGGGCGATCGACGCCCTGCTGCACACCCCGCGCTTCCACCGCACCGAGCGGGAAGCCACCGAGGAGGCCGACCGCTGGCTGGACTTCGTCGGCCTGCGCGGCGACCGCACCGGCGAGGCGCGCAACCTGCCCTACGGCGAGCAGCGCCGGGTCGAGATCGCCCGCGCCCTGGCCCGCGGTCCCCGGCTGCTGCTGCTGGACGAGCCCGCCGCCGGCCTGAACCACGGCGAGAAGGCCGAACTGCTGGACCTGCTGCACCGGATCAGCGAGCTGGGCATCGCCCTGGTCCTCATCGAGCACGACATGGGGCTGGTCATGCAGGTCTCCCAGCGCGTGGTGGTGCTCAACTTCGGCAAGGAGATCGCCGACGGCGCGCCGGACCAGGTGCGCAGCAACCCGGCGGTCATCGAGGCCTACCTCGGCAGCGACGACGAGGACGACGCTGCGCAGGAGGATCCCGCGAGCGCGGACGAGCAGGAAGGAGCGGGGCGATGAGCACCAGCGGGACGGCCCCGGCGCTCGAGGTCGCCGACCTCGAGGTGTTCTACGGCCGCGTGCAGGCGCTGCGCGGGCTCTCGCTCACCGTCGGCGAGGGCGAGATCGTGGCCGTGCTCGGCAACAACGGCGCGGGGAAGACGACCACGCTGGCTGCCGTGTCCGGCGTCGTGCGCCCGTCGGCGGGCAGCGTGCGTGCGTTCGGCGAGGACCTGGCCGGGGTCAGCCCCTGGGACATCGTGTCCCGCGGGATCGTGCACGTGCCCGAGGGGCGCCGGATCTTCTCCACCCTCACCGTGCACGAGAACCTGCAGATCGGCGGCTACCGGGTGGGCGACCAGTCGCTGGTGGCCCAGCGCATGGACGAGGTCTACAGCCTGCTGCCGCGCCTGGCCGACCGGCGCACCCAGCAGGGCGGCACGCTCTCCGGCGGCGAGCAGCAGATGCTCGCCATCGGGCGGGCCATGGTGACCGGTCCGCGGCTGCTCATGCTCGACGAGCCGTCGATGGGGCTCGCCCCCCTCGTGGTCGCCCAGGTCATGGAGCTCATCCGCGACATCAACGCGCGCGGCACCTCGGTTCTCCTGGTGGAGCAGAACGCCCGCGCCTCGCTGCGGGTGGCCCACCGCGCCTACGTCATCGAGGAGGGCCGCACCTCCCTCGAGGGCGAGGCGCGCGACCTCGCCGGCGACGCCCGCGTGGTCGAGGCCTACCTCGGGGCGTGACCTGGTGCGCACGTTCGATCGGGCCGGGACGCCGGCCGGGGACCGCACCCCGGCCGGCTCCCGCGGGGGAACTGTGGAGGGTGCCGGCCGTGCAGCGGGGGGCTCCCGTGGGGAGGTGGTCCGGGTGAGCCACGACCTGAGCCAGCGCCTGGCCTCCTTCGGCGGCCGGACCAGCCTGCGCGAGCAGCTGGTCGACGTGCTGCGCGCCGCCATCGTGGCCGGCGCCATGCACCCGGGCAGCGTCTACTCGGCCCGCACCATCGCGGCCAGCGCCGGCGCCTCCCCCACGCCGGTGCGGGAGGCGATGCTCGACCTGGCCAAGGAGGGCCTGGTCGAGGTGGTCCCGAACAAGGGCTACCGGGTCACCGAGCTGACCGACCGCCAGCTCGACGAGATCACCGCGCTGCGCGAGCTGATCGAGGTGCCGACCATCGGCGAGGTGGCCCGCACCGGCGACCGCGGGGCCCTGGAGGCGCTGCGCCCGCTGGCCCAGGAGCTCGAGCGCACCGGCGGCGAGAACGACCTGCTCGCCTACCTCGACCTGGACCGCCGCTTCCACCTCGCACTGCTCGCGCTGGCCGGCAACGCCACCCTCGTCGACGTCGTCCAGGACCTGCGCTCGCGCAGCCGCCTGTTCGGGCTGGGCCCCATCGCCGAGCGGGGCGACCTGCTGCCCGGCGCGCAGGAGCACGCCCAGATCCTCGACGCAGTCATCTCCGGTGACGCCGACCGCGCCCAGCGGCTCATGCGCCACCACCTCCACCAGGTCCGCACCGACTGGTCCTCGGCCCCGTCGCGGCCCTGAGCGCCCCGCCGGGCAGCAGACTGGGCCCGTGCACGAGGACGAGCCCGAGGACCGGCCCGAGGACCGGCCCGAGGACCAGCGCGGGCAGGGAGACGGGCTGCACCGGCGGCTGGAGCGGCGCCTCGACCAGCTCGAGGGACGGCTGGACGCCGAGGCGCGCTCGGCGCAGGCGCGGATGGTCCCGGCCTGGCGCCGGGCGACGCGCGGGGAGCAGCGCTGGCCGGCCAGCCTCGCCGTCGCCGTCGCCGTCGCCCTGCAGGTGGCGGTGCCCGGGCGGCTCACCCTCTCGGCGAGCTGGCTGCTGCCGGCGGTGGAGGCGGCGCTGCTGGTGGCGGTGTTCGTGGCCAACCCGACGCGGATCAGCGCGCCCTCGCGGGCCCTGCGGCTGGCCAGCCTCTGCACCATCGCGGTGGCCAGCCTGGCCAACGCGTGGTCGGCGGCCGAGCTGGTGCGCGGCCTGGTCCGCGGCACCGAGGGCTCCCAACCCGCTCCGCTGCTGACCACCGGCGCGCTGATCTGGCTGACCAACGTCATCGTGTTCGGCCTCTGGTACTGGGAGCTCGACCGCGGCGGCCCGGCGGCGCGGGCCGGCGGCCTGCGCGCCGACCGGCCGGACTTCCTGTTCCCGCAGATGGCCACGCCCGGGATCGCGCCGGCCGAGTGGGAGCCGGGCTTCGCCGACTACCTCTACGTCTCGTTCACCAACGCGATGGCGTTCAGCCCCACCGATACCATGCCGCTCTCGCGCTGGGCCAAGCTGACCATGCTGACCCAGTCGCTGGTGTCGCTGGCCACGGTCGCGCTCGTCATCGCCCGCGCGGTCAACATCCTGCGCTGACCCCGTCCGGGCGGGGCGCGGAGGAGCCCCGCGCGTTCTGCCACCCACCGCCGCCGGCCGTCGATAGGGTCGTCGACCGGCCCCACACCCGCTTCACGCGCTGCCGCGCCGGGCCCCACGGCCGACCGACCACGACGGGAGCCACCGTGCCGCTCGCCACCGGGCTGGACATCTCCACCCTCGACGTCTCCACCCTGCTGGACTCGGCGCACGCCCCGTGGCTGCTGGTCGGCGTGGTCGCGCTCGTGGTCGTCATCGTGGTGAAGAAGCTGCTCAAGCTGCTGTTCCTCGTGCTCGCGCTGGCCGCGCTCGCCGTCGGCCTGCACGGCGGCCTGCCCAGCGGGCTCACCGGCTGGACCGGGGGCATGGGCGGCAACGTTCCCGTCAGCGTGCCCCGCTAGACCGCGCGGCCCCCGCCCGACCGTCCCAACCCCTCAACCCCGGGCCCGGACCGCCGATGCGAGCGGGCGGGAGCGGTGCAGCACGGCGCGGGTCCTCCCCACGTCCGCAGGCCCTCCCGCTGCCGCACGTGCGGTCCGACACGGGGAAGGTGGGTGGCCTCGGCATGCCCCTGGCTCGGCTCGAGCAGCGCTCCGCTGCCCTGCGCGCGCTGCACGACGTCTCCACCCGGATCGGCGCCAGCCTCGACCTCACCCGCACCCTGGACGCCGTCGCCGCCGCCGTCGTCGAGGCGATCGGGTTCCGCGTCGCCGTGGTCAACCTCGTGGAGGGCGACCAGCTGCGCGTGGTCGCCGTGGCAGGCGGCCCCGAGGTGTGCGAGGCCCTGGCCGGCAGGACCGACACCGTGGCCAACTGGATCCACCTGCTCGAGCTCGGGGAACCCTGGGGCAGCCTGCGGTTCCTGCACCACGACGTCATCATGCGGGCCGAGGACACCGACCTCTACATGCACGTGCCCGACCTGCCGGTCGTCGACGACCCGCACGCCTGGCACCCCTTCGACGCGCTCCTCGCGCCGCTGCACGGCAGCGAGGGCGAGCTGGTCGGGGTCATCTCGGTCGACGACCCGGTCGACGGGCGGGTGCCCGGCGCGCTTCAGCGCGAGCTGCTCGAGCTGTTCGCCACCCAGGCCGCCATCGCCATCACCAACGCCGGCCTCTACAGCCGGCTGCAGGAGCGCGAGGCCAGCCTGGCCGCCAGCCTGGCCGAGGCCCGCCGCAACGAGGAGCAGTTCCGCGTGCTGTTCGCCTCCGCCCCGATCGGCATGGTGCTCGTGGACGAGGACGCGATGATCCGCGAGGTGAACGAGGCCGCCTGCCGGATGGTCGGGCGCCCGCGCGAGGAGGTGCTCGGCGCGCCGGCGCTGGCCTTCACCCGTGCCGACGACGTGCCGCTGGTGCGCGAGGGCGCCCGCCGGGTCGGCAGCGGGCCGGTCCGGCTGGAGAAGCGCTACCTGCACGCGGACGGCAGCGTCCGCTGGGGCGAGGCCACCCTCACCCGCTTCCGCGCGGCCAGGGCGACCGGCGGACAGGCCGGCGGAGGGACCGGCGTCGAGGCCGGTGGGGAGGCCGACGCGGGGGCGCCCTGGCTGCTGGTGCAGATCGAGGACATCACGCACCGCCGGGAGCAGGAGGCCGAGCTGCGCCACCTCGCCACCCACGACCCGCTCACCGGGCTGGCCAACCGCAGCCTGCTGCTGTCCTCGCTCGCCACCCGGCTGCGCACCGCGAGCGCGAGCCAGCCGGTGGGCATCGTCTTCGTCGACCTTGACCGGTTCAAGCGGGTGAACGACACCTGGGGGCACGCAGCCGGCGACGAGCTGCTGACCCTGACCGCGCAGCGACTGCGCTCGCTGGTCCGCCGCGACGACGTCGTCGGCCGGCTCGGCGGCGACGAGTTCGCCGTGCTCACCTGCGGCCAGGACCGCGAGGGCGCCTCCGGGCTGGCCGAGCGGCTGCGTGCCGCGCTGGCCGAGCCCGCCGTCGTGGCCGGCGTGCCGGTCTCGGTCACCGCCAGCGTGGGCCTGCTGGTGGTCGAGACGCCCGACCAGGACGCCAGCGCCGTCCTGGCCGGCAGCGACGCGGCCATGTACGCCGGCAAGCAGCGCGGCGGCAACCGGGTGGAGGCCTACGACGAGTGCGTGAGCGGTCGGGTGCACCGGCGGGGGCGCACTGAGGGGCTGCTGCGCGCCGCCCTGGCCGACGAGGGCGCCTCGGTGCTGGTCCAGTACCAGCCGGTGGTGGACGTGCGGACCCGGGCGGTGACCGGCATGGAGGCGCTGGTCCGCCTGGTGGACGAGCACGGGGAGGTGCACCCGCCCGGGGACTTCATCGACGTCGCCGAGGACAGCGGGCTGATCGTGCCCCTGGGCGCGCGGGTGCTCAGCACGGCGCTGGCCGACGCCGTGGCCTGGCAGCGGCCGGACCGGCCGGTCCCGCTGTCGGTCAACGTGTCCGGCCGCCAGGCGGTGCGCCCCGAGTTCGCCCTCGAGCTGCTGGACGAACTGCAGCGCTCGGGGCTGCCCCCGCACCTGCTGGCCCTCGAGCTGACCGAGAGCGTGCTGCTGGAGGCCGGCGAGGGGACGGTCACCCAGCTGCACGCGCTGCGCGCGGCCGGCGTGCACGTCGGCGTCGACGACTTCGGCACCGGCTACGCCTCCCTCACCTACCTGCACCGGCTGCCGCTCACCTTCGTCAAGGTGGATCGGTCCTTCACCGCGGGCCTGCCGCACGACCCGGCCTCGCGGGCCATCGTGGCGGCGGTGTGCGGCCTGGCCGAGGCCCTCGGCCTGGCCTGCACGGTGGAGGGCATCGAGACCGAGGAGCAGCTGCGGGTGACCGCGGCCCAGCCGGCGGCCAAGCTGCACGGCCAGGGCTGGCTGTTCGGTCGGGCGCTCAGCGCCCCCGACGCGCTCGCCTTCCTCGCCGACCACTCCCCGACGCCTGCGACCACCCCGGCCCCGGGTCCAACGATCACGTTCATGTGATCGTTGGACGCCTCCCTCCATGGATTCACGGTGGGAGGCGGCAATTTCCGGCGGGAAGGCGCGCGAACCCGGGTGGTCAGGGGCGCGGGAACCAGACGTCGAGCAGCTCGTTGCGGAACGTCCCCTGCGGGTCGTACCTCGTCATCAGCGCGGCGAAGTCCGACACCCTGTCGTAGAGCCCGCGCACGGTGTCGGGGGCGGTGAGCGAGACCTTGCCCCAGTGCGGCCGGGCGTCGAACGGCTCGAGCACCTCCTCCAGGCGGGCGACCACCGGCAGCACGGCGTCGACGTCGCCGACCCAGGTGAAGTGCAGTGCCACGGCGTCGCGCCGATGTGCCGGGCTGAGCCAGAGCTCGTCCGCGGCGATGGTGCGGATCTCGGAGACCTGCAGCACCGGGCCGACGACGTCGCGCAGCGCGCGCACGGCCTCCAGCGCCGCGGGCGCGTCGGTGCGGCGGACGAACCACTCGGACTGCAGCTCGTCCCCGCTGCTGGGGGTGAACCCGAGCCGGAAGTGCGGCAGCCGCTCGTGCCAGGGGCCGGGGACCCCGAGCTGCTGCGTGCAATTCTCCGCCGGCATGCCCGGGACCGGGTGCAGCGGCCGGTCGGCTCGGGCGGCGCCCAGGTGCTCCAGCCCGGCCGACTGGCCGGCGTCGGCGCGGCTCTTGAGCCACACCTGCCCGACGTCATCGCCCTGCCAGTCGGTGAAGACGCTCACGCTGTAGGCGGCGGTCACCACTTCCTCGAACCGGTCCAGCAGCGAGGTCCAGGGCAGCGCCACGAAGAGGTCCTGGCGGACGTGGAAGCTGGGCACCAGGTCCAGCTCGAGCCGGGTCACCGCGCCGAGAGCGCCGAGCGCCACCACCGCGCCGTCGAAGTCCGGCTCGCCGCGGCGCAGCAGCCGGGTGCCGCCGTCGGCGGTCACCAGCTCCACCGCGCACACCTGGGTGGCCAGATTCCCCAGCCCCTGTCCCGAACCGTGCGTGCCCGTGGCGACCGCGCCGGCCACCGAGATGTGCGGCAGCGAGGCCATGGTGGGAAGCGCCCAGCCCTGCGCGTGCAGCACGGTGGCGAGGTCGCCGTAGCGCAGGGCGGCCGGCACGCTCGCGACGGGCCGCCCGGCGTCGACCACGACGCCGCGCGCCGGGTCGGCTTCGGGCACCAGGCCGGCCAGCGAGACCAGGTCGCCCGTGGTGTCCGCCAGCGCACTGAACGAGTGCCCGGTGCCCAGCACCCGCACCGATCCGGAGCCGCCGACCATCTCGCGCAGCTCGTCGGTGGACGTCGGACGCAGCACCCGCCGCGCGGCGAAGACCACGTTCCCGGCCCAGTTCGTCGTGCTCATGACTCTCCCTGCCTCCGCGCGTCCTGCCGGCCCCATCCTGCCCCGCCCCGCACCCTCATCGGGCTGCTCAGGCCAGCGCCTCGACCCGCTCGACAGCGGCGAGGGCGACAGTCGCCGCGCGCCGGGCGGCCGTGGTCTCCAGCGCGACCAGCAGCACCGACGTCGACAGTGCCACGGTGGAGCTCACCAGGACCGGGACGTCGTGCGCGCCCAGTCCGTAGCCGAGCCAGCAGACCTGCGAGCCGGCCTTGAGCACCCAGGTCGGCACCGACACGCCCGAGCGCCGGCCGGCCCGCCAGGTCGCCACCGACTCGGCCACCTGCGGCCAGGACGAGCACAGGCCCACGCAGAAGGCGAGGTAGCCGACGTCGCGGGCCGGCATCGCCAGGGCCACCGCGAGCAGGGCGGCGGCCACGGCCACCAGGTTGAGCGCACGGCGGGTCCGGCTCACGGTGCTGGGCACCAGCAGCACGACCAGGGCGGCCCCGGCGACGAGCAGCACATTGCCCGGGATCTGCGGGACGGTCCAGGTGCGCACGCCGTAGGTGAGCCACACCGAGCAGCCCAGCGCCGTGAGCGACCAGGACACCGGCGAGACCCCGCCCAGCTGCGGGTGCCGCACGATCCGCACCACCTGAGGCACCACCATGACGACCCCGAGGGTCGCGCCCACCGCCGCCAGGGCGACAGCCACCTGCTCGCCGTCCACGCGCCACCGCTCCCAGTCCCGCCCCTGCGGCCCACGCCGCTGCCACCCCCGCTCGTCTGTAACGATACAGCGCTCGATCCCCCGCGCCGCCCGGTCCGCGAGGGAAGAGCCGACGTCGGCGCGGGAGCGCTGCCTGGCCCCTCGACGGACGCCGCGGCAGGGCACGATGGGGCCTGTGAGCACCCGCGCCGGCGCTGAGGCATCCTCCCGCCGCCCGACGCTGGCCACGGTCGCGCGCGCCGCGGGCGTGTCCCCGATGACGGTGTCCAACGCCTTCAACCGGCCCGACCAGCTCTCCCCGGCCACCCGGGAGCGGGTGCTCACGGTGGCGGCCGAGCTCGGGTACGCCGGTCCGGACCCGGCCGCCCGGTCGCTGCGCCGCGGCCGCAGCGACACGGTGGGGGTGGTGCTCACCGAGCAGCTGCCCTACGCCTTCACCGACCCGGGCACCGTCTCGCTGCTGCACGGGCTCACCAGCGCCCTGGCCGAGGCCGGGCAGGCCCTGCTCATCATCCCGGCCGGCAGCGACCCCGAGGCGAAGGTCCGCGGCGCCGTCGTCGACGCGCTGGTGCTGCTGCACCTGGTGCCCGCGGAGCCGGCGGTGGCCGCCGCCCGCTCCCGCGGCCTGCCGATGGTGGCCGCCGGGAGCCCCCGGCTGCCCGGGATGCCGCACGTCGGCATCGACAACGCCGCGGCCGCCACGGCGGCCGCGCAGCACCTGCTCGAGCTGGGCCACCGCAGGTTCGGCGTGGTCGCCATGCCGCGCGGGCTCGCCCCCACCGCCGCCGGGCCGGTGCGCCCGGGCATCCAGGACCGGGTCAGCGGGTTCCGCGCGGCGGTGCAGGCGGCCGGTGCCGAGCTGCCGGACCGCGCGATCGTCGAGGCGGGCGACCACACCCGCGGGGCCGGCCGCGACGCCGCCCGGCGCCTGCTCGACCTGCCGGCCCGGACCCGTCCCACCGCCATCTTCGCCGTCACCGACGTCCTCGCCCTCGGCGTGCTCGACGCCGCCGCGGACGCCGGCCTCGCCGTGCCCGACCAGCTGTCGGTGGTCGGCTTCGACGACATCGCCGAGGCCGCCCGCAGCACCCCGCCGCTCACCACGGTGGCGCACCCGCTGTTCCAGCAGGGCCGGGAGGCCGCCCGCCTGGTGCTCGCCCAGCTCGAGGGCCGGCGGCCTCGCTCACCCCGCCTGGACACGCACCTGGTGGTGCGGGGGTCGACCGCGCGGGTGCACCGCTGATGCGCCCTTTACGTGATCATGCAGAAATGGCGGGCCGGCTGCGGCCGGTCAGTCGGCCATCTCCACACCGCTGAGGACGGGACGGCCTGCTCGCGGGGCTGGTTCTCGCGCCCCGCCGTCCCTCTCGTGGATCTTGAGACCTGGTGCACCCACCCTGAGCGTGGTGACGCAGCAAAAATCCGCGGGGGATGCGGCTCAACCGCGGGCGGCCAGGACCTCGCGGGCGAAGCTGTCGGCCACCTCACCCATGCCAGCGAGGATCGCGGCGCGACGACCGTCGAGCATGCGGTCGGCCGGGCCGGAGACCGAGAAGGCGCCGACGACCCGGCCGCGGTCGGCCACCGGCACGGCCAGGCAGCGCACGCCGACCTCCTCCTCGCCGTCGTCGACGGCGAAGCCGCGCTCCCGCACGGACGCCAGCTCGGCGTGGAAGGCGACCGGGTCGGTGATGGTCCGCTCGGTGCGGCGGGGCAGCCCGGTGCGGGCCACGAGGGCGTCGACGACGTCGACGGGCAGCTGCGCGAGCAGCACCTTGCCCACCGCGGTGCAGTGCGGGAGGACCCGGCGGCCCACCTCGGCGAACATGCGCAGCTTGTGGTTGCTCGGGACCTGGGCCACGTAGACGACGAAATCCCCCTCCAGGACGGCGAAGTTCGAGGTCTCCCCGCTCACCTCCACCAGGCGGGCCAGGTAGGGACGCACCGGCGCGGCCAGGGACCGCGTGCCGGCGGCGGACAGGCGGGCCACCGCCGGGCCGACGGCGTACTTGCGGCTGGCGTCCTGGCGCACGTAGCCGCGTGCCACCAGGGTGCGCAGCAGGCGGTGCAGCGTGCCATAGGCCAGCCCGGTGGACAGGGCGAGGTCGCTCACGCCCATCGGGACGTCGCGGGCGGCCAGCGCCTCGAGCACGTCGAGCGCCCGGTCCACCGACTGCACACCGACCGCCCGCTGCTCAGGTGCCACCGCCGCGGCGCCGGGTGCAGGCTCGGTCGCCTGCTCCACCCCTGATTCCACCGGTCCCTCCTCACCCCGCCGCCTGCCGGCCGACTCCTGCCACCGCCCCGCCCGGTGATCCTGCCCGGGCAGCGCCGGGAGAGCACGACCGGCCCGCGACCGGCGTCGTCGACGGTCGCGGGCCGGGCGCGGCCCAGTGCCCCGGGCTACCCGATCTCAGCGGGTGTCACGGGACCATCCAGGAAAGCACCGGCGTGGACTGCAGGGCCACGAGGATGCACATGAAGACCAGGAAGACGATGCTCCAGCCGAACACCTTGCGGAAGATGTCGCCCTCCCGCCCGGACATCCCCACCGCGGCGGCCGCGATGGCCAGGTTCTGCGGGGAGACCATCTTGCCGAGCACACCGCCGGAGGAGTTGGCGCCGGCCAGCAGGACCTGGTCCAGGCCGGTGCTCTTGGCGGCGGCCACCTGCAGCGCGCCGAACAGCGAGTTCGACGAGGTGTCCGAGCCGGTGACCGCGACACCGAGCCAGCCGAGGATCGGCGAGATGATCGCGAACGCTCCGCCCGCCCCGGCCATCCACTTGCCCAGCGTCGCCGTCTCACCCGAGGCGTTCATCACGTACGCGAGGGCGAGGACCGCCATCACCGTGATGATGGCCGCGGCGAGCTGCTTGTAGGTCGCGAAGTAGACCTTCAGCGCCCGCACCGGTGAGATCCGCAGGATCGGGATGCTGATCAGGCCGGCGATGATCATCAGGGTGCCGGCGGCGCTGAGCCAGTTGAGCTTGAACTTCACCGACGACAGCGGCTTGCCCGCAGCGCTCTCCAGGTTCAGACCCGGCCAGTGGAAGGTGCGCGTGGGGGCGTCGAAGGCGTCCTTGATGCCGGGCAGCTGGGTGATGACGAACAGCGCGATGATGATCAGGTAGGGGGCGTAGGCCCGGGCCACCTCGGCCGGGGTGTCGTGCGCCTGCGCGTCGCGGGCGGCCAGCTCGTCGACGTCGCCCACCCCGGGACCGACCGGGTGGTCGCTGCCGGCGGCCGGGACCCCGTGGAAGCCCTCGCCGGTCCCGGTGGCCGTGCCACCACCCCGGGTCGCACCGCCGTCGGTCGTCACGGTGTCGGCGCCGACGGCCGTCGTGGTCGCCACCCGCGCCCGGGCCGGAGCGCGGACGTCGACGTCCTCCTCCGACTCGATGTAGGCGTTGGCCGGCTGCCACACCCGCAGCAGCAGGACCACGGACAGCGCACCGGCGAGCGAGGCGACGATGTCGGTCAGCTGGGTGGAGATGAAGTTGGAGGTCACGTACTGCGCGATGGCGAAGACGAGGCCGCAGACCAGCGTGGCCGGAAGGGTCTCGCGCACGCCGCGGCCCTTGTCCACGATGAACACCAGTGCCATCGGCACGAACACGGCGAGGATCGGCGTCTGCCGACCGACCATCGAGGCGAGCGTGTGCTCGGGCAGCGCGGTGACCGTGGACAGCGTCGTGATCGGCACCGCCAGTGCGCCGAACGCGACCGGTGCGGTGTTGGCGACCAGCGCCACCGTCGCCGCCTTGAGCGGGCGGAAGCCCAGCGCGATGAGCATGACGCTGGTGATGGCGACCGGCGTGCCGAAGCCGGCCAGCGCCTCCAGCAGCGCGCCGAAGCAGAAGGCGATGATGACCGCCTGGATGCGCTGGTCGTCGCTGATCCGGGCGAAGGACCGGCGCAGCACGTCGAAGTGCCCGCTCGCGACGGTCATGTTGTAGACCCAGATGGCGTTGATGACGATCCACAGGATCGGGAAGAAGCCGAAGGCGGCTCCCTCGCTGGTGGCCAGGAGGGCCTGGCCCACCGGCATGGGGTAGATCACCACCGCGACGACGATCGCCACGACCAGCGAGATCACCGCGGCCAGCCACGCGCGCATCCGCAGGACGCCGAGCAGCAGGAACAGGGCGATCAGGGGCAGTGCGGCGAAGATCGACGTGAGGAAGAGGGATCCCGAGACGGGATCGAGGACCTGTCGGTACATCGGTCACCTCGACGCTGAGGGATGCAGGGGACGCAGGGCCGGCGGGGGGTGCCGGCTCCTGAGGTGATCAGGCCGTACGGGTCGTGCTGGCGATGCTCTATGTGCTTGTCGTGCTGGTCGTGCTGGCGGTGCGGTCGGTGCTGAGCGGGGCCTGCGACGGTGCGACGAGCGCGTCGGCGCCGAGACCACGGATGGAGGCGTCGAGGACCTCGACGGTGTGGGCGAGGGCGATCGAGGAACCCTGCCTCTGCAGGGAGGACGCGACCTGCATGAGGCAGCCGGGGTTGGCGGTCACCAGCAAACTGGCGCCGGTCTTCAGGACGTTGCCGGCCTTGCGGTCCCCCAGCTCGCGGGCGGGCTCGGGGTGCAGCACGTTGTAGATGCCGGCCGAGCCGCAGCAGATCTCCGCCTCGGGGATCTCGCGCAGCTCCAGGCCGGGGATCTCGCGCAGCAGCGCGCGCGGCTGGGCACGCACGCCCTGCGCGTGTCCGAGGTGGCAGGCGTCGTGGTAGGCGATCGTGACCGGCAGCGGGTGCCGCGGTGCCACCGAGCCGGCCTCGAACAGGATCTCCGAGATGTCGCGCACCATGGACGAGAACCGTTCGGCGCGAGCGGCGTAGGCCGGGTCGTCCTCGAGCAGGCGGGCGTAGTCCTTCATGCTCGAGCCGCAGCCGGCCGAGTTCACCACCACGTGGTCCACGCCGGCGGCGTCGAAGGTGTCGATGAGTCGGCGGGCGAACGCCTGCGCCTCGTCGTCGCGGCCGTTGTGCATGCTCAGCGCACCGCAGCAGCCCTGGCTGGCCGGGGCGACGACGTCGAAGCCCTCCGCGGACAGGACCCGCGCGGTCGCGGCGTTCACTCCGGGGAAGAACTCGCGCTGCACGCAGCCGAGCAGCATGCCGACGACGCCGCGACGGGCGCCCTGCGCGGGCGTGCGCTCGGGCACGCGCTCGGGGCGCTCCAGCGGCGGCGCGAGCGCCTCCATCGCGGCCAGCGTGGGCGAGAGCCGGTCGAGCAGGCCGCTGCGGCGCAGCACCTTGGGCAGGCCGGTGGCCTGGTAGGCGCGCAGGGGTCCGCGCAGCAGCCGCAGCCGCTTCGGGTAGGGGAAGACGCTGAAGATGGCCTTGCGCAGCGCCTTGTCCCCGGCCGGCCGGTCGTAGCGCCGCTCCACCTGGGCGCGGGTGGCCTCGATCAGCGCGTCGTACTGCACCCCGGACGGGCAGGCAGTCACGCAGGCCATGCAGCCCAGGCACGCGTCGAAGTGCTGCACCATCGACGGCGTCATCGGCTCGCCCTGCAGGCCCTCGTTCATCAGGTAGATGCGCCCGCGCGGGCTGTCCATCTCCTCGCCCCACAGCAGGTAGGTGGGGCAGGTGGGCAGGCAGAAACCGCAGTGCACGCAGTCGGCCACCAGCTCGGCCTTGGGCGGGTGGTGCGCGTCGAAGGCCGGCTCGCCGGCGGGGGCGGGCGCGACGTGGACCGGCGCACCGTCCGAGCCGCGGGTGCCGGTGGTGGCGGCCACCGGCCCGGTGCCGGCGCTGCTGGTGGGGTCGGTCATCAGATGCCTCCGGCGAAGCGGCCCGGCGCCAGCCGGTGCTCCGGGTCGAATCGGTCCTTCACCGCGTTCATGAGCTCGAGCCCGCGCACCGGACCCCAGACGTCCAGCGCCTGCTTGACCGCCGCAGGGGCGTCGAGCACGACGACGTCGCCGCCCCAGGCGGTGGCGCGATAGCGCAGGTCGACGACCAGCCGGGCCACCTGATCCGGGTCGGCCCCCGGCGCGATGCCCGCGTGGCCGGTGCCGACGAGCACCGACCCGCGGTAGGAGACGGGGAGCTGGTGCTGCGCCGAGAGCTCGTCGAGCGCGCGCAGCAGGTGCGCGAGCCCGGCGATCTCCGAGGTGAGCCGCAGCGCGACTCCCCCGGCCTCCCACGGCGCCCGTCCCCACCACGCCGGCTGCTCCTCCGCGGCCGTGGCGGAGGGGCCGAGCAGCTCGAGCAGGGCGGCGGTGCGGCCCTCCACGCCGGGGGCGATGCCCTCGGCGGCCACGGCCAGCGTGCGGGGGCCCTGCGCCGGGTGGTCGATCTCCGCCCCGGCCGGCACCAGCTGCGAGTGCGCGAGGGCCTGCACCAGACGGTGCGCCTCGTCCGGGTCGCTCACCGGCACGGACACGACCCGGCGCGCCGCGGGCAGCGGGTGCAGCCGGAAGACCGCCTCGGTGACGACGGCGAGCGTGCCCCACGAGCCGGCCAACGCCTTGGCCAGGTCGTAGCCGGCGACGTTCTTCACCACCGTGCCGCCGGCCTTGGCCACCCCGCCGTCGGCGCGCACGAAGGTGATGCCGATGAGCAGGTCGCGCACCGCCCCGTGCGAGAGCCGCAGCGGGCCGGAGGCCGCGGTGGCCACGATGCCGCCGATGCTGCCGGCGTCCTCGCCCGGCACCACCGGGTCGATGCCGAGCCGCTGCCCGGCCGGGGCGAGGGCGGCCTGCAGCTCGGCCAGCGCCATGCCGGCCTGGACCTGCAAGACCAGGTCGCCGGCCGCGTGGTCGATGAGGTCGCTCATGCCGCCGGTCTCCAGCAGCAGGTCGACCCGGGCGGGCGGGGCGCCCCAGCCGAGCTTGGTCCCGTGCCCGCGAGGGATCACGGCCAGGCCGTGCTCCGCGGCCGCCCTCATGACCGCCGCCGTGCTGACCGTGCCGTCCGGGCGCGCGACGAAGCGGGCCGGGACGCCGTCGACGACGTCGTCGGGGCCGGCCGCGCGGGCAGCGCCCTTGGCCGCGGCGGCGAGGGCGTCCAGGACGGCGGTCTCGCTGGTGGTCCCGGCCGTCATCAGAACACCTCCGCGACGCCGGCCTCGGCCAGCGGGTGCACGCCCTTGTGCCGGCCGGGCACCTCTCCGCACAGGCGCGGGGTGGGGAACACCTTGCCGGGGTTGGAGATGTTGTCCGGGTCGAAGGCGCAGCGGACGAGCTGCATGGTGTCCAGGTCCTCGTCGCTGAACATCCGCGGCATGTACTTCGCCTTGTCCGCGCCGACGCCGTGCTCCCCGGTGATCGAGCCACCGTGCTGGATGCACAGGTCGAGGATCGCCCCGGAGACCTCCTCGGCCCGCTCGGCCTGGCCCGGCACCGCGTCGTCGAAGAGCACCAGGGGGTGCAGGTTGCCGTCGCCCGCGTGGAAGACGTTGGCCACCCGCACGCCGCTCTCCTGAGAGAGCTCTCCGATCCGGCGTAGGACCTGCGGCAGGGCGGTGCGCGGGATGACGCCGTCCTGGACGATGTAGTCCGGGCTGATCCGGCCCACCGCGGCGAACGCGGACTTGCGGCCCTTCCAGAACAGCGCGCGCTCGACGTCGTCGACGGCGATCCGGATCTCGAAGGCGGCGTTGTCGCGGCAGAACCGCTCCACCTGCTCGAACTGGTGCTCCACCTCCACGGCCGGGCCGTCGAGCTCGACGATGAGCACCGCCCCTGCCCCGCCGGGGTAGTTGCAGTGCACCGCGGCCTCGGCGGCCTCGATGGCGAGGGCGTCCATCATCTCGATGGCGGCGGGGACCACGCCGGCGCCGATGATGGCCGAGACAGCCGCGCCGGCCTCGTCGGTGCTGGGGAACGCGGCGAGCAGGGTGCGCACCGTCTCCGGGGAGCGGGTGAGCTTCACCGTGACCTCGGTGCAGACCCCGAGGGTCCCCTCCGAGCCCACCACCACACCGAGCAGGTCGTAGCCGGTCGGGTCGGGCGCCTTCCCGCCGAGATGCACGGTCTGGCCGGCCGGCGTCACCAGCTCCACACCGGTGACGTGGTTGGTGGTGAAGCCGTACTTGAGGCAGTGCGCGCCGCCGCTGTTCTCGGCCACGTTGCCGCCGATCGAGCAGACCTGCTGGCTGGACGGGTCTGGCGCGTAGTAGTAGCCGATCGGCAGCGTCTCGCGGGTGACCTGCAGGTTGATGACCCCGGGCTGGACGACGGCGCGCTGGTTGTCCCGGTCGATCTCGAGGATGTCGCGCATCTTCGAGGTGACCACCAGTACGCCGTCGGCGTGCGGCAGCGCGCCGCCGGACAGGCCGGTGCCCGAGCCGCGGGCCACGAACGGCACCTTCGCCTCGGCGCACGCCTTGACGACCTCGGCGACGTCCCCGGCGGTCTCGGCCAGCACGACCAGGGCGGGAGTCACCTTGTAGTGCGCCAGCCCGTCGCACTCGTAGGTGCGCAGGCGCTGGTGATCGTCGATGACCTTCTCCGCGCCGATCCGGCCGCGCAGCCGTGCGGCCAGCCCCGTGACGTCCATCGGTCTCCTCCTGCCCGTCCCGGCCGCGGCGGGTCCGCCGCGGCCGTCCTGCCTGACGTCCCGTCCGCTACGGCATCCGCTCGTAGGCGGGCAGGGTGAGGAACTCGGCGAAGTCGTCCGCGACGGCGACGTCCATGAAGGTGGCGCGCGCCTGGGCGTAGTCCTCCGGCGAGCCCGGCAGCTTGGCGATCTCCTCGTCGATGATCCGCTCGACCAGCTCGCGGGTCACCGTCTCGCCGGTGTCGAGCTGCACGTCGTTGTGCAGCCACTGCCAGACCTGCGAGCGGCTGATCTCGGCCGTGGCGGCGTCCTCCATCAGGTTGAAGATGCCCACGGCGCCGGAGCCGCGCAGCCAGGAGGCGAGGTACTGCACACCGACCGAGATGTTGTTGCGCAGCCCCGCCTCGGTGACCTGGCCCGGGGTGGCGGCGACGTCGAGCAGCTGCTCGGCGGTGAAGGCCACCCGCTCGCGGCGACGGTCGAGCTGGTTGGGCTTGTCGCCCAGCACGCTGTCGAACACCTCGCGGCACACCGGCACCAGGTCCGGGTGCGCCACCCACGAACCGTCGAAGCCGTCGTTGGCCTCGCGGGTCTTGTCCTCGCGCACCTTGGCCAGGGCGACCTCGTTCACCGCCGCGTCCTTGCGGCTGGGGATGAACGCGGCCATGCCGCCGATCGCGTGCGCGCCGCGTCGGTGGCAGGTGGTGACCAGCAGCTCGGTGTAGGCGCGCATGAACGGCACCGTCATGGTGACGGCAGCGCGGTCGGGCAGCAGGAAGTCCTTGCCGCGCGTGCGGAACTTCTTGATGGCGCTGAAGATGTAGTCCCACCGGCCCGCGTTCAGGCCCGCCGAGTGCTCGCGCAGCTCGTAGAGGATCTCCTCCATCTCGAAGGCCGCGGGGTAGGTCTCGATCAGGCAGGTGGCGCGGATGGTGCCGCGCGGGATGCCGAGCTGGTCCTGGGCCTGCACGAAGACGTCGTTCCAGAGCCGGGCCTCCAGGTGGCTCTCCATCTTGGGCAGGTAGAAGTAGGGGCCGCGGCCGGCGTCCATCTGGCGGCGCGCGCAGTTGGCGAAGTAGAGCGCGAAGTCCATCAGGGCCCCGGCCACCGGCTCGCCGTCCACCAGCAGGTGCTTCTCGGGCAGGTGCCAGCCGCGGGGGCGCACCACGACGGTGGCGACCTCCTGGCCGAGCTTGTACTCCTTGCCCTCGGGCGAGGTGAAGTCGATGGTGCGGTCGAGGGCGTCCTTGAGGTTGAGGTGTCCCTCGACCATGTTCTCCCAGAGCGGGGTGTTGGCGTCCTCGAAGTCGGCCAGCCACACCTTGGCGCCGGAGTTGAGCGCGTTGATGGTCATCTTGCGGTCGGTCGGACCGGTGATCTCGACCCGGCGGTCGACCAGGCCGGGGGCCGGCGGCGCGACCTGCCAGTCGCCCTCGCGCACGTCCTTGGTCTCGTCGAGGAACCCGAGGGTGCCGCCGGCCGCGAGCTCGGCGTAGCGCTCCTCGCGCAGCGCGAGCAGCTCGCGGCGGCGCGCCTCGTGGCTGCGGTGCAGCGCCGCGAGGAGCCCGAGGGCCTCCGCGGTGAGGACCTCGTCGTAGCGCTCGCCGATCGGCCCCAGCACCTCGACGCCGTCCACCTTCGCGATACCCATCCGGGCCTCCTCCGCCTGAAATGCTTTCCGCTATGCGGAAAGCATGTTCTGCCATCCGGTAACGAACCTTGGCGGGCAAAGTAGGCGGGCCCGGGGTGAAGGGTCAACACTCACCCCGGGCCCGGCGACGAGCGGTCGCTCACGGCGACGAGCGGTCGCGGCGCTGTGGTCACCCTTCAGTTCACCTGGCGCTCCCGGCCGGCCCAGAACTGCTCGCGCAGCTTGAACTTCTGGATCTTGCCGGTGGCGGTGCGCGGGATGGCGTCGCGGAACTCGACCGACGTCGGGGCCTTGTAGCCGGCCAGCCGGGCCTTGCAGTGGGCGATGAGGTCGGCCTCGGTGACGCTCGCACCCTCGGAGAGCACGACGAGCGCCTTGATCGTCTCGCCCCACTTCTCGCTGGGGACGCCGATGACGGCCACCTCCGCCACCGCCGGGTGCGAGAACAGGCAGTCCTCCACCTCGATGGAGGAGACGTTCTCGCCGCCGGTGATGATGACGTCCTTCTTGCGGTCCGAGATGGACAGGTAGCCCTCGTCGTCGATCGAGCCGCCGTCGCCGGTGTGGAACCAGCCGTCCTCGAGCGCGTCCGCACTGGCCTCGGGCTGCTGCCAGTAGCCCTCGAGCACCGTGTTGCCCCGGGCCAGCACCTCGCCGGTCTCGCTGATCCGCAACCGGGTGCCGATGCCGGGCATGCCGGCGCGGCCCAGCCGGCGGGCCCGCTCCTCCACCGGCAGGTCGTCCTCCTCGGCCCGGCGCCGGTTGACGGTGAGCAGCGGCGAGGTCTCGGTGAGGCCGTAGATCTGGCAGAACTCCCAGCCGAGCTCCTCCTCCACCCTGGCGATGGTGCGGCTGGGCGGCGGGGCGCCGGCGACCACGATGCGGGTGCGGTCGCGCCCGGGGACCGGACCGTCCCACGACGCTGCCGCTTCCAGGACCGAGGCGACCACGGCCGGGGCGGCGCACATGATCGTGACGCCGTGCTCCTCCACCCGGCGCAGGATCTCCGCGCCGTCGATCTTGCGCTGCACCACCTGCGGGACCCCGAGCCCGGTGAGGGCGAACGGCATCCCCCAGCCGTTGGCGTGGAACATCGGCAGCGTGTGCAGGTAGACGTCGCGATCGGTGACGCCGACGTGAAGGGCGAAGGTGACGCCGTTGACCCAGATGTTGCGGTGGGTCAGCTGCACCCCCTTGGGCCGGGCGGTGGTCCCGCTGGTGTAGTTGATAGTGGCGGTGGCGTCCTCGTCCGCGTCCCAGGGCTCGGGCTGCACGCCGGGGGCGGCCAGCAGCGCGGCGTCGGACTCCTTGCCCAGCACGTAGCGGTGCTCGGCGGTGATGCCGGCCAGCGCGGCGTCGACCTCGGGGTCGACCAGCAGCACGCGGGCGCCAGAGTGCTGCACGATGTAGGCGACCTCGTCCCGGCTGAGCCGGAAGTTGACCGGCACCAGCACACGGCCCCAGGCCGTGACGCCGAAGAAGAGCTCGAGCAGCCGCGCGCTGTTCTGGCTCACCACCGCCACGCGCTCGCCCCGCTCGATGCCCAGGGCGTCCAGACCGGCGGCGATCGACGCCGCCCGCTGGGCGAGGTCCCCGTAAGTGACGCTGCCGAGCCCGCCGTCCTGGAAGTCCCCCGGCTCGTCGACCACACCGGTCCGCAGCGGATAGACCTCCGCGGCCCGGTCGAGGAAGTCTGCGGTGCTGAACGGGACCTTCAACGCACTCCTCCTGCTCCGGCCGCCGGCCGCGGCCTCCCTCTGCCTGAGCGGTGCGCCGTGCGACACGCGCGCCGCGCTCCGCGAGCGGAGTGTGGCACGTCGACCAGGGCCGCGAACAGGGGTCTCCGCTCACCCACCTCCCCCATCCGTGATCAAGCAGAAATGGCGGGCTGATCTTGGTGATCATGCGGAAGATGTAGATCGTCTTTCGCGTGACCGGCCGCCGGACTGGCTGGGGTCCTTTTCAAGGCGGCTGGTGACGGCGCGGTGCTGCTCGGGACGCTGTTTGTTGGCCGACCGCCGGTCGTGCTGGGGTCGCGTCCAAGGCGGCTGGTGACGGGGCGGTCCTGCTCGGGGCTGTTTTTCGTTGGTCGGCCGCCGGACTGGGTGGGGTCCTTTTCAAGGCGGCTGGTGACGGGATGGTCTCGCTCGGGGCTGGTTCTGGTTGGCCGGGCGCGGGTTTTTGCGGATCTTGAGACCTGGTGCACCTTGTCCGAGCGTGCGGATGCATCAAGATCCGCAGCCCGTCGGCTCCGTTGTCATTGCTGGATTTGATTCTTTGCCTAGTCGTGACCTGGCGGCTGCTGATTCTGCCTGTCTGGAAGCGGGAACTGTCGGACCTGGTCCGTAGTCTCGTCGCATGGTTCACGGCCAAGCGGGGCAGGAGAAGGACGTCTCGACAGACGTCCTTCCCGGCTCGCTGGGCGAGTGCGTAGGTCTGTCGCAGCAGCTGCGGTTCGCGGGTGAGAACCCCCTCGCGACTGGTGTGGCGGACCTGCTCAACGGCCTGGACGGGGCCAGGTTGCGGATGTACGACCGGGTGCTGCTCACGGCGGCGACCAAGGCCGCGGTGGCGGCCGTCGAGGGCCGGCACCTGCGGGCCGTGGCGCAGTGCCTGGCAGCCGAGCGCGACGCCTCCCTGGGGGACGCCTCGCCGCACATCGCGGATCCGGGCCCGGAGGGCTGGGGTGAGGAGCCGATCTCGCAGGAGCACGCGGACCGGATGTTCGCCGAGTGGCAGGACCCGACCGAGATGGCCGCGCGCTGCCGGCGGGAGGAGCTGCGCCTGGGGATGCGGCTGTCCCCGGCCGGGATGTACGCGGTCGCGGAGCAGGCCCGCCAGCTCGACGGGCCCTACGCCCGAGCCCGGGAGCTGATGCTGCAGGGGGTGATGACCCGGCAGCAGTGGCACGTGCTGCGCACCTCCACCCGCGCGGTTCCCGACGAGCTGCTTGCCGAGGTGCTGGACCTGGTCCTTCCTCAGGTCGAGAAGACCACGACGAAGGAGCTGCAGTGTCACATCGACCGGGTGCTGGCGAAGCTGCTGCCGGACCGGGGCGCGTTGGAGCACGAGAAGGCGCGCACGGGGCGGCGGGTGGAGGTGTGGCACGACCAGGTCGACACCGAGGACGCCGACGGCAAGACCATTGTCCGACAGTCCTCCCTGCGCGCGGTGTCGGACCCGGTGCAGGTGCACCGGCTCGCGCAGCTGGTGGAGGGCCACGCGCGG
>JBQCHF010000048.1:0-4318 GCA_051954955.1 Motilibacteraceae bacterium
GGGGGGGGGGGGGGGGGTGGGGGTGTGTCGTACTTCGGGGGCGGGGGGGGTGGGGCTGGTGCGGCCCCCCCCCCCCGCCTCAGGGTCTGCAGGTGCTGAGCGGAACGTGCCGACGACCTCACGGGCCGTGGCTGTCGCCAACATGACAGCCGCGGGGTCTCGAAAATCCCGAGCAGACGTGAGGGAACTGCCGTCAGCATCTTCCTCGTCATCACCGGGCGGCCGCTCCACGGGGGCTTCAGGTCTGCCTGACCGCCATCTCCCCCGAGGAGCAGCATGTCTGTCGACCTGTCCGTCGCCGAACGTCCCGCACCGCCCCTGGCCGACCTCGCCGCCGAGCTGACCGGCCGCGTCGTCACCGCCGCCGACCCCGACTGGGACCTCGCGCGGATGGCCTGGCTGGTCAACGTGCAGCAGCACCCGGTCGCCGTGGTGCAGGCGGCCACCGCCGACGACGTCGCCGCCGCGGTCCGCGTCGCCGCCGAGCACGGGCTGCGGGTCGCCCCGCAGGGCACCGGCCACGGCGCCGCCCCGCTGGCCGGCCGGCTGGCCGACGCGCTGCTGGTGCGCACCGGCGCGATGCGCGCGGTGAGCGTGGACCCGGCCGCGCAGGAGGCGCGGGTGGAGGCCGGCGCGGTCTGGGCCGACGTCGTCGCCGCGGCCGCCGAGCACGGGCTGGCGGTGCAGGCCGGGTCGGCCGCCGACGTCGGCGTGGTCGGCTACGTCCTGGGCGGCGGGATGTCCTGGCTGGCCCGCAAGCACGGGCTGGCCGCCCGCGACGTCGTCGCGATGGAGGTCGTCACCGCCGACGGGCAGCAGCGCCGCCTCGACGCCGAGCACGACGCCGAGCTGCTGTGGGCGCTCAAGGGCGGCGGCCCGCTGGCCGTGGTCACCGCGGTCACCCTGCGGCTGCACCCGCTGCGCGAGCTGGTGGCCGGCGCGCTGTTCTGGCCGCTGGAGCGGGCCGGCGAGGTGCTGCGTGCCTGGCGGGCGTGGACCGGCGCGGTGCCCGAGGAGACGATGTCGTGCGGGCGGCTGCTGCGCTTCCCGCCGCTGGAGGACATCCCCGAGCCGCTGCGCGGCGGTGCGTTCGTGGTGGTCGAGGTGGCGCACCAGGGCACCGCCGAGGAGGCCGAGGGGCTGCTCGCGCCGCTGCGGACGCTCGGTCCCGCGATGGACACGGTCGCCACCATCCCGGTGCCCGCGCTGGCCGGGCTGCACATGGACCCGCCCGGCCCGGTGCCCGGCGCCGGGGACGGCACCCTGCTGCGCGACCTCGACGACGCCGCCATCGACGCGCTGCTCGGTGCGGCCGGGCCGGGGGCGCCCTCGCCGCTGCTGTCGGTGGAGCTGCGCCACCTCGGCGGGGCGCTGGCCCGCGGGAGCGAGGACTGCGGCGCCGGCGGTGCGCTGGACGCGGCCTTCACCCTGTTCTGCGTGGGCATCGCGCCGGTGCCCGAGGCCGAGCGGGTGGTGCAGGCCGCCAGCGCGGCGGTGCTGGAGGCGCTCGCGCCGTGGGACGCCGGCCGCTCGTTCCGCAACTTCACCGAGTCCCGCCGCCCGCTCGAGCGCTTCCACGGCGAGGCGACGGCGGCCCGGCTGCGCGCGGCGCGCGACGTCTACGACCCGGCCGGGCTGGTGCTGGGGAACCACCCGACCGAGTAGGGGACGGGCAGGCCCGCCTCCGACGCCCGCGGCGGGCCCTGTCGCCGGCCCATGCCCGAGAACGCCGAGTTCGTGGCGGTCGAACCGGAGTGCCCGTACCGTCGTCACCGAGGACACACGACAGACGGGGGCACGAGGTGCGTATCACGAGGAACATCCGCCAGGCGTCGGCTCGACGCAGGAGCGAGTGGCTGGCCTTGCTGGTCGGCCCACCGGTGCTGGGCCTGGTCCTCGGCGCCGCCGGGTTGGGCACCTTCTGGGTCGTGCTGCTGGTGATCGCCGGGCCGCTGATCGCCCTGTTCACGGTCGGCACCTACGGCCGCGGCGGCTACGTCGACCCGAGCCACGGCGGGTACCAGGACCCGCGGGTCGGCACGGCCGGCAACGGCTACGGCACGCAGGGCGGCGGGACCTCAGCCGACGCCGCGGCGCCCGCGGCGGGTGACGCCGGCGGCGCGCGGCGGTCTGACCCGAGGTAGGCGAGGGCGCGCCCCCGCCTGCCACCGGCGCCCAACGCGCAGCGACGTGCCGACAGCGGCACCTGGCTCCCGACGTGGGGACCTCCTGCGCGGTTGGCTGCGCCTGCGGGGGTAGGGGACCTCTCGCGCGCCGGAAGGGCCGGCAGCGCGGGAGGAGCGGTGACGATGGCGGAGTTCGAGCGCGCACTGGGCATGCCCGCCCCGCGCGAGATCGTGTTCGACCTGGCCTCGGACCCGACGCTGCGCGCGGACTGGATGCCGCACGGCCTGAGCCTGCGCGGCGACGACACCGGCCAGGCGACCACCCAGCAGGTCACGGCCGAGGGCCCGCTGGTGCCGGACGCGCCGCGCGACGGTTTCGTGGACGCCAGCCCGGACCAGCTGCGCCTGGAGTGGGCCAGCCAGGGCGACGGCCGCTACTCGGGCTGGCTGCAGGTGGCCGACGAGGGTGCCGGGGCCAGCGAGGCGACCATCCACCTGTCCTTCCTCGGCGACCAGGCGCAGACCCACGGCGGTCAGGCCGCGCAGGAGGTCGAGGACATGCTGGGCCAGTCGCTCGAGCGGCTGCGCGCGCTGGTGGACCAGAAGGTGCAGGACGGCGGCTGACCGGCCGCCCTCCCCTACTCACCTCGGCATCTTCATGCCTACCTCACCCGATTCGGTGAGGAAGGCATGGAATGATCACGGGACCGTGATCATTCCGGCTGGGCCCCGGGGGCAGTCACTCCGGCAGCCCAGCCAGGATCGCGGCGCTGGCCGAGCATCCGATCCGGGTGGCGCCGGCGGCCACCATGGCCGCGGCGTCGGCGGCGGTGCGGATGCCGCCGCTGGCCTTCACCCCGAGCCGGTCGCCCACGGTGGCGGCCATCAGCGCGACCGCCGACGTCGAGGCGCCGCCGGTGGGGTGGAAGCCGGTGGAGGTCTTCACGTAGTCCGCGCCGGCGTTCTCGGCGGCGCGGCAGGCGGCCACGATCTCGTCCTCGGTGAGCGCGGCCGCCTCGATGATCACCTTGAGCAGGCTGCCGGAGGTGGCCGCGCGCACGGTGGCGATATCGGCCTCCACCGCGGACCACTCGCCGGCCTTGGCCCGGCCCAGGTCGATCACCATGTCGACCTCGATCGCGCCGGCGGTGACCGCCAGGCCCGCCTCGTGCGCCTTGGCCCGCGGGTCGTGCGCGCCGGAGGGGAACCCGCACACCGTCGCCAGCGCCACGCCGGCCGGCAGCGCCTCGTGCGCCACCGTCACCATCGACGGCGACACGCACACCGCGAACACCCCGAGCTCGCCGGCCTCCCGGCACAG
This sequence comes from Motilibacteraceae bacterium, assembly GCA_051954955.1. GTDB lineage: Bacteria > Actinomycetota > Actinomycetes > Motilibacterales > Motilibacteraceae > JBQCHF01. The sequence continues at coordinate 3,448 of JBQCHF010000048.1, forward strand.
CGCGACGACGTCGGCCGGCGTCGCCTCGGGCTTGAGCAGCGTGTGGTCGATCAGGCGCGCCACCTCGGCGCGAGAGGGCAGCTCGGTGGGCGCGGTGGACGTCATGAACCGATCCTTCCACGCCCCCTCCGCGTGATCATGAAGGGCTGGTGGCCGGAATCCGCCACCAGCCCTTCACGATCATGGTCACGCTGTTGGCAAGATGACCGGGGTGACCGAGCCGTTGCCCTCCGCCGTCGTCGCCGCGGCCGCCGCCGGGGGGTCCCCCGCCGACCGCCGCCTGCTGCTGGCCCGGCTGGAGCGGCACTGGCCGGACCTGCTCCAGGGCCTGCGCACCGTCTACGGCGACGCCGCCGACGAGGTCGCTCAGCGGGTGGCGGCCCTCGCCGTCGACGCCGCCCTGGCGACCCCGCTGGGTGAGCGGGCGGCCCAGCGGCTGGTCAGCCCGGACTGGTTCCAGCAGCCGAGCATGCTCGGCTACGCCGCCTACACCGACCGGCTGGCCGGCGACCTGCAGGGTGTGGCCAAGCACGTCGACTACCTCGAGGAGCTTGGGGTCACCTACCTGCACCTGATGCCGCTGCTGCAGCCGCGGCCCAAGCCCAACGACGGCGGCTACGCGGTCATGGACTACCGGCGGGTGCGCGCGGACCTGGGGACCACGGACGACCTGGCCGACCTGGCGGACGCCCTGCACGTCAAGGGGATCAGCCTCACCCTGGACCTCGTCCTCAACCACGTGGCCCGCGAGCACGAGTGGGCGCGGCGGGCGCGGGCGGGGGAGGAGAAGTACCGGCGCTACTTCCACATCTTCGCCGACCGGGAGCTGCCCGACGCCTACGAGCAGACCCTGCCCGAGGTGTTCCCGGAC
>JBQCHF010000049.1:0-45183 GCA_051954955.1 Motilibacteraceae bacterium
GATGCGCCTGCTCTGCCTGTGGCACCACCACCTCGTCCACGACCAGCACTGGGACATCCGCGCCACCGCTGATGGGGGCACCGAGTGGCGCGCCCCAGCCTGGATCGACCCCACCGGCACCTGGGTCCGCACCCGCTGAGCGCAGCCGGACGCTGGACGGCACATCGCTGAGACGGTCTGCTCCTGCCACCTTCAGGTTACGGCGTGGCCGGGGGCTTGCGGCAAGGGTCAGGTGATGCGCCACACTCACGCGTCCGCCATACAGGCAGGAGGATTCCCGTGGCTGCACCGCTGGACGACGGTCCGTTCTTCCACGGCACGATCGCGGATCTGGGGGCAGGCGACCTCCTCACGGCCGGCCGTCGGTCGAACTACCGCCCGGAGACCGTGATGAACCACGTGTATTTCACCAAGCTGCTCGACGGTGCGGGCCTAGCGGCAGAGCTCGCCGCAGAGCTCGCCGGGGGCGCCCCGCGCCCCAGGGTCTACGAGGTGGAGCCGACCGGGGTGTTCGAGGACGACCCGAACGTGACGGACAAGAAGTTCCCCGGCAATCCCACCCGTTCCTTCCGCAGCACCGCCCCGCTGCGGATCCTCGGTGAGGTCACCGGATGGAAGCGGCTCACACCGGAAGAGCTGCAGATGTGGCGTGAGCGACTGGTCTTGCTTCTCTCGCCGGATGGCGGCGAGATCATCAACTGAGAGGGCTCGCCACGGCTCAGGCCAGGCGCAGCCGCAGGCCGGTGGCGCGGGCGGCGCGGCGCAGGACGGACCGGCGGACCGCCTCGGCGGAGCCGATGACGGTGACCCGGGAGCGGGCCCGGGTGACGGCGGTGTAGAGGGTCTGCGTGGTGGCGAGCGGGGAGTCCGCCGGCGGCAGCAGCACGGTCACCTCGTCCAGCTGGCTGCCCTGGGCGCGGTGCACGGTGGAGGCGTAGAGCGGGCGGACGTCGCCGAGGCGGCCCAGCGGCAGCACGAGCGGGTCGGGGCCGCCGGTGGAGAACGCCGCCACCAGGGTGCCCTCGGGGCCCACCACCACCAGGCCGCTGTCCCCGTTGGACAGGCCGGTGTCCGGGTCGTTGGCGGTGACCAGCAGCGGCTGGCCCGGGTAGCGCCCGTCCCGGCGGGGGAGCACGCCGGTCGCCTCCACGCTCCAGCGGGCCATCGTGGCCGACCACGGCCCCACGCCGAAGGGGCCGGCGCGGTGCGCGCACAGCAGCCGGTGCGTGCCCAGGGCGTTGAGCGCGGCGCGGACGTCGCCGTCGGGGGCCGCGACCAGCTCGCCGTGCCGCCAGCCGGCCAGGTGCACCAGCCGGTCGGCGAGCTGGGTGGTCCGCGCCTGCAGGTGGTCGACGGCGGCGGGGGTGATCGTGCCGTCGTCCGGCAGCTCGAGCCAGGCCAGACCGGGGGTTCTCCGGTCCGAGAGCAGCACGAGGGTGGCCTCCGGGTCGCCCGCGCGCAGCGCCTCCGCCAGCCGGCCGACACCGCCGCTCTCGGCGAACCGGTGCACCCGGCGCAGCAGCACGACGCCGTCCCGCAGCCGGGCTCCGGGGGAGTCCGGAGCGATCTGCGACGACGGGCTGGGCACGACGTCGGGCAGCACGGCGGCCAGCCGCTCGCGAGCCGCGGCGGTGCGCGCCGGGTGCCCGCCCGGTCCGGTGGCCAGGACCTGCTCGCGCACCGGGTCGACGAGGTCGGCCAGCACGGCGCCGGCCTCCACCGACGCGAGCTGGTCGGGGTCGCCGACCAGCAGCAGCCGGGCGTCCGGGCGCAGGGCGTCGAGCAGCCGGGTCATCAGGGTGAGCGACACCATCGAGGCCTCGTCCACCACGACGACGTCGTGCGGCAGCGGGTCGCCGGCGTGCCGGCGGGGTCGGCCGTTGCGCGGGATCTGCAGCAGCCGGTGCAGGGTGGTGGCGGTGCTGGCGCGCAGCGCCTCGGCCTCCAGCGGGGTGAGCACGCCCCCGGCCTGGCCGGCCACCTGCGTGGCCGCTGCCTCCTGGATCGACTCCTGCAGCCGCGCCGCGGCCTTGCCGGTGGGCGCGGCCAGCGCCCAGCGGGGCACCCGCCCGTCCGGCGCGGTGGCCACCAGCGCGGCGAGCAGCCGGGCGACGGTGGTCGTCTTGCCGGTGCCCGGGCCGCCACCGACGACGGCGACCGGCTGCAGCAGCGCGGCGGCGGTGGCGGCTCGCTGGTCGACGGCGTCGGCGTCCGGCCACAGTCGGATCAGAGCGGCCCGGACGGTCTCCGGGTCGAGGGCGGGGGTGGGGCCGGCCGCGCGGGCGAGAAGTGCTTGAGCCACCATGCCTTCTTGCTGCCAGTAGCGGTCGAGCCAGAGCAGTCCGTCGTGCAGGCGCAGCGGGGTCAGCGGCCGCCCTGGGGACGCCCCCAGCGGCACCTCGGGGGAGCCGTCGCCGACCAGGGGGCTGGCGGCCAGTACCGCCAGCCAGGCATCGGGTTCTGGCCACGGCAGGGTGGCGACGTCGACCGGCTCGCCGTCCGGCAGCTCGTCGGCCACCGTGGTCGCGGACGCGGTGCGGACGTCGAGGACCACCGAACCGTTGCGGGTGCTGCGTGCCACCAGTGCCGCGGCGAGCAGCACCGCCTCGTCGGTCTCCTCGCCCAGGCGCCCGAGCCGGGCGGCCAGGTGGACGTCGGCGGCGGTGAGCACGCCGGCGTCATTGAAGGTGCGCAGCAGCCCGCGCGCCCCGACCGCCACCCTGGCGTCGACGGAGGTCACCGGGCCTCCCCGGCGAGCAGGTCGGACAGGTCGACCACCAGCGCGGCCGGCGGCCGCCACTGCCAGACACCCGCCTCGGCGCCGGTCTGCGGTCCGCACATGCCGCGCAGGAACAGGTAGAGCACTCCGCCCAGGTGCGCCGACGGATTGTAGGAGGGAAGGCGCCAGCGGAGGAACCGGTGCGTGGCCACGCAGTAGAGCATGGCCTGCAGGGGATAGTGCGCGGCCAGCACCTCGGCGTCCAGCGCCTCGGGCCGGTAGTGCCAAGCGGTGAGCGACTGCCCGGGCGGGGCGAGGCGGTTGGTCTTGTGGTCCACCACCACGAACCGCGGGGCCGCACCGGGGGCGGCCACCCGCAGCAGCGCGTCGATCGACCCGGTGAGGTAGCCGCGCAAGGGCTGCCGGGCCAGCTCGGGGCCCTCCAGGGCGGGCGCGTAGGCGAGGACCGGGTCGCCGGCCGGCAGGTGCTCACGCAGCAGCGCGGCGACCTCGCCGAGCAGGACCCGCCGGTCGGTGGGCTCGTCGCCGCCGGCCAGCGGCAGCTCGAACTCCAGCTCCGACAGGACGTCGGAGGAGGTGAACGCCGCGAACGGGCGGTCGTCGGCGAACGGGCCGAGCGGGGTGAGGACGGCGGGCTCGAGGGCTGCCGCCAGGATCTCGGGGGTCAGCCCGTCGGCCAGCCCGCGCACGCCGACGGCGGACGCGGCCTCCGCGAGCGCGGCCCGCGGCCCGTCCGGGTGCCCGGCCAGGTCGGCGGTCTCCAGCACCGAGTGCACGACGACGCCGAAGGTGGCGCCGGAAGGCAGGTCCGCCATCGGGCTGGGCACGTCGAGCAGCCGGGCGCCGGCCGGCTCGGGGAGCAGCACGCCGCCCTCGTCCGCGTCGGCCTCGTCGCCGCGGCCGGGCGACTCCGGCTCGGAGCCCACGCCGCCGGTGGCCTGCTCGTGCAGGGCGCGGGTGAGGCCGGAGTAGGAGGTGCGCCGCCAGGTCAGGTCGAGCCCGCGGTCGAAGGTGCGCGCCGCCAGGTCCGTGCCGCGCTCGGCGCGTCCGGTGGCTCCGGTCGGCGCCGCCGGGGCCAGCAGCGGCGCCACCGGGACCTCCTGCACCGCCAGGCCGCCGCCGCGGGCGAGTGCGGCCAGCGCCTGCGCGGCCGTCGCGTCGGCAGGGCTGGGCACCGACGACGGCAGGTCGCTCGGGTCCGCGGCGAAGAGCAGCCGGGTGAGCGGCGCGCGGCCGCCGTCGTGCCCGGGCAGCCACCACACGACCAGCCGGCCGATGGCCCGGGTGGCCGCGACGTAGAGCAGGCGCAGCTCCTCGGCGGCCTCCTCGCGCAGGTGCTCGGCTCCGGCGTCGCGGTGGGCCTTGCCGGCCTTGCTCCCGCCGACGAACAGGGCGCGGGCCATGCGGTCGTCCGAGTCATCCGGCCTCGGAACGTGCAGCCGCGGATAGGCCGGAGCCTTGCCCTGCGGCGGTTTCCACGCGAACGGCACGCACACCATGGCGAACTCGAGGCCCTTGCTGGCGTGCACGGTGAGGACCTGCACCGCGGAGGCGTCGGTCTCCAGGCGGCGGGCCCGCTCCTGGTCCTCGCCGCCGGCCTCGGCCACCCGCTCCTGCAGCCAGCCGACCAGCCCGCTGATGCCGAGCCGGGCCTCGCGGGCCTGCGCGTGCAGCGACTCGGCGACGTGGCGCAGGTCGGTGGCCAGCCGCTCGCCGTCGGTGCGGGCGAGCACCCGCCCCCACAGGTCCTCGCTCGCGGCCACCGCCGGCAGCAGCGCGCCGACCCCGCGCTCCTCGAACGCCTCCACCCAGCCGCGCAGCCGCTCGGCCAGCCGGTCCACGCCGGCGTCGCCCTCGGCCACCAGCCGCTGCGCGTCCCAGCCGACCCACGGCGACAGCGCGAGCCGGCGGACCCGGCGCAGCTGGTGGGGCAGCTCCAGCGCCTGCAGCAGCACCAGCCAGGCGTGCGCGGCCTCGGTGTCGAAGACGTCGCTGCTGCGGGTGGAGACGCAGGCGATGCCGCGGGCGCGCAGGGCGTCGCCCACCAGCGCGGCCTGGCGCCGGTTGCGCACCAGCACCGCGACGTCGCCGGGGCGGAACGGGCGGCCCACCGTCCGGTCGTCGCCGTCTGAGTCACCGTCGGTGGAGCGGACCCGCAGGCCCTCGCGCAGGGCGGCGGCCACCTGGTCGGCGACGTCCTCGGCCACCCGCGCGTCGCCCCAGGCGGCGACGACGTCCTTCTTCTGGGTCAGGTGCCGGTCCGGGACCAGCCCGCGGGGCAGGTGCCGCACCCGCACCGGGGTGGGGTCGGCCGAGCCGTCGGGGCCCACGAGGGCTGGGCGGTCCCGACCGGCCGCCACCGGCCGGACCCTGATGTCGCGGTCGCCGAGTGCCGCGCCGCGCAGCAGGGTCGCCAGCCCGGTGACCAGCTGCGGGTCGCCGCGGAAGCTCGTGCCCAGGGTGCGGTGCAGCGTGGCCGCATGGGCGGCGTCGAGATAGGCGTGCACGTCGGCGCCGCGGAAGGCGTAGATGGACTGCTTGGGGTCGCCGATGAGCACCAGCGGCCGGTGGCCGTGGAACGCCTCGCGGAGCACGTCCCACTGCACCGGGTCGGTGTCCTGGAACTCGTCCACCAGCACGACGGCGTAGCGGTCGCGCAGCCGCCGGCAGGCGACTGGCCCGGCGACCGGGTCCAGCAGGGCATCGCGGACCCGCAGCAGCAGGTCGTCATAGCCCATCAGGCGCAGCGCCCGCTTGCGCCGATCGAGCTCGCGGCGCACCGCCTCGGCGTAGCGCACCCGCAGCCCGGGCTCGCTGTCGTCCTTCCCTTGCGTGGCAAGGGGATCTGGGTGCGGCAGCAGCAGCGAGTCGGGGGTGGCGGCCACGGCGGCGGCCAGCGCGCGGGCCTGCGCCGGGTCGGCGAAGTGCGGCTGCCCGGCCAGGTGCCAGCGCAGCAGCAGGTCGTCGGCCACCTCCCGGACCAGGTCGCGCAGGTCCTCCTCCAGCAGCGTGCCGGGGTCGAGATCTGCGGCGGTGCCCAGAGAACGCAGCACCTGCTCGCAGAAGCCGTGCGTGGTCGTGACGGTGGCAGCGTCGAAGCCGGCCAGGGCGCGGCGCAGCCGCTGCAGCCGCAGCCTCAGCTCGACGTCGTCGGTCCGGGCGAGGTGGGCGACGACCGGGTCCGGGTGGGCGGTGGCGTCGGCCTGCCCGCCCAGGTGCGCGTCCAGGGCGTCGGCGACCTCGCGCAGGCGCTCGCGGACCCGGCTGCGCAGCTCGCTGGTGGCGGCCCGGCCGAAGGTGACCACGAGCAGCCGGTCCAGCCCGGCCACGCCCTCGGCGACGTAGCGGGCGACCAGCGCGGCGATGGTCCAGGTCTTGCCGGTGCCGGCGCTGGCCTCGAGCAGGGTGGTGCCCAGCGGCAGCTCGCCCAGCACGTCGAACTCGGGCCGGTCCGGCGCCGCCGTCACGGTGACGTCCTCCCGTTGCGCGCTCACGCACGTCCCTCCGCGTCCAGCAGCGGTCGCCACACCAGGCGGGCCAGCGCACCGAACACGCCGGACTCGTCGGTGGGCCGCAGCCGCGCGGCGAGCGGGCCGGCGGCCAGCCCCTCCGGCGGGGTCCAGCCCAGCAGGGTGGCCAGCGGGGCGTCCACGCCCCACACCTGCTCGTGCTCGCGGTCGCGGTTCTCCCCCGGCACCGGGGCGTCGCGGTCGCGCCAGTCGCGCCCGGCCCAGGTGAGCGCGTTGCCGACCGAGGAGCGGTCCGCGCGGCGGGCGAAGGACGCGCTGGTGCGCAGAGCCAGCGGCAGAGGCGTGCGCAGGCCGGCGTCGCGCAGGGCCACCAGCTCCAGCAGCGTGGCATGCGCGGCGGCCGGGTCGACCGGGCCGAGCGCCACCGCCAGCCCGGCCGGCGTCCTGCTGTCCGGGTCGCGGCCCACCACCACGGCCCGCCGCCGGGTGTCGGGCTCGGCCTCGGTGAGGGCGAGCAGCTCCACCCACGCGGTGAGCAGGTGCTTGGGGCCGAGCCGGCTGGCGGTGAGCGAGACCAGGGTGTCGCCGTGCAGGCCGCCGACGCTGCCGACCAGCCGCCGCCCGTTCTGCAGGGTGAGGTCGACCTCCAGACGCTCGGGGGCGCCGGTCCGGAACGGGGCGGCGGCCCGGAAGACCGCGGCAGCGACCTCGCTGGCCTGGGCCAGCACCGGGTCGGCGAGCGGGCCGGGCGGCAGCGTGCCGCGGGCGCGCTCGGCGGCCAGGGCGTCGGCCGGGGTCGCGCCGGCGACGACCAGCCCGAGCACCCGGTCCGCGACCGCCCACCGGGCCAGCCCGTCCAGCTCCAGCGGCAGCGCGGGGTCCGGCTCCTCGGTGGCCCAGGGCTCGCTCACCTCCAGCCGCTGGCGCAGGAACGCCCGCACCGGGTGGCTGAGGAACGCGACGAGGTCGCCGAGCTCGACGTCGGTCTCCGGGGCCGGTGCCAGCACCGCGTCCAGCGGCCGCGGGGGGTCGGTGCGCGGGCCGGCCGAGCTGCGCGCCCCGGCGCCGGCGGCGGCGTCGAAGGAGAAGGGCTTCGCCGCGGCGAAGCAGGACGGGTCGAACGGCTGGAGCGGGTGCTCGACGACGACCTGCTCGCGTGTCGGCCGGCCGTCGGCGGTGACCGCGGCGAGGTCGAGGGCGTCGAGCAGCTCGCCGACCGGGACGGCAGGGGAGAGCGGCGCCCCGGTGCGCACATCCCAGCCGGAGTAGAGGACGTGCAGCCGCTCGCCGGCGGCCAGCAGTGCGTCGAGGAACAGCTGGCGGTCCTCCATCCGCGCGTCCTGGTCGCCGATGCAGGGCCGGCGGGCCAGCAGGTCCTCGCCGTCGGGGACGGGGGAGCGGGGGAAGGCGGCGTCGTCGAGCCCGAGCAGGATCACGACCCGGTGCGGCACCGAGCGCATCGGGGTGAGGGTGCAGACGGTGAGGCCACCGGAGCGGAAGCCGACGCGGGTCGGGCGCCCGGCCAGCCGGTCGGCCAGCAGAGCGGCGACGTCGGCGCGGGACAGCGCGGAGGAGCCGGTGGCCGGGCCGGCCGCCGCGTCCAGCTCGCGCACCAGCCCGACCCGCTGCCAGTCCTCGCCCGGCCCGACCGCGCCGAGCAGGTCGACGCCGTCCACCAGCGCCTCGACCCAGCGCCGCACCTCGGCCGGGCCGGCCAGCGAGGCCAGCACGGCCCGCAGCCGCTCCACCAGCTCGGCCAGGCGCCCGGCCAGCTCCAGGTCGGCGGACTCGACGTCCTCCAGCGGCAGCGCGCCCCCCAGCAGCCCGGCGCCGGCGTCCACCGCGGCGCCGAGCAGCACGCGGTCCAGGCCGGCCGACCAGGTCCCCTCGACCAACCGGTCCAACCCCCACGGCTCACGGCCCCCGGCGTCGAGCCCCCAGTGCACGCCGGAGCGGACCGCCCAGCCCTGCAGGGTCTCCAGCTCGTCGTCGTCGAACCCGAACCGGCGGCGCACCGGCGGGGAGGAGGCGAGGTCGAGCACCTCGGTGGCGGTGACCCGCCGGCCGGCGAGGTCGAGCAGCGCGGCGGCCAGCGCCAGCAACGGGTTGGCCTGCTGGGGGGACCGGTCGGCGAGCACGATCCGCAGCTGGCCGGCGGGGTGGTGGGCGTCGGCGAAGGTGGCGGTGACCAGGGGGGCGAACGTCTCGACGTCGGGGCACATGACCAGCACGTCGCGCGGCTCGAGGGTGGGGTCGTCGGCCAGCAGGCCCAGCACCAGCTCGCGCACCACCTCCACCTGCCGGGCCCGGCCGTGGCAGGCGTGCACCTGCACGCTGCGGTCGCCCGGCGCCAGGCGCAGCCGCTGCTCCGGCGGCGGCACGCGGTCGGCGGCGAGGTCGGCCTGCAGCCGGTGCAGCAGGGTGGTCGCCGCGCCCGGGGGCGGTTCGTGCGCCGCCAGCCGCAGCTGCGGCGCGTGGACCCGGAGGCGCTGCTGCAGCTCGCGCAGGTCGCCGGCCAGCGAGGCGAGCAGCGGGTGCTCCAGCCGCACGGCGTCGGCGGCGCCGGCCCGCTCGAGGTCGTCCGGCACCTGGGCGGCGTCGACGGCGTCCCACAGGCCGGCGCCGGGGTGGCGCACCCAGAGGTGGACGTCGCGGTGCTCGGCCAGCGCGGCCAGCGTGCGCAGCCGGGCGGTGCTGATCCGGGTGGCGCCCACCACGGACAGGCGCTGCGGCAGCGGAGCCAGCTCGGGCCGGTCGCGCAGCGCCGAGCAGGCCTGGTCGAGCAGCTCGGCCGGGCTCGGGCCCAGGCGCCCGCGCAGCACGCCGAAGAGGGTGCGCTGCCAGGCGAGGTCCTCCGGGATCTCGGTGGCCGCACCGCATGCCCAGGCGGACAGGAGGTCCGGGCGGGTGTCGCCGTAGCGCGTCAGCAGCCGGGCCGTGCGGCGGGCGACGGACCAGCGCCGGCCGGCGGTGACGGCGTCCTGGCCGCCGGCGTGCAGATGGTTGCGCAGCAGCCGCAGCGACGGCTCGAGCCGGTCGGTCGGCGGCGCGAGCACCTGCTCGTCCAGCACCCCGAGCACCGCCCAAGTGAGCGCGTCCGGGGCCCAGCGCTGCACGGCGTCGGCGTGCGCGGGCCCGGCGGCGGCGAGCGCGGCGTCCAGCCGGGACACCGGCGCGGGCCTGTCGACGCGGGCGCAGACGCCGTCGCCGCCCGCGCCCGCGCCGAGGCGGTGCGAGAGCCGCTGGGCCAGCCACCGCACGACGCCCTGGGCCGGCACGGCGACGACGTCGGGGGCGAACGGGTCCGCCGGTGGTACGGCCAGCAGCTCGGCCAGCCCGTCCACCAGCGCCTCGCCGCTGCCCACCCGGTGCACGATCAGCAAGGCTGGCGACGACCTTCCGTCCGACGGGTGGGGCGAGCGCGGCGGGGCCTCCCGCTCGGCTCGCTGGCAGCACTGGAATTTCTACCGTACGCGCCAAATCTGTGCGGGACGTTGTCCCCTGGGCGTCCGCCCTGCGCGTCCTTCCCTGGAAGGGGCCCGCAAGGGGAACGGAGTCACCGGATCCGCACGGGCGAGGAGCAGCGCCGGGAACCTGCCGGGCTCGCCGGCGCGGAAGGGCAGGCAGACATGATCGCCGCACGACGCAGGATCCTCATCCTGCTCGCGCTGGTCGTCGCGCTGGTCGTCCCTCCGGCGGGCACCCTGGCCGCGGCGCCCACGCAGGCATGGACCGGCACGACGACGCTGGTGGGCATCCGGACCGCGCACCATCCAGGGTTCGACCGCATGGTCTTCGACTTCTCCGGCAGGTTGCCCGCCTACCGCAGCGTCACCTGGACCAACGCGCTCTACTACGACGGGTCGGGGAAGCCGGCCGTCGTCCAGGGGAACGCGCGTCTCCGGGTCGTCCTGCGCTACGCCGTCGGCCACGACGCCGCCGGGCGCAGCACCTATGGGCCGGCCACCCGGGGCTTCGCGCTCCCGGGGTACGTCCAGCTGCGCAACCTCGGTGACTTCGAGGGAGTGCTGACCTTCGGCGTCGGGGTGTCGCGGCGGACGTACGCGCACGTCTACACGCTGACGCACCTCAGCCGGCTGGTCATCGACCTGTCGACCCCCTACCGCACCACGTCCGTGCGCTCCTACTTCCAGAACTCGGTGAACTACCGCAGCGGGCACACGCCCTACACGTCGCCGGTGTGGCGTCCGGTGATCCCGCCGGCCGTCGCGACCGGCGCGCTGCAGCGGCTGTTCGCCGGGCCGACCGTCTCCGAGCAGGCCCACGGGCTGCGGCTGGTCTCCTCGGGCGCCACGGGGTTCAGCCACCTGAGCATCTCCGGCGGCGTCGCGCGGGTGCGGCTGACGGGGACCTGCTCGAGCGGCGGATCCACCTACACGATCGCGGACCAGATCATGCCGACGCTCAAGCAGTTCCGCAGCGTGCACTGGGTGAAGATCTACGACAGCAAGGGCCGCACCGAGCGGCCCTACGGCCACAGCGACTCGATCCCGGAGTGCCTGGAGCCGTGAGGTGCGTGGGCGGACCGCCGGCGCGTCGGCGTGCCGGTGGTCCGCCCGCGATTCAGGCGTTCTCGGCCCGATCTTGACGCGGTAGGTTTGCGATGCAAACCTGCTGAGGCGCGGAAGGGGGCCGGTCTCAAGTCAGGACGCGCAACGGCACCCCGCGCCCCCGTCCGTGATCATGCAGAAATGGTGGGACCGCCTGCTGGCGGACCTCGACGGGTTGCGTCGCAGCACCCGGGGGCGGCGCCATGCCTACTGGTTCCCGCTGGTGCTGTTCGGGCTGCTGCTCTGCGGCGCTGCACCGCTTTTCGTGCGGATGGCAGCCCCGTGCGAGGGGAGCTGCTACGTCGCCACCGCCGGCCCGTTCTGGCTGCGCGGCTTCGGTGACGGCGCCCTCGGCGTCTACTGGCTCTGCGCCCCTGCTCGTCGGGATCGTGCTGACCACGCTGTGGTACGCCTGGTACGGCCAGGACGGCGGGTTGCGGACGCGGGTCGGCGGTCCCTAGCTCGCCGGCTGCCGGGGACCGTCCTGCTGCTGGCCGCCGCCACCGTCGCCGCGTCGGCCTCGGCGCTGCTGTGGCCAGCGATCTTCCCGCAGGACGCGGCCCTGCTCGTCGTCGCGGCAGGGCTGCTGGTGCTGGCTCGGTTGGAACGCAGCGGCTACCTGCTCGTGGTGGCGGTCGTCGTCGCCGGGCTGGCGGTGCTCGCCACCTACGACAACCCGGAGAACCTGCTGTTCCGCCTGCTGCACCTGTGCGGCGTCGCGGACGCGGCCTTGCCGTTCCGCTCCGCCGGAGCTCTCGGCGTGCTCCTGCCCGGCGTCGTCCTGCTGGCCGTCGGGGTCGCCGCGCTGGCGGGCGACGCACGCCGACGATGACCAGCCCGACCGGGGGCCTGGACGAGGTGGTCCACCAGCGGCACCGGCTGGGGATTGTCACCCTCGCGGCGGAGGCGGACGAGGTCCAGTTCACCTACCTGCGGGACACTCGCCGGCTGACCGCAGGCAACCTCAACCGGCACCTCGCGGTGCTCGAGGACGCCCGGCTGGTCACGGTGTCGAAGGGTCACCTCGGCCGCCGGCCGCGCACCTGGGTGCGGCTCACCGCTGCTGGCCGCACCGCTCTGGCCGTCGAGATCGCGGCCCTGCGCGAGCTCGTCCACCGGCACGAGCGCGGGGCAGGGGAGGGGTCCGGGGGTAGGGGTGGGCCCCAGCCTCCAGGTCCGCCAGGCTTTGCCGAACCGTGACCAAGCGAAGCTGATTCTGCCGTCCTGACAACGAGAACTGTCGGTGGGCCCGTCTAGGTTCGAGGTGTGTCAGAGGACATCGACCCGCCGCCGCAGCAGGCGCTCACCCGTGCGTTGGCCGCGGTGCAGGAGGCGGTCGCGGCGGCGCTGGCGGCCCCGGTGTGGCAGTTGGAGTCCGGGCAGCTCGGTCCGTCGGTGCAGCTGACGGTGTCGCTGGAGAACCAGCTCGCCGCGCTGCGGCTGTCGTTGGTGAAGGAGGCCGACGACCGCTCGGTCGCCGACGCGGTGCACGCGCGCACGACACCGTTCTGGTTGGCGCAGCTGCTCAAGATCGACCACGTCGACGCGGCCAAGCAGGTCCGCCTGGCGCGTGAGGGCAGCGAGCAGGTGATGGCGGCGATCGCTGACGGGTCGGTGTGCGAGACGAAGGCCCTGGCCATCGTCGACGGGCTGCGGCTGATCAGACGGATCGGCACGGCCAGCGTCCAGGACGTGGAGGACGGTGAGGAGTTCCTCCTCGATCGGGCACCGGACCTGACCCGCAAGGGCCTCGTGGCGTGCGCCGCGAGGATTGCCGACGTCCTCGACCCCGACCGGGGGAAGAAGCTCGACCAGGACGAGAAGCTCGCTCACTCCCTGCGCGAGGTCGCGATCACCCCGGACGTGGCGACGGACGGGGCCATGTACCGGATCAGCGGTCGGCTGACCAAGGAGTCCGCCTCGCTGCTCATGGCCGCCCTCGACGCCGTGATGCGGAACGACAGCGAGAACGACGAGGAATCAGCCCTGCCCCGCTCCGCCCGCCGGACCCTCCCGCAGCGCCGGGCGGACGCCCTCGCCACCTTCGTCCGGCTCGCCACCGACCACGACGAGCTGCCGCTGCGGCACGGCGAACCCGTGCAGGCCCTCATCACCATCCCCATGCAGACCCTCGAGACCCGTACGACCGCGGCCGGTCTCCTCGAGTCCGAGAGCGGGCAGCCCGCCGGCTACCTGCCCGGGCTCACCGAGCACGGCGACCGCCTCGCCCCCGCCACCCTGAGACGCCTGGCCTGCGACGCGAAACTCGTCCCCGTCGTCCTGAACAGCAGAGGCCAACCCCTGGACCTCGGCCGAGAAGTCCGCCTGGCCACCGCCACCATCTACCGCGCCCTCGCCGTCGAGTTCGGCGGCTGCTGCGGCATCGGCTGCAATGCGCCCCCCTCACAGACCACCGCCCACCACCTGGACCACTGGGCCGACGACGGCCCCACCAGCCTGTCCAACAGCGCACCCCTGTGCGGCCACGAGCACTGGCTCGTCCACGAAGGCGGCTGGGACCTGCGCCGCACCACCGACCCCGGCGTCGTCGAATGGCGCCCACCGGCCTGGATCGACGCCGCACGACCATGGATCAGGCGAGAACCACCACCCCGCTGACCCGTGCCCCCAGCTGAAGAGCGGGCTGCCCCCGCCCCCCGCCGCATGTCTGTCCTGAGCCAGGATCTCTGACTGCCTGCGCTTCATCCGGCCGGCGGCATGCCGAATCGCGGATGCTCGCCACTCCTCGCCTCGACAAGATGGGCAGATGGGAACCACCAGCGCCGTCCGCATCGACGATGCGACGGATCGAGTCGACTGGGCGCGGGCGAAGGCGAAGCTGGCGGCCGACCACTTCGACAACGGCCGCTCTGCGGCGGCCCTTCGGCGTTCCTTCGAGAACTCGCAGCACGTGGCCTTCGCCTGGCTGGACCATGACCTGGTAGGCATGGCGCGGATGCTGTCGGACGGGGTCTGCAACGCCTACCTCGTCGACGTGTGGACGCAATCCACATTCCGCAGCCGAGGCGTCGGGACCTCGATGGTCGACTTCCTGGCGGCGCGGGTACCTGGCCAGCACATCGGGCTGCAGACCGACGACGCGCGTCCGTTCTATGCCCGTCTCGGCTTCAGACCCCAACCAGAGTTCATGAGCAGGGTCGTCGGGCGCTGGTTGGAGAACGAGGCGAACCACTCCACGGACGCGGCCGAATGACTTGTGGCCCGCGTTGACTCAGAGGGCTGGCGACCTGTGAGGAGGGACATGACCGACGGTCGGCCGGTTCCGCAGGTGCAGGTGGTGCAGCTGCCGGTGGCGGTCCTCCGCGCCCTCGCCGACGGCGACCTTCCGGCTGCGAACGCGCTGAGCCCGGTGCCGCTCTCGGACTACCTCGCCAGCCCCGAGTGCACAGCCGTGTGGCGGATGCGCAGCGAGCAGGTCGAGGCCGAGCCGGAGAGCCAGGCCTGGGTCACCGGCGTCATCTGGGACGAACGGCGGCAGCTGTCCGTCGGCCGAGCCGGCTACCACGGGCCGCCCGATGCCTCGGGCATGGTCGAGGTCGGCTACGCCGTGGACCCGGAGCACCGGCGGCGCGGCTACGCGCGTGCCGCGCTGGAGGCCCTGCTGCAGCGCACCGCCCGCGAGCCGCAGGTCCGGCGGGTGCGCGTCAGCATCAGCCCTGACAACCGTGCCTCGCTCCGGCTCGCGGCCCAGTACGGCTTCGCGCAGGTCGGCGAGCAGTGGGACGACGAGGACGGCCTGGAGGTCGTCTACGAGGTCGACGCCGGGCGCGAGTAGAGGGCCGACCTCGCACCCGGAGCTGCTTCTAGCGTCGGCGGCCCGAGGCCTTCAGCAGGGTGGCCAGCAGGACCAGCAGCAGCCCGGTCGTGACCAGACCCGCACCGAGCCAGAGCTGCACCGGGCCGCTGCCGAGCTGGTCGAAGGGCGAGGGGCCGCTGATGAGCCAGAGGTAGCGCTCGGCATCCCCATGGATCAGGACGTAGAGCGCGGCGGGGGCGCACAGGGTGACGGCGCCCAGCCCGAGCAGCAGCGCGGACAGGAGCTCGCGGAAGGTCCAGGGCACGTCACCAGCAGGCCCGGCGACCCAGCCCGGCTCCGGCGGTCGAGCCTGCGCGATCGGTACCTCCCCCCGACTTTCCTGCCGGGCACGCGGCGCCGGCCGGTGCGATCCTGCCCACGTTGCGCGAGCTGGGCATCTGAGAGCCAGGCTCTTCACCTGGCCTTCAGGTGGCCCGGGCACGTTCTGCCACCCCGCACCGCCTGCCCAGGGAGCGCTCGTGCTGCAGCCACCGTCCTCCGGGATCGCCGTCATCGACGACGTGCTGGACGAGGCCGTCGGCCGGTCGCGACGCGACGACCCCGTCCTCGCCCGCACCGGAGGACCGGCCGGCAACGCGATGCTCACGGCGTGGGTGGGGCTGTTGCTGCTGGTGCTGGTGATCGCGGAGCTGGTCACGCTGCTGGACGTCACCGGGCTCATCAGCTGGCACGTCGGGATCGGCATCGTGCTGGTCGGCCTGGCCCTGCTCAAGACGGCCACCACGTCCTGGCGCATCCTGCGCTACTACATCGGGACCCCCACCTACGTCACGGCCGGCCCGCCCCCCACCCTGCTGCGGCTGCTCGGCCCGCTGGTCATCGTCTCGACCCTCGGGGTGCTCGGGTCGGGCATCGTGCTGGTCGCGGTCGGGCCCGAGCGCAGCCGGTCCCCGTTCCTGTCGGTGCTCGGCCAGCAGGCCAACCTCGTCACGGTGCACCAGGGGTTCTTCATCCTCTTCGCGGTGTTCGCCGGCGTGCACCTGCTTGCCCGCTTCGTGCCCGCCCTCGCGCTGGCCGGCGGCCCGCGGGCGTCCTCCCGGCTCGGGCACTCGGACCAGCGCGGCTCGACCCGCGGCTCCACGTGCAGCTCCACGCCGGGTGCCGTCGCCCGGTGGGCCGTCCTGGGGCTGGTGCTGGTGGCCTCGGTCCTCGCGGCCGTCCTCGTGATCCCCGCGGCCCAGGGGTGGAACGACCCGTGGGCGGGACACGGGTGGGAGCACTCGTCCGACGAGTGAGCCCCAGGGGCCCGCTAGGGTCCGCAGCGTGCGATCGGCCCTGGCCCAGCTGGCGGTCCGCGCCGCCGACGTCCGGGCGGCGCGGGGTCTGGCGCCCTCGGGCGAGCTGGACGCCGAGGCGCTCGACGCCGCCCTGGCCGTGCTGGCCGCCGACCACCCGTTGGATGCGGCGGTCGATCCGCTCGACGCCGATGCCTCGGGCGACTCCGAGCAACGGCTGGACCAGCTGCGCCGCGTCTTCGGCCTGACCGCCCTCGACGTCGACCTGCTCGTCGCCGCCGCGGCCCCGGACCTGGACGCCACGGTGTCGCGGGTCTATGCCCTGCTGCAGGGCGACCCCCGCCAGCTGCGCCCCAGCGTCGGTCTCGCGCTGGAGCTCGCCGGTGCCGGCTCGCTGGACCCCGCCGCCCGCGAGCGCCTGGCGCCCACTGCGCCGCTGCGCCGCTACGACCTGCTCCAGGTGGACGGCGACGCACCCTTCCTCGCCCGGGCCCTGCGCGTCCCGGACCGCGTGGTGGCGCACCTGGCCGGTGAGGGCTGGTCGGACCTCGCCGTGGAGGGGATGCTCGCGGCAACTCTTCCGCGTATCTCCGACGCGACGTCGGAGCTGACGGATGCGCTGGCCGCAGGCATGCCTCTGGTCTGGGTGCAGGAGCGGCCCGGCGCCAGCGGCGGGTCGCTGGCGCACAGCGCCTTCGACGCCCTCGACGCCGCCTGCCTGGTGGTCGACCTCGCCCGCCGACCCCCGTCGCTCGGTCTCGATGCCGTGCTGCGGCGGCTGGTCCGCGAGGCGGGGCTGCGTCGCGCCGGCCTGGTCCTGCTCGGCGCCGACGGGCTGGTGACGACGGGGGACCCGACGGCCGCCCCGACCCTGCTGGGCCTGCTCGCCGCGGCGCCGGTGCCGGTCGTCGCGGTGGCCCGCCACCCCTGGCACGCCACCTGGCTGCCCGAGCTGCCCTACGTCGTCGAGGCCGACGTCGTGCCGCCGTCGGGCCGACCGCCGCTGTGGCACGACCGGCTCAGTGCCGTGCAGGGCGGGTCGGTGGCCGAGGGGCTGGGCGACGGGACCGAGCTGGCGCCCGAGCTGCTCCGGCTCCGGCTGCGGCCGGAGGAGGTGGCCGCCTCCGTCCAGCACGCCGCGCGGGTTGCCGCCGCCGCCGGCGAGCCGCTCGGCGTGCCGCACCTGCGGTCCTCGGTGCGGCTGCTCAGCAGCGGCGGCCTGTCCGGGGCCACCCGGCTGCGCCCGGTCACCACCTTCGACGACCTCGTCCTGCCCCCCAGCGTGCTGTCCTCGGTGCGCGACATCGTCTCCTGGGCCAGCCACCGCGACGAGGTGCTCGCGCAGGGCGCGGTGGCCGGCAAGGGGGACAAGGGCGCCGGGATCACCGCCCTGTTCGCCGGCAGCCCGGGCACCGGCAAGACCCTGGCCGCGCAGGTCATCGCCGGCGCGCTCGGCCTGGACATCTACGCCATCAACCTGTCCACGATCGTGGACAAGTACATCGGCGAGACCGAGAAGAACCTCGAGCGGGTCTTCGCCGAGGCCGAGAACCTCGACGTCGTGCTCCTCTTCGACGAGGCCGACGCGCTGTTCGGCTCACGCTCGGAGGTCCGCGACGCCCGGGACCGCTACGCCAACCAGGAGGTCGCCTACCTCCTGCAGCGGATGGAGCGGTTCAACGGGCTCGCGCTGCTGGCCACCAACCTGCGCGGCAACCTCGACCCGGCGTTCTCCCGCCGGCTGCACTTCGTCGTGCACTTCCCGGACCCGGACGAGGCCACCCGGCGGCGGCTGTGGGAGGCGCACCTGGCCCCGGTGGCGAGACTCGACGCCGGGGACCCCGTCGACGTCGCGCACCTGGCGGCCACCGTGGAGGTGGCCGGCGGCGACATCCGCAACATCGTCCTGGCCGCCGCCTACGCCGCGGCGGGCGAGGGCGCCGGGCTGGGCATGCGGCACGTGGTGGACGCGGTCACCCGCGAGTACCGCAAGCTGGGCCGGCGGGTGCCGGTGCCGGGGTTGGACCGGTCCTGATCGACCGTGTGCTCTCAGGAGTCGGTGTCGGCTGTCGGGGTGAATGTGTCCCGCTGTGCACGTCTGGTCCCGTAGCGTGTCGGCTGGGGAGGGATGAGGGTGGGGACCGTGGAGCACGAGCACCGTCAGACCCGTGACGAACGGGCGCGCAGCCTGGACAGCGACCGGGCCGGCGGCACCGACAGCGGCACGTTCGTCGCGCCCGAGGTGCTGGCGCCGCTGGCGGCTCCCGCTGTGCCCGGCCGCGCGGCCACCGTGCGCCGCAAGGCCGTGGTCGGTGCCGCCGACGACCCGCTCGAGCTCGAGGCCGAGGCGGCGGCCCGTCGGGCGGTCGCCGTGCTCGCCCGGCCACCGGAGGGCAGCCAGGGTGCCGACGCCCATCGGTGCTCCGACGACCACGTCCACCGGTCCGCCGAGGAGCACCTCTACCGCTCCGGCGGCGCGGGCGCATCGGCCGGCGCCACCGGTGCCATCGGCGCCGAGGGCGGCGAGCTCGACGCCGACTCCTCCCACCTGCTCGGCTCGCTGCGCGGCAAGGGCGCCCCGCTGGCAGTGCCGGTGCGCCGGGCCATGGAGGGCGCGCTGGGCAGCGACCTCAGCGGCGTGCGCGTGCACACCGGCCCGGACGCCCGGCGCCTGAACCACCTGATGAGCGCCGAGGCGTTCACGGTGGGCAAGGACGTCTTCTTCCGCGACGGCATGCCCTCCCTCGGCTCGGCCTCCGGGCAGTCCCTGCTCGCCCACGAGCTCGCCCACACCGTCCAGGCCGGGGGCTCCGCGCAGCCGGTGCACCGGTTCTTCGGCCGGAGCAAGAGCCCGGAGGAGAAGCAGGCGGCGCAGGCCAAGGCCGACCTGAAGGCGCAGGCGGACGAGGCCAAGAAGAAGCTCGAGCAGGAGCGCAAGGAGCGCAAGGCCGCGGACAAGGCCAAGGTCAAGGAGTTCGAGAAGACCGCCAAGGCGGAGGACAAGCAGGCCAGGCAGCTGGCCAAGGTGATGAACACGACCAACAAGATGGTCAGCAAGGAGATCATCGCCGCCAACAAGGCTCAGCCCAACGGCAAGCTCGAGGCCTCGCCCCAGCACCGCAAGCTCATCGACGACTTCAGCCAGCTGCTCAAGACCGAGGCGGCCGAGCGCGAGGCGGCCTTCCGGTCCGCCGAGGCGCAGGCGCTGCAGGAGGGCAAGAGCACCCAGGAGGCCAAAGCCGCCGGTGAGCTGGCCTCCGAGCGGATGGCCGACGAGGTCTGGGCCAATGCCCCGTTCTCGCTGCGCGCGTTCCGGCCGCTGCGTTTCGACGAGTTCGACAAGGCCCTCAACGAGGTCAAGGAGGCCCGCACCGAGGGCATGGCCCAGCACCACTCCGACGTCTCGGCGGTGCTGCAGGAGAACGAGGCCAAGCGCGGCGCGTTCATGGACGTCGGCGACGCCGAGAAGGCGGTGAACACCGGGCGGGCGCTGGACCGTCGACGCGACCGGATCGCGCTGGAGAAGGGCAAGTCCACCAAGGAGCTGGACGACGAGGTCCTGGACAAGGCCAAGAAGAAGGCCGCCGAGAAGGAGTCCGAGGAGGGCGGGTCGCGCGCGGAGTCGCTGCAGAAGCTCGCCGACGACGGCCAGACGCCCACCCAGCCCGGCGGGGCCACCCTCACCGCCCCGGTCCCGCAGGGCGAGTCCCAGCGCAACGTCGACGACGCGCAGCGCAAGAAGCGGCAGGAGGCGTTCGGCGACGGCGACAAGGACCTGCAGAAGCACGCCGAGCGCATCGGCTACGCCTCCACCGCCACCAAGTACCTCGCCAAGGGCACCAAGGCCGGCGCCAAGCAGTTCGGCCACAAGCGCGGCAAGGACGCGCTCGGCCACTCCAACATGGGCACCGACCAGACGTTGGGGACCGACGTCACGATGGTCGTCGACCAGTCGGTGTCCGGTCTGGCCGGGATCCTCAACCTGGTCAAGCAGATCATCGGATTGATCGACGACGTCGGGGAGATCCGCAAGGGCGGCACCGACAAGGGAGCCACTCTCGAAGCGGTGGGCAGCGGGGCCGGCATCCTCAAGACCGCCCTGGGCACCACCCGATCCGGCCTGCTCGCGGCCAAGGAGGGTCTGGAGGCCTTCGCCGGTCCCACCTCCGCCGCCCTGAGCGGGGTCACCCACGCCCTGCCCATCGTCGGCATGGTCGGCAGCGTCATCGAGATGATCATCAGTGGTATCGAGTCCGTCCCCCTCGCCGAGCGGCTGTGGGACGGGGCGAGCGCCGTCTTCCAGGCCAAGCTCGGCGCCAAGGCGCCGCTGGTGGCCGCGCTGGAGCGCACCCAGCGGCGCAACGGACAGCTCATCGAGCAGAAGATCTTCAGCCTGATCAAGTCGGCCACGATGATGGGCCTGCACATCGCCGAGATCGCCAGCGGTGGCGGCTTCGGCATCCCGGCGGCGGCCAAGATCAGCCTGTCGATCATCAGTCTCGGCCACACGGCGGCGCACAAGATCGCGGACACGATCATCGAGCAGAAGGCGGCCAACGCCGTCCACGCCTGGCGGGACGAGCACAAGGAGGGCGCCTCGCGCGACGTCGTGAAGTACGACGCCGGCACCGCCGTCGACCTCATCATCGTGGCCGCGCAGAAGCACAAGCTCCCCTACGCGATCGAGCTGCTCGAGGACTACGGCATCACGCCGGCGGAGTCGGCGTCGATGCGGCTGCACGAGATCCGGGCCAAGGTCCTCAAGCATCTCAAGGAGACCGACAACCCGCGCACCGTCCAGGAGAAGGCCAAGGGGGTGCTGGCCAGCATCAAGTCCTTCTTCGGGGTGGAGGACGGCCCGAAGGGGTTGTCCGAGGAGGAGGAGCGGTCCCTGCTGGACAAGCTCAAGGCAGCGCCGTCCGGCATCGCCTCGGGGCTCAGGTCGCTGGGCAGCAAGATCGCTGCAGCACCGAAGAAGATCGGGTCGGCGATCGCGGACCCGATCAAGCAGAAGTACCAGGACGCCAAGACCCTGGTCGAGGCCAAGGACGCCATGCACTACAAGGGTAAGAGCGGCCGCTCGGTGGCCTACAACTTCCTCCGGTCCGGCGACGGCCTGGAGAAGTCGCTGGGGAAGGTCCGCCAGGACATGCATTCGGCTGGTGCCGACGACAAGGACTTGCCCTACTCGGCGGCCCAGCAGAAGCACCGGGAGAAGCTCGACGCCATCAAGAACCCGGTTTCAGACAAGGGGATCAAGCGCGTCGACCAGCCACTGGCGCGTCGTCTCATGGCGCTGGACCTCCCCCAGCTCTACGTAGAGGTCAACAAGCTGGACGTCAAGGACGAGATGCAGTCGGCCACGGTGGAGTACGTCGTGGCCGCCCGGCTGCAGGCCCTCGGGATGCCGACGTGACCGGCCAGCTCGGCGGTTCCGCCAGCCTCTACGAGGTGGCCCTGGCCTACTACCGCTCGGCCGGCTGGCCCGTCGAGGAGCTCGGCGACGGC
The DNA here is from genome assembly GCA_051954955.1 of Motilibacteraceae bacterium. Lineage (GTDB taxonomy): Bacteria > Actinomycetota > Actinomycetes > Motilibacterales > Motilibacteraceae > JBQCHF01. Next base: position 21,363 of record JBQCHF010000049.1, read on the forward strand.
GTCGGCCTGTCTCTGGACATCGAGGGCAGCGACGGGTCCTGGACGGCGATCGTGATCGCCGACGACGAGGCGCAGCGGTTCGTGTTCTACTCCCTCTCGCCGGTCGACGCACCCGAGTCGCACCGGGTGCCGCTGGCCGAGCTGCTGCACCGCGCCAACCACGGCCTGGTCACCGGCGCGTTCGAGATGGACGTCGACACCGGCGAGATGCGCCTGCGCACCGGGCTGGAGCTGTTCGACCTGCCGGACGAGCTGCGCACCCCCACCCTGCTCGCCTTCCTGGTCCGCGAGCTGTCCGCGGCCAACGTCGGCATCTTCGACCGCTACCTGCCCGGCATCATCGGGGTGCTGGCCGGCGCCGACCCCGTCCAGGTCGTCCACGACATCGAGGAGACCGGGCCGGTCGCCTGACCCGCGCGGGCGGCGTCGGGTGCGAGGCTGTGCGCGTGGCGGAGGACTTCCTCGTGGCGCGCAACCCCGACCCGGACTCGAAGCTGCCCTACCTGGTGCGGGTGCCGCTGCCGGGCCGGCCGGTGGTGCTCAAGGCGCGCGAGCCGTGGCCGCGGACCAGCAAGGTCTACTGCCACCGGGCCGAGGGCTGGCCGGTCGACGCCGAGGTGGTCGAGCGGGTGCCGGTGCGCTCCTGCGAGCGCCGCGGCGGGGCGATCGACCTGGTGCTGGACCGGGCGCGGGAGAACCGCTCCCAGTTCGTCATGACCCGGGTCCGCGGCCGGGAGGCGATCTTCTGGCAGTCGGCGCGCACCGCCAAGCAGGCCCGCCCGGCCGTGCGCACGCCCACCGCGCGGGCCGGCGGGCTGGAGCGGTTCACCGTGCTGGTGGACGCGCACGAGCGCTACCCCTACCGCTTCGCGGCGCAGCAGGTCGACGTGCAGCGCCGGGCCCTGCCGGCCGGGGACTACGGCGTCGAGCTGGACGGTGTGCTGGTGGCCGCGGTGGAGCGCAAGAGCCTGCCCGACCTCACCTCCAGCCTCACCTCCGGGCGGCTGCGGTACGCGATGGGGGAGCTCGCATCCCTGCCCCGGGCCGCGGTGGTGGTGGAGGACCGCTGGTCGCAGGTCTTCAAGCAGCAGCACGTGCGCCCCGCGCTCGTCGCCGACGGCCTCGCCGAGCTGGCCGCGCGCTACCCGGCCGTGCCGGTGTTCTTCGCCGAGACCCGCCCGCTGGCCGAGGAGTGGACCTACCGCTGGCTGGCCGCCGCGCTGGTGGCCGCCGAGGAGGAGCGCGGTGGCAGCGCGCGCCTGGACGAGCTGGTGGCCGCGCCCGACCTCCCGGCCGTCGACGTCGGCCCGCCCGCGGCGGTGCACGCCGCGTCGCCGCCGGTCGCGGTCGTGCGTGCGTGGGCCCTGGCACAGGGCCTTCCGGTGAGCGACCGCGGTCGCCGGCGCGCCGACGTCGTCGCCGCCTACGTCGCCGCCCACCCCCCGACCCCTACCCCGACAGCGGGGGAGAGCGTCAGCTGAGGGAGGAGTGGATGTAGCTGGTGAGCGAGTCGCGCTCGGACTCGAGCTCGGCCACCCGGCTCTTCACCGCGTCGCCGATGCTGACGATGCCGACCACGGCACCGTCGACGACGACGGGCACGTGCCGGAACCGGCCCTCGGTCATGACGCCCATGACCTGCTCGATGCTGGTGTCCGGGGTCTCGGTGTGGACGTCGGTGGTGCAGATGCTGGCCACGACGTCGTCCAGCACGCCCGGGCCGCGCTCGGCCAGGCTCCACAGGACGTCGCGCTCGGAGACGATGCCGTGGAAGCGGCCGCCGTCGGTGCAGACGACCGCCGCGCCGAAGCGGCGCTGCGCCAGCTCCTGCAGCAGGTCGCCGATGCGGGTCTGCGGGGTCACCGTCCAGACCTCGGAGCCCTTGGTGTGCAGAACGTCGGAGATGCGCACAGAACCTCCCGCGAGTCGCCCTCGCCGAGGGCCGGGACGTGCGCGGCGAGGGTTGTCAGCACGGTAGACGTGATCTCCGGATCCGCAAGGGCCTGTCTCACCGGAGCGTGCGGGAGTGGGTCCGGCGCGAGCGGGCCTCACCTGTCAGGATTGGCCCGTGCGCGTCGCCTTGTTCGCCACCTGTCTGGTGGATGCCATGTTCCCGTCGGTGGGGGCTGCCACGGCCACGTTGCTGGAGCGGCTGGGCCACGAGGTGGTGGTGCCGGCCGGGCAGGTGTGCTGCGGGCAGATGCACGTGAACAGCGGGTATCCGCGCGAGGCGGTGCCGCTGGTCGCCAACCATGTGCGGGCCCTGCAGGGCGCCGACGTGGTGGTGGCGCCGAGCGGCTCATGCGTGGGGTCGATCCGTCACCAGCAGGCGGCGGTGGCGCAGGCTGCGGGCGAGCAGGGGCTGGCGCAGGACGCGGCGGCGCTGGCCGCTCGCACCTACGAGCTGTCGGAGTTCCTGGTCGACGTGCTGGGCGTGGTCGACGTCGGCGCGTGGTTCCCGCACCGGGTCACCTATCACCCGACGTGCCACTCGCTGCGCATCCTCCGGGTCGGTGACCGGCCGTTGCGGCTGCTGCGCGAGGTGGACGGCCTGGAGCTGGTGGAGCTGGCGCAGGCGGACCAGTGCTGTGGTTTCGGCGGCACCTTCGCGTTGAAGAACTCGCAGGTGTCCTCGGCGATGCTGGCGGACAAGGTGGCCAACGTGCTGGCGACCGGGGCCTCGGTGTGCACGGCGGGGGACAGCTCCTGCCTGATGAACATCGGCGGCGGGCTGGGGCGGACCGGCACGGATGTGCGGGCGGTGCACCTGGCCGAGGTGCTGGCCGGCACCCGGGAACGGCCGTGGCTCGGGCTGGACGGACAGGGCCGGCAGGGAGTGGTGGTCCGATGAGCGTGTCCGATGTCTTCCTGGGGATGCCGACGGCGCCCGCCGGTGTCGGGCACCTGCACGGCGAGCGCTCGTTCCCCGAGGCGGCGGCCGACGCGCTGCAGGACACCCAGCTGCGCGCCAACCTGGGCCGGGCCACCGCGACCATCCGTTCCAAGCGGGCGCGGGTGGTGGCCGAGGTGCCGGACTGGGCGGAGCTGCGCGAGGCCGGCGCGGCCTTGAAGGACCGGGTGCTGGCGGACCTGGACTCCCACCTGCTGCGGCTGGAGGAGCAGGTGACCGCCCGCGGCGGCACGGTGCACTGGGCGCGGGACGCGGCCGAGGCCAACGCCATCGTCACCGCGCTGGTGCAGGCCACCGGGGCGCGCGAGGTGGTCAAGGTCAAGTCGATGGCCACGCAGGAGATCGGGCTGAACGAGGCCCTGGAGCAGGCCGGGATCTCCGCGTGGGAGACCGACCTGGCCGAGCTGATCGTGCAGCTGGGCCACGACTCGCCGAGCCACATCCTGGTGCCGGCGATCCACCGCAACCGCACCGAGATCCGGGACATCTTCGTGCGGGAGATGGGGGCGGTGGGCCGTCCGGCGCCGGGGGGCCTGACCGACGACCCGCCGGAGCTGGCCGAGGCGGCTCGGCTGCACCTGCGGGAGAAGTTCCTCTCGGCGCAGGTGGCGATCAGCGGCGCGAACTTCGCGGTGGCCGAGACCGGCACGCTGGCGGTGGTGGAGAGCGAGGGCAACGGGCGGATGTGCCTGACCCTGCCCAGGACCCTCATCACCGTGATGGGGATCGAGAAGCTGGTGCCGACCTGGCAGGACCTGGAGGTGTTCCTGCAGCTGCTGCCGCGCTCGAGCACCGGCGAGCGGATGAACCCCTACACCTCGATGTGGACCGGGGTCACCGCGGGCGACGGCCCGCAGGAGTTCCACCTGGTGCTCCTCGACAACGGCCGCACCGCCACCCTGGCCGACCCGGAGGGCCGCTCGGCGTTGGGCGGCGTACCGGGCCGCGCCGGCCAGTCACTGTGCCCCCGGGTCGAGCGCACCGGCGGGCACGCCTACGGCTCGGTCTATCCCGGCCCGATCGGGGCGGTGCTCACCCCGCAGCTGACCGGGGTGAGGGAGAACCCGAGCCTGCCGTTCGCCTCGTCGCTGTGCGGTGCCTGCTACGACGTGTGCCCGGTGGCCATCGACATCCCGTCGATGCTGGTGCACCTGCGCGCCCGGGTGGTGGCGGAGAAGGCGGCCGACCACCGGGTGCCCGATCCGGAGGCGGCGGTGATGCGGGCCACCTCGTGGGCGATGTCCGATGCCGGCCGCTGGCGCACCGCGCTGCGGGCCTCCCGGCTGGGCCGGCTGGCCGCTCCCTTGCTGGGGCGGGGCGGACGGATCCGGCACGCCCCGCCGCCGCTGTCCGGGTGGACCCGCAGCCGCGACCTGCCCGCACCGCCGGCGCAGAGCTTCCAGCAGTGGTGGGACAAGCGCGGGGGTGCCCGATGAGCTGGCCGACCGGGACCAGTGCCCGCGAGGAGGTCCTGGCCCGCATCCGCCGGGCCACCGCGGACCGGGCGCAGGCGCCGGTGGAGGTGCCGCGCGGCTACCGCCGCGCCGGCGAGGCCGGTGACGGCGAGGTGCCCCTCGGCGCGCTGCTCGAGCAGCTGGTGGACCGACTGGTCGACTACAAGGCCGGGGTGCACCGCTGCGGTCCCGGTGAGGTCGCCCAGACCGTCGCCCGGGCGCTGGAGGCGCACCGCGCCGTCGACGTCGTCGTGCCCGACGGCTTCCCCGACGCCGATCTGCCGGCCGGGCTCGCCCCCCGGCGGGACGACCCGCCGCTCACCCCGGCCCAGCTCGACGGCACCGACGGCGTCCTCACCACCTGCGCGGTCGCCGTGGCCGAGACCGGCACCATCGTGCTGGACGCGGGCCCCGGCCAGGGCCGCCGCGCGCTCACCCTGGTGCCGGACCTGCACGTCGTGCTCGTGCGCGCCGACCAGGTCGTCCGGGGCGTGCCCGAGGCCCTCACCCGCCTGCAGCCGACCCGCCCGCTCACCTGGATCAGCGGCCCCAGCGCCACCAGCGACATCGAGCTGGACCGGGTCGAGGGCGTCCACGGGCCGCGCCGCCTCGAGGTCGTCCTCGTGGACGGCCCAAGCTCCGACGAGTCGTAGGAGCGCCGCTCGATGACGTGCTGGGTGGGCGTGGTCGGCACCGGCTGGCGGGCGGAGTTCTTCCTGCGCCTGGCCGCGCTGCTGCCCGAGGTGGAGGTGGTCGGAGTCGTCGCGCGGCGCGCCGAGAAGCGCGAGCGGGCCGCTGCACGATGGGGCATCGCCGCCGTGGAGTCGCCCGCCGAGTTGGTCCGGCGGCACCGGCCGCACCTGGTGGTCACCTGCGTGAGCCGGGAGGCCAACCCCGCGGTGGTCACCGAGCTGGTGGGGCTGGGCGTCGCCGTGCTCAGCGAGACCCCGCCGGCCGCGGCCGAGGAGGACCTGCACCGGCTGTGGGACGCCGTGGGCGCGAGCGGGCGGGTGCACGTGGCCGAGCAGTACCTGCTGATGCCCGGCCACGCCGCGCGCCTGGAGCTGGTCCGACGCGGCCTGCTCGGCGAGGTGGGGCAGGTGCAGGTCAGCTCCACCCACGACTACCACGCGGTCTCGATGGCCCGCGGCCTGCTCGGCGTCGGGCTGGAGCCGGCCGAGGTCACCGCCCGCGCTGTGGTGGCGCCGCTGGTGCAGCCGCTCACCCGGCAGGGCTGGACCGACGACGACAACGCCCAGCCCGCCGCGACCACCCTGGCGGTGATCGAGTGGAAGGGGCGGTCGGCGCTCTACGACTTCACCGACAACCAGTGGCACAACCCGTTGCGCACCCGGCGGATCGTGGTGCGCGGCAGCCGGGGGGAGCTGGACGGCGACGACGTCATCCGCCTGGCCGGCCCGCGCACGGTGCTCCGCTCCTCGATCGTGCGCCGCCAGCTCGGCCACGACCTCGACCTGGACGGCTACGACACCGACCACCTGTCCTTCGAGGGAGAGGTGCTCTGGCGCAACCCTTTCCTCGACCTTTCCGGCTCGCCGGCCTCCCCGCTCGCCCCCTCATGGGGGCACGGCCCCCGGCTGTCCGACGAGGAGCTCGCCATCGCCACCTCTCTGCGCCAGGCGGCCCGGTGGGCGGTGGGGGAAGCCGAGGGCCCCTACCCGCTCGCCGACGCCTGCCAGGACCATCTCGTCGCCCTCGCCGTGCACGAGGCCGTCGCCACCGGACGGACCGTGCGCACCCGCCCCGTCCCCTGGGCTCGCAGCTGATCGCCGGTGGGGATGAGAGGGTGTGCCGCCGGGTAGGGCCTATCCGGGCTGGTGCGGACCGCGACCGGCGGGAGCCTCTCGAAGGGGACCGGTGACGGGGAGCGACCTGTTCGCGCGCGGCGGCCCGGTGGGGCGCGACCTCGCCGCCGTCGACTGGGCCGGCACCCCCCTGGGTCCGGTGGAGCGGTGGCCGCAGAGCCTGCGCTCGGCCGTGGAGATCATGCTCGGGTCCCGCTTCGCCATGTGGATGGCCTGGGGTCCCGAGCTCACCTTCTTCTGCAACGACGCCTATCGCCTCGACACCTTGGGCTCCAAGCACCCGTGGGCGCTGGGCCGTCCCGCCGGTGAGGTGTGGGCGGAGATCTGGCCCGAGATCGGACCGCGGATCGACGCCGTGCTGCGCGACGGGGAGGCCACCTGGGACGAGGACCTGCTGCTGTTCCCCGAGCGCAGCGGCTACCGGGAGGAGACCTACCACACCTTCTCCTACAGCCCGCTCCGCGACGACTCCGGGGTCGTCGCCGGCATGCTGTGCGTGGTCAGCGAGGAGACCGAGCGCGTCATCGAGCAGCGCCGGATGCGGATCCTGCGCGAGGTGGGGGCGGCTCCCGGCGGCGCGGCCGACGAGCGGGAGGTGCTCTGGGCAGCGGCCGCCGCGCTCACCACCAGCAAGCGGGGCGTGCCCTTCGCGCTGCTTTACCTGCTCGGAGACGACGGCAGCGCCCGGCTGGCCGCGCACAGCCTCGACCGGGCCCCGTCCCCGCTGCTCGCCCCCCATCTGCTCCCCGCCGACGCGACCAGTCCGTGGCCGCTGGCCGAGCTGCGCGCCGGCAGGGAGGTCGTCGTGGAGCTGGCCGGGCTGGTCGACCCGGAGCACCTGCCCACCGGCGACTGGGACGAGCCGCCGCTGCACGCGCTCGCCGTGCCACTGCCGGCCCAGGGCCAGCCGGGCGTGTCCGGCTTCCTGGTGGCCGCGGTCAACCGCTATCGCCCGCTGGACGCGGACTACATCGCCTTCCTACGGCTGGCCGCCCAGCAGGTGGCCGCCCACCTGGCCACCGCCCGCGCGCTGGCCACCGAACGACGCCGGGCCGCCGAGCTGGCTGAGCTGGACCGGGCCAAGACGCAGTTCTTCACCAACGTCAGCCACGAGCTGCGCACCCCGCTCACGCTGATCCTGGGGCCGACCGAGGACGCGCTCGCCGAGGCCGAGGGGCAGGTGCCGCCCGCGCTGCGCAAGCGGCTGCAGGTGGTCCACCGCAATGCGCGGCGACTGCTCACGCTGGTCGGCACCCTGCTGGACTTCTCCCGGCTCGAGTCCGGCGCTGCCCAGCCGCGTCTCGCGGTCGTCGACCTCGCCGCCCTCACCACGGACCTCGCCGAGACGTTCCGCGGCGCCGTGGAGCGCGTCGGGCTGACCCTCCGGGTGGACTGCCCGCCGCTGTCCACGCCGGTGCGGGTGGACGAGGAGATGTGGGCCAAGGTCGTGCTGAACCTGCTGTCCAACGCGCTCAAGTACACCCTCGTTGGCGGCATCGAACTGCGGCTGCGGCAGGTGGACGGCGCAGCGGAGCTCAGCGTGCAGGACACCGGCAGCGGCATCGCCGAGGCGGAGCAGCCGCACGTCTTCGAGCGCTTCCGCCGGGTCCCCGGGGCCGTCGGCCGCACCCACGAGGGCACCGGCATCGGGCTGGCCCTGGTGGCCGAGCTGGTGGCGCTGCACGGCGGCAGCGTGTCGGTGCAGAGCGAGCCGGGGGCCGGCAGCACGTTCCGGGTCCGGCTGCCGCTGCAGCTGACCGGTGAGGGCGCGGACGGCGCGGACCGGGAGCCGGGGAGGGGGCCCCGCCTCGATCCTGGCGCCAGCGCCGCCGGGTTCCTTGCCGAGGCGGATCGCTGGTCCGGGGCAGCGGCCGCAGCCGTCACCGCTCCCGGTTTTGCCGTTCCTGCTGCCACCGGTCCTGCTGCCACCGGTCCTGCTGCTACTGGTCCTGCTGCTACTGGGGCTGAGGCCACGGAGGGCGAGCGCTCTGCCCACGCGGGTGCCCACCCTGGCTCCTACGCGTCGTCGGAGGCGGTGCCCGGCCGGCCTCGGCTGCTCGTGGTGGACGACAACGACGACATGCGCGACCACATCGCCGGCCTGCTCGCCGGCGATTACGACGTGCAGGAGGCGCGCGACGGCGTCGAGGCGCTGGAGCTGGCCCGGACCGCCCCGCCGGACCTGGTGCTGACCGACGTGATGATGCCGCGGCTGGACGGCCTCGGGCTGCTCGCCGCGCTGCGCCAGCGACTCGAGACCGCCGCCGTGCCGGTCGTCATGCTCTCCGCCCGGGCCGGGGAGGAGGCCACGGTGGAGGGGCTGGAGTCCGGAGCGGACGACTACCTGGTCAAGCCGTTCTCCTCCCGCGAGCTGCGCGCACGGGTGCGCGCCAACCTCGAGCTGGACCGCGGCCGCCGGGTGCGCGCGGACCTCGAGCGCAGTCGCGCGCTGCTCGACCAGGCCCAGCGCCTGGCCTCGGTGGGCAGCTGGGAGTTCGTGACCGGTGGGCTCGGTCCGGTCACGGATGAAGCGTCGCCGCCGGTGCCGCTGGTGGACGCCTCGGACGAGTTCCTGCGCCAGTTCCGCCTCACCCGCACCGAGTTCGAGCGCGACGGCGCCCGGCTCGTGCTCGACCGGGTGCACCCCGACGACGTCGAGCCGCTGCGCGCCGGGCTGCTCGCGGCGGGCGACGGCGTCCCCGTCGACCTCGAGTACCGCGTGCTCCTCCCCGACGGCGAGGAGCGGGTCTACCGCGCCCTCGGCGAGCTGGTCGCCGATGAAGCCGGCGAGGAAGACGCCGTCGCCGCGCGCCGTGTGCGAGGCAGCAACCAGGACGTCACCGAGCAGCGCCGGGTGGAGCAGGCGATGGCTGCGGCCCTGGCGGCCCAGGAGGCGGCGCGGCGCGAGCACGTCATCGCCGACGAGCTGCAGCGCAGCCTGCTGCCCCAGCTCGAGCTGGCCCCCACGCACCTGGACGTGGCCTCGTTCTACGCCGCGGGGGTGGAGGGTACCCAGGTCGGCGGGGACTGGTACGACGTCATCGACCTCGGGGCCGGCCGCACCGCCCTGGTGCTCGGCGACGTCATGGGGCGCGGGGTGCGGGCCGCGGCGGTGATGGGTCAGCTGCGCTCGGCGGTGCGCGCCTACGCGCGGCTGGACCTGTCCCCGTCGGACCTGCTGGGCCTGCTGGACCCGCTGGTGCGGGACCTGGGCGAGGAGCACATCGTCACCTGCGTCTACGCGGTCTACGACCCGGGGACCCGCCGCTTGGTGCTCGCCAACGCCGGGCACCTCCCGCCGGTGGTCCACCTGCCCGGGGAGCGACCGCGGCGGATCGAGGGAGGGGCGGGCGCGCCGCTGGGCAGCGGCAGCCCCCCGGTCGACGAAGTGGAGGTCGAGCTGCCGGTCGGGTCGGTGGTGGCGCTGTGCACGGACGGCCTGGTGGAGTCGCGCCACCGCGACCTGGACGAGGGCCTGGCGGCGCTGGAGCGCGAGCTGGACGAGGTCCTGGCCGACGTGCGGGAGGACCCGGCCCGGCTCGCGGACGTCCCGCGGCAGGTGGTGGCCCGCCTGCTCCCGGGCGGTGCGAACGACGACGTCGCCCTCCTGCTGGCCCGGGTGGGCGAGCAGGCGGCGCACAGCCGGACCCTGCAGCTGGAGGTGCCGGCCGACGAGCGGATGGTCCAGGAGGTGCGTCGCCGGCTGCTGGACGCGCTGGAGCAGTGGGACGCCCGGTCCGCCGACGACCCGGTAGGGGTGCGGCAGGGCGTCGTCGACGACGTCGAGCTGCTGGCCAGCGAGCTGGTCACCAACGCGGTGCTGCACGGACGTCCTCCGCTGGCGGTGCACCTGCGGCTGGACCCCGGGCGGCACCTGGTGCTCGAGGTGGCCGACCACGCCTTCCACCTTCCCCGAAGGATGCGGGCCGGCTCCGACGACGAGCACGGCCGCGGGCTCGAGCTGGTCGCGCTGCTGGCCGACCGGTGGGGCGTGCGGCCGACCGCGCGCGGCAAGGTGGTGTGGGTCTCGTTCGACCTCGCAGCGCTAGAGCGCGCCCTGGGTTGAGGTCGGCTGACGCCGGCTGAGTTCGCCGTTCCGGTCCGGGCCATCGTCTGCGGGCCTACCGTGCAAGGGCGCACCGCAGCACGCCGGAGGCACCGATGTCCGCGCGTCAGAACCCTTCCGCCAGGACCCCTTCCCGCTCCCCGAGCCATCGGCCCCGGCGGTGGACGGCAGGCGCCGTCCTGGCCGCGCTGATCGCCGCCCTGCTCCTACCTATGGTAGGAGGGTCGGCGTCCGCGACCACGGCCCACCTGCTCGGGCACGACGTGTCCTGGCCCCAGTGCCCGGCGGGCAGCGGTACCGGGATCCCCGGCACCAGCTACGGGAAGGGCTACGGGCTGCCGATGCCGCCCAGCAGCACGCAGTTCGTCGTCATCGGCCTGACCGACGGCCTGCCCTTCTATCGCAACCACTGCCTGGCCGACCAGGTGGCGTTCGTGCGGGCGAACAGCCTGCCGCGCGGGGGCGTACACCATGGCGGCCTACCCGACCGCCGCCCAGCTCTCCACCTACGGCGGCGGCGGGCCGGTGAGCGCCGGCACGCTGGCCGGCCGGCTCTACAACGTGGGCTACGCCATGGCGCGGTTCGACCTGGCGAGCCTGGCCGCCACCGGGCTCGCCGTGCCGTTCGTGTGGATCGACGTCGAGGCGCGTCCGGGGGCGCCCACCCCGCCCAACTGGCCGACCGGGTCCGCCGCGGCCACGGCGAACAACCGCCAGGTGCTGCAAGGGATCCGTGCGGGGCTGCGCGCCGCCGGTCTCGGCACCGGCTGGTACTCCACGCGCTCGGCCTGGCAGGCGATCACCGGGAGCTGGCAGGACGGCGACCCGATGTGGAAGGCCGGCGACTACACCACGACCGGCTACCCCGGCGCCCTGAGCATCTGCGGCACCGCCTCGCTCAACGGGGGCCCGATCTGGATGGGGCAGCGGGTCGACGGGTCCTACGACCTGGACGCCACCTGCCTCGCGCTGCCCACGTTCGCCACGATCTTCGGTGGCATCGGCGGTCCGAGCCTCACCGGCTTCGCCCTGTCTCCGGACTGGGGCAACGCCGGCACGGTGTCCATCCGCTTCTCCGCGGCCCTGGGCACCTACCAGCACTGGAGCGCGCAGGTGCTGGACGCCTGCTCCGGCCGGGTGCTGCGCAGCTGGAGCGGCGTGGCCAAGGGGCCGGTGCGCACCACCTGGGACGGCCGGGACGCCACGGGCGCCCTCGCGCCGCCAGGGCTCTACACGCTGCGCTACCTCAGCGAGGGGCAGACGCGCTCGGGCAGCGCGGCGCTGGTGCGCACCGGCGCCACCGCGCTGGCCGGCTGCCCGCTCACCCGCGTCTTCGGGGCCGACCGCTACGCCACCGCGGTGGCCGCCGGCCGGGCGCTGTTCCCGCAGGCGCGAACCGTCGTGCTCGCCCCGGGACCGGACAGCGCCCTCGTCGACGGGCTGGTGTCGGCTCCGCTCGCCAGGGCCCTGCAGGCGCCGCTGCTGCTGACCGCGACCACCGCGCTCTCCCCGGCGGTGGAGACGGACGTGCGAGCGCACGCGGTCACGTCGGCCTACGTCGTCGGTGCCGCCGCGAGCAGCGCGGTCCGCTCCCGGCTCGCCGCGCTGGGCGTGAGCGTGCACGTCGTCTCCGGGCGCGACCGCTTCGCCACCAGCGTGGCGGTCTCCCGGGCGCTGTCGGCGGCCGGCGGCGGCACCGACCGGACCGCCTTCGTAGGGTCCGGCCTGGAGGCGAACTGGATCGACTCGCTGGCCGCCGGCGGACCGGCCGCCGGCCGCGCCAAGCCGGTGCTGCTCACCGGGCCGACGGTGCTGCCCGACGTGGTCCGGGCCGAGCTGGTGCGCCTCGGGGTGCGGACCACCTACGTCCTCGGCTCGACCAGCGCGGTCTCGGCCGCGGTGGCCGCGCAGCTGCCCGGCGCGGTGCGGCTCGGCGGCCCCGACCGCTACGCCACCGCCCTCGCCATCGCCCGAACCTTCGCCACGGCCGGGGAGGTGGAGCTGGTGTCCGGCCAGCAGGCGCACGTGGTGGACGTGCTGCCGGCCGGGCTGGCCGGGCGACCGGTCCTGCTGACCGACGGCACCGCCCTCACCGCCGCCGTGCGCGGCTGGCTGCCGTCCTCGCCGCTGCGCAGCGGCCGGATCCTCGGTGGACCCACGGTCGTTCGGGCGTCGGCCACCGCGGCGCTGCTCGCCGCGCTGCCGGGCTGATCCGGCTGATCCGGCTGCTCGTGCTGGGTGGTGGTCCGGCTGGCGGTCCTGCTGCTTCCCCGGGCGATCGGCGGTGATCGGCTCAGGTGCGCGCGGGGCGTGACGACCAGTTCGGTGGACGCTGGCGGGGGGTCGGCGTCGAGCTCCTCCGGACGGCCCGGCAGGACGGGCCGGGAGGTCAGCGGTGCACAGTCAGACGGGGACGCGCGAGGTGGACAGGGGTGGGGGAGGCACGCGCGGGGACCGGAAGGGCGACCTGCTCGGCACCCCGCTGGGCACCGAGGTGGTGCGTGCGTTCGCTGCCGTGCTCAGCCTGCTGGCCGCCGGCCTGCTCGCGCACGTCGTCGGCGCCTTCCTCGTCGTCGCCCCGATGCAGCGCACCCTCGCCGTGCACATCGACGCCCTGCGCCAGGCGACCAGCGCGCACGAGGCGATGCTGGACGAGGAGACCGGCCTGCGCGGCTACATCCTCACCGGCGACGCCGCCTTCCTGGCGCCCTACCGCGACGGGCAGGCTCAGCTGCGCGACGCGGACCCCGCGCTGTTCGACGGGGTGCACGGCGACCCGGAGCTGGCCCGGCTGACCATGGACCTGCGGCTGCGCGAGCAGGCGTGGACGACAGGCTGGGCCGAGCCGCGCGCCGCCGCACCTGCCGTGGACGGCCGGTCCCCAGCTGAGCTGGAGCGGGGCAAGCAGCTGTTCGACAGCTACCGCGACGCGAACAACGCACTCATGAAGCGCCTCGCCAGCGGCCTGCAGTCCACCCAGCGCGGCATGGACGCCGCCACCTCGCTGCTCAGCCGCCTCCAGCTCGGACTGCTCCTGCTCGCGTTCGGCGTCGCCGTCGTGAGCGTCGTCCGTCTCCGCCGACAGATCCGACGGCCCGTAGGAGAACTGGTGGGGGCGCTGGAGCGGATCTCCGCCGGCGACCTCTCCCCGGTGCCTCCGATGCGTGGACCGGCCGAGCTGACCCGGCTCGGCGACGGGCTGCGGCACACGGTCGAGCAGCTCCGCGTGGCGCGGGACGAGCTCGGGCTGCGGCGCGAGGAGGCTCTGGCCCACAGCACGAGCATGGCGCTGGTGCTGGAGTTCGCCCGGGCCATCGGCGGCTCGCTCAGCGTCCGCTACGTCGTGCAGGCCCTCGCCGAGAGCGCGCAGCGGATCTCCGGCGGCGATGTCGTGGTGTGGCTCGTGGGGGAGGACCACGACCTGCTCGAGCTGGTCCACCCGGCCACCGGCTCGCCCCGGCACGGCCTGACCGTCCGCTCCCTGCCGCTGGGCGAGGGCGTGGCCGGTGAGGCGGCCCGCTTCGGCCGGGCCGTCGTGCGGGTCGACCCGCAGGCCGATCAGACCGGTGACGCGGGCACCCTCCTCGCGCTGCCGATGATCGTGGGCGCCCGGGTCGTCGGCGTGCTGGACGTGCACGTGGACGGCGAGCCGCCCGCGCAGGTGCAGTCGGTGCTGGAGGCCCTCGCGGTGCACGCGGCCACGGCGCTGGAGGCGGCCAGGCTCTACGAGCGCGCCGAGGAGTGGAGCCGGCTGGACGCGCTGACCCGGCTGCACAACCGGCGCCGGTTCGACGAGGACCTCGCCCGGGAGACGCGCCACGCGCAGCGGCACGGCCTGCCGCTGGCGCTGGTGATGTGCGACGTCGACCACTTCAAGCGGTTCAACGACACCCATGGGCACGCCCACGGCGACGAGGTGCTGCAGCGCTTCGCCGCGCTGCTCGAGGCCGGGCTGCGGGCCGGGGACCGGGCCTACCGCTACGGCGGTGAGGAGTTCGCGCTGCTGCTGCGCGACACCGACGCCGCCGGCGCGGTGTCCCTCGCCGAGCGGATCCGGGCCACCGTGGCCGACGCGCTGCTGCCCGGCGGCGCCGAGCCGGTGACCGCGAGCTTCGGGGTCGCGAGCGCTCCCTACGACGGCTACCAGGGCGAGGACCTGCTGCTGGCTGCCGACGCCGCGCTCTACGCCGCCAAGCGCGCCGGACGCGACCGGGTGGTCGCCCCGGGTCTGGAAGGCGTGGCCGAGCTCGCCCGGTGAGGCCGGCCACGGCCTGACCAGGGGCTGGCGAGCGGCTGGCCGCGCGTCGAGCGCCTGAGCCCGGGTAGTGGCGACGGTGTGAGCGCGCAGAGCTGGCTGGCCGGCGTCGGCCCTGGGCTGGGCGTGGTGGCCGGCAAGGCGGCGCTCATCTACGTCGCCGCCCTGCTCGGCCTGCGGGTAGCGCACCGCCGGACCCTGAGCCAGTGGACCGCCATCGACTTCGCGGCTGCGGTGGCCGTCGGCGCGGTCATCGGGCGCACGGCGCTGGCGCCAAGACAGTCGTTCCTGGTGGGGGTCGTGGCTCTGCTGACCATCCTCGCCACCCATGCCGCAGCCACTTTCGTGCGCTACCACCCGCTGGTCGGCAAGGCGGTGGACCACCGCGTGCGCGTGCTGGTGGACCACGGCCGGCTACGGCACCGCCAGCTCGTCATCACCGGGCTCACCGAGAACGACGTCCTGTCCAAGCTTCGCCAGCTGGGCCATGAGGACCTCTCGCAGCTGCGCTACGTCCTCTACGAGACCAAGGGCGAGCTGACCGTCGTCCCCGAGCGGGGCGCCGGGGTGCCCGACCCGCCGCTGGTGCAGCGCGGGTTGCGGGATGCGGCGGGGTACGAGGGAGAGGCGTCGTCATGAAGAAGGGCGGCTGTTGACGGAGGGCGTGCCGCGGCCGTGCGGCTGCTGTCCGGCCGGCGGCTGCCGGTGGTCGGGGTGAGGGTGAGCCCGGGTCAGGTCTCGATAGAGCGCCCTCGCCGTGATCGTGAAGGGTTGATGGCCCGAATCCGCCACCAACCCTTCACGATCACGCGTTCGCCGGGACGGTGCCGGGATCAGGTGCCCAGGGTGGAGATCTCCTCGGGCGTCGGCTCGCCCGCGGCGCGCGCGAACAGCTCGAAGCCGGCGAGCACGGCCTTGCGGTCCGCGGCGGAGAGCCGGCGCAGCACAGTGTCGATCTCCTCGCGGCGGCGCTGGTGCACCGAGCGCACCAGCTCCTCGCCCGCCGCGGTCAGGCCGACGAGCACCTCGCGCCGGCTGTGCGGGTTCTCGGTGCGCTCGACCCAGCCGCCGGCCACCAGTCGGTCAGCCATCCGGGTGAAGGTGGAGGGGTGCACGCCGATCCGCTCGGCCAGCTCGCCGCTGCGCTGCGGGCTCTGCACGGACAGCAGCACCAGCACGCGGAACTGGGGGACCGAGACCTGGTCGTGGGCGGGAGCCAGCGACCGAGCCACGATGCCCAGCAACGCTCGGGACGAGAGCAGCACCGCCTCGGTGGCGTCGGACGACCTGGTCGAGGAGCTCACCGGTCTCACCCTATCGATCGTTCCCGCGCCGGTCGTGCCGATCACACCGGCCCCGGGATGCGCCGGCGTCGCACCGGTTCAGCGGCAGCGGGGACGTCGGTCAGGTCGGCGTCGGTGCCCGTCCCGAGGCTGCCGGCGCTTGCGGCCCGGGGGTCCCCGGCGACGTCGCGGGTCAGCACGCGCAGCACGGAGGCGTGGGTCAGCCACCCCACCATCCGGTGCTCGTGGTCCAGCACCGGCGCGCCGGCGGAGTCCGCGGTCACGAGCACCTGCAGCGCCGTGGAGAGCGGGTCGTCCGGCTGCAGCACCTCCGGCATCGAGGCCAGCGAGGCGACCTCGTGCGCCCGCGCCTCGGCGTCGTCGGCGAGCGCCTCGGACACCGCGCGGGCGGTGACGACGCCGAGCAACGTCCCGTCCCGGCTCACCGGCACCGCCGGACGTCCGCTGGCGAGCACGGCGCGGGCGGCTGCGGGCAGGTGCAGGTCGGCCCGGAGGGCCGGCGGCGGCTGCACCATGACGTCGGCGACCCGGACCGTGCGCAGTCGCGGGTCCCCGGCGGGGGCGTCGAGGTCGACGCCGCGCCGGCGCAGCTTGAGGGTGTAGACGGTGTCCGCGCTGAGCCGGTGGCTGACCGCGGTGGCCAGCACGATCGCGAGCATGAGCGGCAGGATGATCGTGTACTCGCCGGTGAGCTCGAACATGATGAGGACCGCGGTGATCGGTGCGCGGGCGGAGCCAGCGAAGACGGCGCCCATCCCCACCAGGGCGTAGGCGCCGGTGGGACCCGCCACTCCCGGCGCGAGCACGTGCACGACGTCGCCGAAGGCCGCCCCGAACATCGCCCCGATGAACAACGAGGGCGCGAACACGCCGCCGGAACCGCCGATGCCGATGGTGAGGCTGGTGGCCAGCATCTTGCCCAGGAGCAGCACCACGAGGAACGCCAGCGCGTAGCGGCCCTCGACGCCCGCCTGCAGCACCGGGTAGCCCACGCCGTAGAGCTGGGGGAGCACCAGCAGGAGCAGACCGAGCACGAGGCCGCCGACCGCCGGGCGGGCCCACTCCGGTCCGCGCCAGACCCAGTCGCAGACGTCCTCGATGGCGTAGAGCACGCGGGTGAAGCAGACCCCGACGATGCCGGCCAGCAACCCGAGCAGCGCGTAGAGCAGGTACTCGGCCGGGTGGGCGATGGTGAAGGCGGGCAGGTGCAGGAACGGGGTGTCGCCGAAGAACGCCCGACCCACCACCGACGCGACGACGGCCGCGAGCACGACGACGCCGAAGGCCTCCGCGGCGAAGTCGCGCAGCAGCAGCTCGAGGGCGAAGAACACCCCGGCCACCGGGGCGTTGAAGGTGGCGGCGATGCCGCCCGCCGCACCGCAGGCGACCAGCGTGCGCAGCCGGGTCTCCGGCACCCGGAAGGTCCTGCCCAGCCAGGACCCCAGCGCCGAGCCGATCTGGACGATGGGACCCTCGCGGCCCACCGAGCCGCCGGAGCCGATGCAGAGGGCGGAGGCCAGCGCCTTCACCACCGCGACGCGGCCCTGGATCCGGCCCCCACGCTGGGCGACCGCGTACATCACCTCGGGGACGCCGTGCCCCTTGGCCTCGCGGGCGAAGCGGTCGACCAGGGGTCCGTAGAGCAGGCCTCCGGCGACCGGGGCGAGCACCACGAAGAACCCGCCCAGCCAGGGGACCCAGTGGTTGCCCGGGTGACGGCCGACGGCCGTCACCGAGAAGTCCTCGCTGCCGCTGAAGATTCGGGTGGCATGGACGATCAGCCGGCGGAAGGCGACCGCGCCCAGGCCGGCCCCCAGCCCCACGACCAGGGCCATGACCAGCAGCCCGCCCCGTCCGCTGCGCAGGCGCGCGGCAGCCGTCGCGACGGGGACGGGAAGCATGGGGGAAGCCATAAGTTGCAGCATAACAAGCATCGGCCGCCGGCACGAACGTGTCAGGCGGCGACGGTCGGGAAGGTGAGCGAGGACGACCTTCCGCCGGCCCGGCGGCGGGGGGCAGTGCTAGCGGAGAGGTAGACAGGCCCATGGACATCTGCACGGTCATCCTCGAGGACCACGCCGAGCAGCGCGGCGCCTTCGCGATCCTGGACGAGGTGGACCCGCGCGATGCGGAGAAGCTCGGTCCGCTGTGGAACCGGCTGGCCGTCCTGCTCGAGGTGCATGCCGAGGCCGAGGAGAAGCTGTTCTACCCGCGGCTGCTGAAGGTGGGCACCGGGGCCAGCGACGCGGACTCGGCCTCGGACGAGACCGAGGACGCCATCCACGACCACAACGAGATCCGTGACGCCGTGCGTGAGGTGAGCCGCCACGAGGTGGCCTCGGACGACTGGTGGAAGGCCGTCACGGCCGCGCGGGAGGCCAACAGCGACCACATGGCCGAGGAGGAGCGAGAGGCGCTGGCGGACTTCCGTCGGCACGCCGACCTGCGGACCCGGCACGAGATCGGGCTCGCCTTCCGCGTCTACGAGGCCCAGCACTACCAGGGGATCACGCCCGAGGACCACGACCCGAAGGCGTGGGTGGCCGAGCACAGCGGCTGAGGCTGGGATCGGGACGATCCCCGGCTGGTCGCTCAGAGGTGGGGCGGCCGCTAGGACGCGAGCGCGGCCAGCGCCGCGTCGAGGCGGCGGCCCGCCTCGTCGGCCACCGGGGCCAGGGCCTGCTGCCCGGTCAGCTCGACCATCACCTGCGGGTCCAGCGCCTCCACCACAGTGCCGTCGTCGCTGTTGCGCACTACGACGTTGCAGGGCAGCAGCAGCCCGATCGACCGGTCGACGCCGAGGGCCCGGTGCGCCAGCGGCGGGTTGCACGCGCCCAGCACGACGTAGTCCTCCATGGCCTCGCCGAGCTTGGCCTGCATGGTGGCGGTCATGTCGATCTCGGTGAGGACGCCGAAGCCCTGGTCCTTCAGGGCTGACCGCACCCGCTCCACGGTGACGTCGAACGGCTGCCGGACCAGCACGCTCTTGCCGTAGCCGTTGCCCGATCCTGTGTCAGCTCCCATGCCCGCCCCTCCTACGCCAGCGAGAGGAACAGCTTCTCCAGCTGCTCCTGGTTCACCGAGGCGTCGCCGTCGCTGCCGCCGGTGGCGCACTGGCGCAGCCCGGTAGCGATGATCTTGAAGCCGGCACGGTCCAGGGCGCGTGAGACCGCGGCGAGCTGGGTCACGACGTCGGCGCAGTCCCGGCCCTCCTCGATCATCTTGATCACGCCGCGGATCTGCCCTTCGGCTCGACGCAGGCGCTTGAGCACCTCGCCGAGCTCGTCCTCGCTGAACTCCATGCTCCGAGCCTACTACCCCTTGGGGTATCTGCCGGGCGGCTGACGCCGATGCGCTCGCGAGCGTCGGCGAGGCCTCCCCGCCGTGGCCACCGGCCGGTGAGCGGGCCGTCAGCCGGACGGCTCGACCGCGCGGCGCAGGGCGTCCAGCAGCGCCTGCCGCAGCCAGGCCGAGTAGCGCCGTCGGGTCCACCCGACCACCTGGACGAACTGGTGGTGGGTCTCGGCGGAGGTGAGGACGTAGAGCTCCTCGGCCGCTCGCGCGCGTCGGCGACCGCCCAGCGGCGAGCGCGCGGCCGATCGCGCCTGCCCCTCGCCCGAGAGGTCCGGCGGCGGGTCGGCGAGAAGCAGGTCGACCAGCAACCGGGTGGTGACGAGGTGCTCGCGGCGCAGCGCGTGCAGCAGCCGGTCGGCCTGCTCGTCCACGTCCGCCGCCACGTGCAGGGCGGGGACCAGGGGGCTGATCCGCTCGACCGCGGCGACGGCGAGCCGCACCAGGGCGTCGACGCGGTCCTCCAGGCTGCCCAGCGAGGGCAGGTCCAGGCCGTGCAGCGAGGCGCGCAGGTCCTCGAAGCGCGGATCGGTGCCGGCGGTGCGCACGGCCCCGAGCAGCAGGCCCGGTTTGCCGCCCATCGTCTTGAAGATGAGCTCGGGGGAGACCTCCGCGGCCTCGGCGACGTCGACGACCGTGGTCGCCGTGTAGCCACGCTCGGCGAAGATCTGTCCGGCCACGGTGAACACGTGCCGCCGGCGCATCGCCGCCGCCTCGCGGCGCCGGCTGGCGTCGTAGGCGCGGGGCCGTGCCGTCTCGGGACCGGTCTCGGGCGGCACCTGCTGTGCTGCTCGGCTCGCCATGGCCTGCCTCCTCAGGGGTCCGTCAGTGCCCTCGTCCGTGCGCGGGCCTGTCCCGGCGCACCCCCATGAGGCCTCTGGCCAGGCATCCCCCGGGACGGGCACCGGTCAAACCATCGGCCCGCCGCCGCTCGGGCTGCGAGCCGTCCGGACAGGCCGGCTGCTCCGGTCGGCCGTGACGGTCCGCCGAGTGCGGCGCGATCCGGACAGGTGCGCGCCGGTGGGGTGATTCCGCCCCGTCGCAGCGTGGTCGGGCGGTAGCGTTCCGTGCGGTAGCCGCGGAAGGGTCCGGATCGTGCGCGGCACGCGGCGCAGGGAGGGACGAACGTGCGGCACCGGCGGCTGGTCTCGGCCGGCGCGACGGTACTGGCCGTCGGGCTGCTGGGCGGTTGCTCCTGGCCGTGGCAGCACTCCGACAGCACACCGGTGTCGGTGCTCGAGGTCGAGGTCGGGCAGTGCTTCACCCCGCCCAAGCAGGTGGTGGACCAGCTCTCCGACCTCCAGTCGGTGCCCTGCACCTCGGCTCACACGCTCGAGGCCTACGCCGCCGTCCCCTACCAGGCCCAGGGAACCGCCAGCGCCCGCGCGGACTACCCCGGCGACGCCGCCCTGACGACCTTCGCCGACGGCGCCTGCGCGGCCCGCTACGCCGACTACGTCGGGATCGACTACCGCGACTCCTCGTTCTTCTACACCTACCTGCTGCCGAGCCCGCGGTCCTGGCAGGACAAGGACCGCACCGTGGACTGCTTCATCACCACCACCGGGCAGCCGCTGACCAGCTCGCTCAAGGGAGCCAAGAAGTGACCGGTCCCCCCGTCGACTCCGGCGCCCTGCTCACCTGCTCCTTCGGCATGGCGCCGGCCACCCTCTCCGTGCTGCCCACGCACCGGGTCATGGTGGAGGGCAAGCCGGTGGCGACCGTCGCCGACATGATCCCCCTGCTCAACATCCCGCCGTTCGGCATGTGCCAGTCGTTGGCCAACCCCACCGTCGCCACCGCCACCGCGGCGGCCCTCGGCGTGCTCACTCCCATGCCGTGCGTCCCGGCCATCTCCGGGACCTGGGCCCCCACGGCCCCGCGGACGATGGTGGGTGGTCAGCCGGTGCTCGCCTCGCCCAGCGTCTGCACCTGCATCTGGGGAGGTGCCATCACGATCAACTTCGCCGGCACCACCCGCACCACGGTCGGCTGAGGTACCCCCACCGGCGGCCGCGACCAGCGCTCGTCAGCCGCCCGCGGAGCCCCTCGCAGGTGCGCACGTCCGCCGCTCGCGCCCGGGCGGCGACCGCTTCGCGACACGTCAGCCGGACTTACGGGGCCGATTCAGTGAATCTCCTGTTTCCCCCCCATGCCCGCTGCTACGTTCCGTGCGGATTGCCTGCGCTGGGAGTGATGGCGCGGACCTCCAGCTCTGCACCACCCCGCTCCACCGTCACGTCGCACCGTCGCGTCGCGCCGTCACGTGCAAGACCGTCCCACCACGGACGGTTCTCGTCACAGCACTCTCGTCAACAGGTCCGCACCACCCGCGAGGAGCATGCGCATGCCGACCTACACCGCTCCCGGCGTCTACGTCGAAGAGGTGCCCTCCAGCCAGAAGGTGCTCGCCGCGGCCCCCACGGCCGTCGCCGCCTTCGTGGGGTTCACCGAGCGGTACCCCACCGACAACCCCGCCGACCCCGAGGGCCTGGCGCCGCGCCTGGTCACCAGCTGGACCCAGTTCGAGCAGCTCTACGGCTCGTTCGTGCCCGGCGCGATGCTGCCGCTCTCGGTCTACGGCTACTTCCAGAACGGCGGCCAGCTCGCCTACATCGTGCGGGTGCCCAACAGCGCCCCCGCCGGTGAGCCGTCCCGCACGGCGCTGCCCGCCGCCGACCGCGCCCTCGGTGCCCCGGTGGTCATCGAGTCGGTCGAGCCGGACGCCACCCTCGCCGTCTCGGTGAGCTCGGAGGAGCCCGAGAGCGACGACGCCGAGCCGACCTTCCGCATCGAGATCGTGCAGGACGGCGACGTCGTCGAGTCCTTCGGCGGCCTCACGCTCAGCGGCAAGAACGACGCCGCCACGGTGGTCAACAAGACTTCCACCAAGGTCAAGGTGAGCGTCGACCTCGCCGCCGACGCCGACCTGTCCTCGCAGATCGAGCTGATGAAGCCGGGTGTCTACTCCCTGGCCAAGTCCGCGCCCGTGCCGGTCCCGGTCAACGGCCGCACCTTCGCCGGGAGCGAGACCCAGCGGCGCGGCATCAACGGCCTGGCCATCGCCGAGGACGTCACGATGGTCATCGTGCCGGACCTGGTCACCGCGGCCACCAAGGAGGACGGCTCGCTCGACCTCGGTCTGTGGAAGGCCGTGCAGACCTCCCTCATCGCGCACTGCGAGCAGCACACCAACCGGATGGCGGTGCTCGACGCCCCGCCCGGGATGACGCCGCAGCAGATCAAGGAGTGGCGCAGCGAGGTCGCGATGTACGACAGCGCCTTCGCGACCATGTACTACCCGTGGATCAAGGTCGAGAACCCGATCGGCGTCAACGGCGACCGCGAGGTCTTCGTGCCGCCGAGCGGCCACGTGGCCGGCGTCTGGGCCCGCACCGACGAGACCCGCGGGGTCTGGAAGGCCCCGGCCAACGACACCATCCGCGGCGTCCTGGACATCGAGCGTCCGATCACCCAGGCCGAGCAGGGCCTGCTCAACCCCATCGGCATCAACTGCATCCGCCCGTTCGGCGTCCGCGGCATCCGCATCTGGGGCGCGCGCACGCTCTCCAGCGACACCGACTGGAACTACATCAACGTCCGTCGCCTGTTCAACATGGTCGAGAAGACCATCCTCGACGGCACCCAGT
Source organism: Motilibacteraceae bacterium (assembly GCA_051954955.1). Taxonomy (GTDB): domain Bacteria; phylum Actinomycetota; class Actinomycetes; order Motilibacterales; family Motilibacteraceae; genus JBQCHF01. The sequence continues at coordinate 44,180 of JBQCHF010000049.1, forward strand.
GGGCGGTGTTCGAGCCGAACGACGTCACCCTGTGGGAGGGCGTCAAGCGCACCCTCAACGCGTTCCTGCGCGGCCTGTGGTCGCAGGGCGCTCTGTTCGGTGCCACCGCGGACGAGGCGTTCTACGTCAAGTGCGACGCCGAGACCAACCCGCCGGAGAGCATCGACCAGGGCAGGCTCGTGGTCGAGGTCGGGCTGGCGCCGGTGAAGCCGGCCGAGTTCGTCATCTTCCGGATCGCCCAGCAGAAGCAGGTCGCCGGCTGACGGCCGGCTCCTCACCCCGAACGAACTCACACCCGAGGAGACGTAGACCGTGCCGAACGACCTGGTGGCAGACACCACCCTCATCGCCAACGCGTTCTTCCTGGAGATCGACGGCAACCCGATGTCGATGCTCATGAGCGTCAACGGGCTGGACGTCGGTGTCGAGGTCACCGAGCTCACCCAGTCCACGGCCGGCGGCAAGATGGTCACCATCAAGACCCTGGCGCAGAAGCAGAAGACAGGTCAGCTCACCCTCACCCGGCTCGCCGTCATCGACATCGGCAACGACGGCATCTGGAAGTGGTTCAAGAGCACCTCGGAGAAGGGCGCCATGAAGGACGCCCGCAAGAACGGCTCCGTGGTCATGTACGACGCCAGCGGCAAGGAGCTGGCGCGCTACAACTTCACCGCGGGCTGGATCTCGAAGATCTCGGTCGACGGGCTGGACGTGAGCAACAACAGCCCGATGAAGGAGACCATCACCCTCGAGATCGACCGCCTGGAGCGGGTGAAGTAGTCATGCAGTCCCGCTACCCGTTCGTGCTCCCTCGCGGGTACGTGGGCCCCGACGGAACCGTGCACCGAGAGGGGGTCATGCGGCTGGCCACGGCTCGCGACGAGCTCGAGCCGCTGCGTGACCCCCTGGTCACCGGCCCGGACGACCCCCCCCCCAACCACCAGGGGGGGGGGCGGGGGGGCGACCCGCGCGGGGACAAAGCAGCCCAGACCCCCAAAGAAAGG
>JBQCHF010000050.1:0-3859 GCA_051954955.1 Motilibacteraceae bacterium
TCTGGTGGGTGTGGGGGCTAACCCCCCCCCCCCCCATTTATTTTTATTTTATGGGGGGGGGTCCCGCCGGCGCCGGCGTCCCCGGAGCCGAGCTCGCCGCCGAGGTAGGCGGCCTTGACGGACGGGTCGTTGAGCAGGACCTTCGCGTCGTCGGCCTTGACGATGCGCCCGGTCTCGAGGACGTAGGCGCGGTGGGCCAGGGAGAGCGCCTGGGTGGCGTTCTGCTCGACCAGCAGCACCGTGGTGCCCTGCTCGTTGATCTCCTTGATGATCTGGAAGATCAGCTGGATGAACATGGGCGCGAGGCCCATGGAGGGCTCGTCGAGCAGGAGCACCTTGGGGCGGGCCATGATCGCCCGGCCGATGGCGAGCATCTGCTGCTCGCCGCCGGAGAGGGTGCCTCCGTACTGCTTGGTGCGCTCCTTCAGCCGCGGGAAGAGCGTGAAGACGCGCTCGAGGTCGGAGGCGGTGCCGGTGCCCTCCCGGGCGTAGGACCCCATGGCGAGGTTCTCCATGATGGTCATGCCCGGGAAGATGCCGCGGCCCTCCGGGGCCTGGCACAGCCCGCGCACCACCCGCAGGTGGCCGGCGAGGGTGGTGATGTCCTCCCCGTCGAAGCGGATCGACCCCTTGGCCACCTTGCGCAGACCGCTGATGGTCTTGAGCGTGGTGGTCTTGCCGGCACCGTTGGCGCCGATGAGGGTGACGATCTCGCCCTCGTTGACGTTGACCGAGATGCCCTTCAGGGCCGCGATCTTGCCGTAGTAGACGTGGACGTCGTCGAGCTCAAGAAGCATCGGCCGGGGCTCCCAGGTAGGCGCGGATGACCTCGGGGTCGCGCTGGACGTCGGCCGGCAGGCCTTCGGCGATCTTCTGGCCGAAGTCGAGCACGGCGATGCGGTCGCTGATGGTCATGATCAGGCTCATGTCGTGCTCGATGAGCAGGACGGTGGTGCCGTTGTCCCGGATCCGCCGGATCAGCTGCTGCAGGGCCAGCTTCTCGGCCGGGTTCATGCCGGCCGCGGGCTCGTCCAGCAGCAGCAGCTTGGGCGAGGTGGCCAGCGCACGAGCGATCTCGAGCCGGCGCTGGTCGCCGTAGGACAGGTTCTTGGCGGCCTCGTCCGCGATCCCGCCGACGCCGACGAACTCGAGCAGCTCGCGCCCCCGCTCGGCGCCGTCGCGCTGCTCCTGCCGGTGCCGGGGCAGCCCCAACGCCGCGCCGATGACGCTGGTGCGGTGGTTGGCGTCGGCGCCGACCATCACGTTCTCCAGCGCCGTCATGTTGTCGAAGAGGCGGATGTTCTGGAAGGTGCGGGCCAGGCCCTGCTTGGTGACCAGGTGCGGGCGGCGCCCGGACACCGACTGCCCCCGGAAGGTGATCCGCCCCTCGGTCGGCTTGTACACGCCGGTGATCATGTTGAACACCGTGGTCTTGCCGGCGCCGTTGGGGCCGATCAGGGCGAAGATCTCGCCCTCGTCGACGTGCAGGTTCAGGCCGTTGACGGCGGTCAGGCCGCCGAAGCGGATGGTGACCGCGGACAGGTCGAGCAGCCGGTCGCTCACTCGGTCACCTCCTCGACCTCGACGGTCTGGGTCGTCTCGGCACCCACCTCGCCACCGAGGTGGCCCATCCCACCGCCGCCTTCCTCCAGCTCGGCCCGACGCTGCCGGCTGGGCAGCAGTCCCTCCGGACGGAAGATCATGATGATGACCAGCGCAGCACCGAAGATGAGGGTGCGGAACTCGGCGAACTGGCGGAACCGCTCGGGCAGCCAGGCGATGAGGAACGCGCCGAGCATGACGCCGGGCACGTTGCCCGAGCCGCCGAGCACGACCGCCGCCAGGATGAGCGCGGACAGCTGGAACTGGAAGTTGTCCGGCAGGATCGCGATCGACTTGGAGGCGTAGAGCGTGCCGGCGACGCTGCCGACCGCGGCGCCCATCGCGAAGGCCCACAGCTTGAACTTGAGCGTGGGCACGCCCATCAGCTCGGCGGCGTCCTCGTCCTCGCGGATCGCGGCCCAGGCCCGGCCGACCCGGCTGCGCTCCAGGCGCTTGACCAGGATGATCACGAGCACCAGGAAGAACAGCAGCAGGTAGTAGTAGGGGCGGGCGTCCAGCACGCCGTACTGGAACGGCTTGATCCCGGCGATCTCGACGTTCCCCAACCCGGGCACGGCCGGCGGGTTGGGGATGCCGGCGATGCCGCGCGGGCCACCGGTGAAGTCGAGGTTGTTGGCCGTGACACGGATGATCTCGCCGAAGCCGAGGGTGACGATGGCGAGGTAGTCACCGCGCAGGCGCAGCGTGGGTGCGCCGAGCAGCACGCCGGCGCTCATCGTGATCAGGATCGCCGCCGGCACGCACTCCCAGAACGACCAGCCGTGGTCGACGGTGAGGATGGCCGTGGTGTAGGCCCCGATCGCGTAGAACGCGACGTAGCCGAGGTCGAGCAGACCGGCGTAGCCGACCACGATGTTGAGCCCGACGGCCAGCAGGACGTAGATGCCGATCGGGTAGAAGAGCGTGGAGGGCCAGTCGCTCTGCGGGGTCATCACCTTGCCGAAGCCCTGCCAGGGCAGGATCAGCGCGATGAGGACCAGGACGACGTAGACCAGGGCGCGCTGCCACCCCGAGGTGTTGCGCCACCAGCGGTCCCACCGCTCCCCCAGGCCGCTCACGCGGTCGCGGGCGGACGGGCGGGCCGTCTGCGACGTCGGGGTCGTGACACTCGTGCTCATGCGCGCGCCTTCCCGAGGGACTCACCGAGCAGGCCGGTCGGGCGGAACAGCAGGACCAGCACCAGCACGGAGAACGCGATGACGTCGCGCCACTCCGAGCCCAGGACGCTGGCGCCGTAGTTCTCGATCAGCCCGAGCATCAGGCCGCCGAGCAGGGCACCGCGCAGGTTGCCGATGCCGCCCAGGACGGCCGCGGTGAACGCCTTGATGCCCAGCACGAAGCCGACGAAGTAGCTGGTCTGCTCGAAGAACACGACGTAGAGGGCGCCGGCCACACCGGCCATGACACCACCGGCGAGGAAGGTGAGCAGGACCACCCGGTCGATGTTGACGCCCATCAGGACGGCGGACTCGGAGTCCTGGGCGGTGGCGCGGATGCCGCGGCCCAGCCGGGTGCCGTTCACGAACCGGTCCAGCGCGACCATCATGAGGATGGCGGCGACGAAGACCAGCAGCTTGTCCGTGCGCAGCTGACCGGTGCCGATGTCCAGCAGCGTCGACTTCTCCATCACGCGCGGGCCGTTCACCTTGTCCCGGCCGAACTTGATGGCGAACAGCTCCTGCAGGAACAGCGACATGCCGATCGCGCTGATGAGCGCGGCCAGCCGGCTCGAGCCTCTGCGGCGGAGGGGCCGGTAGGCGATCCGCTCGATCGCGACGGCGGCGCCGCCGGAGGCGGCCGCGCCGGCGACCGCGGCGAGCACCAGGACGCCGGCCAGGGCGATGCCGGACAGCGGGGTGTCGACGAGCCCCTTGAAGACGAAGATCGACGCGAAGGTGCCGATCATGAAGATCTCGGAGTGCGCGAAGTTGATCAGCTGCAGCACGCCGTAGACGAGCGTGTAGCCGAGCGCCACGAGGGCGTAGAGCGAGCCGAGCGTCAGGCCGTCGATCGTCGAGGCCCAGAACTGGCTGGTGAAGTCGTGTAGCACGCGGGTGGGCTCCCCTCACGGGTGAGCGGGGGTGCCGGTGGCACCCCCGCTCACCGCCACAGGTGGCTTGCGTCGGCGGTCGGGGTCGTGTGCTGGCAGAAAGCGGGAGGACACGACCCCGGCCGCGTGCCGCGAAGGCGGGGTTGGGGGCGTGTTGTGGCCGAGAGCCCCGGTATTGGCGCCCAT
>JBQCHF010000051.1:0-9071 GCA_051954955.1 Motilibacteraceae bacterium
GGGCCCCGGCGGCCTCCGCCGGGTAGGCGAGCGCGGCCGAGGCTCCGACCGTCGGCCGCTGCGCCTCCGCGGCGGGTCCCGCCCCCCCCCCCCCCCCACGCCGAGGAGCGCCTGCGCGATTCAGTCAAGGGTGGGGCGGCGGTGTCCGGCGCGGCCCCGAGCGCCGGGGTCAGTGCCGGGGTCAGTGCTGCAGCGAGCCGAGGACGACCAGGAGCAGGAGGAGGAGCAGGACGCCGGGGATGATCCAGCGGCGCTGCTTCGGGGTCACTCGGCCAGGGTAGTCAGCGGCTCAGAGCGCGTTCCCAGCGGCCAGCTCGCGACGTCGCGGTAGTGCGGCTCCGAGCCGAGCTCGCTGACGACCAGGTGCAGCCGGTCGGCGGGCCACACCGGCCCGCCGTGGTGCGCCAGCAGCTCGACGGCGGGGCGCAGGTCCACCGGGCGGCGGGTGCGGGCGACGGTCAGGTGCGGCCGGTAGGCGCGGTCCTCGACGTCGACGCCCTCGCGCCGTCCGGCCGCGGCACAGCGCGCCGCCAGCCGGACCAGCTCCTCGACGTCGCCGGCCACCCCCGCCCACAGCACGCCGCGCCCGAAGCGGCCGGCACCGTGCAGGGCCAGCGACATCGGCCGGGACCGGGCGGCGGCCCGGGCCAGCCGTGCGGATAGCGGGTCCGGGTCGTCGACCTCGCCGTAGAAGGCCAGAGTGAGGTGCCACCGGTCCGGTGGCGCCCAGCGCAGCGCCCGCTCCTCCGGCCCCAGACCGGCTCGCGCGGCGTCGACGTCACAGGCCAGCGCGGCCAGCGCGTCGGGCGGAGGCACCACCGCCGCGAACAGCCTCATCAGCTCACTGGGTGGCCAGCGAGATCCGCTCGCGCAGCCGACGCACCGCGGCGTCGTCGCCCTCCACCCGCACCGCCTCGTCCGGCCGGCGACCCCACAGCCAGAGGAAGAGCTCGCTCGGCTCGCCGGTGACCGTGGCCTCGGCCGCACCCACGCCCTCGGTCACCGTGACCGCGTCGGGCCGGAGCTCCACCCGCCACGCGCGGTCGCCGGTGCGCACCGCCACCAGGCCCTCGTTGCCGGGGACCGGGTCCTGCGTCCAGTCCTCGCTGCCCAGCATGAGCGCGAGCACCTCGTCCACGCCGTCGACGGCGAGGTCGTCGTCCACCGCGGTCACCTGCCCGACCGCGCTCTCGACGTCGACCCGGTGCACCGCGGTCTCCAGCGCCATCCGGCGGAACCAGAAGCCGGTGGTCTGCTCCGGCGGCCACCAGGTGTAGGCGGCGGCGTCGGGCCCGTGCTGCTCCAGCAGCGCGGTGAGGTCGTGCAGCGTGGCGCGGAACCAGGCGACGACGTCGACGCCGGCAGCCGGTTCGGTGGCCCACTCCCCCTCCTCCGGGCGCCGCCCGAGCCGGATGCACGCGGCCTTGTGGCCGTAGACAGACGCCGTGTGCACGACGGCGTCGCGCACCGACCAGCCCGGGCACGGGGGCACCGGAGCCTCCAGCGCGCCGTCGGCGACCTGGGCGAGCCGCTCGCCGTCGGCGCGGAGCAGGGCGAGGTAGCGGTCGGCGGGGAGTCGGGTGGAGGTGGTCGTCATGACCGCCACCCAACCATCGGGGTGCGGTGGCGTCGACGGCATCGCCGCGCGGGTCAGGCCTCCTGCCGCACCTCGGTCACGGTCTGGGCCAGCGGCTCGGGCTGGAGGACGCGCTGGTGGTGCGGCGTGAGCGCGCGCAGCCCGTCGCGCACGGTGAGCCCGCGCTGGCGGACCAGCAGCACCCCCGCGACGCCGGCGGCGGCCATGCTGACCAGGCCGCCGATGAGCAGGCTCCAGCGGGCGCCGAAGGCCTCTGCCGCCGCACCGATGATCGGCGCCCCGAGCGGGGTGCCGCCGAAGAAGACCGTCATGTAGAGCGCCATGACGCGCCCACGCATGAGCGGGTCGACGCCGATCTGCATCGAGGCGTTGGCGGAGGTGATGAAGGTGATCGACGAGACCCCGACCGGGATGAGCACGAGCGCGAACCACCAGTAGCCGGGCATCAGCCCCGCCGCCGTCTCCAGGACGCCGAACAGCAGCGCGCCGCCGATGAGGGCCTTGGTGCTGGGCTTGCCCCGACGCGCGGCGAGCAGGGCGCCGGTGAGCGACCCGATGGCCATGATCGAGCCGAGCAGGCCGTACTGCCCCGATCCCTTGCCGAACACCTGGGTGGCCATGAGCGCGGTGGTGATCTGGAAGTTGAGCCCGAAGGTGCCGATGAAGAACACCATCATCAGCACCAGCCACAGGTCCGGCCGGCCGGCCACGTAGCGCAGGCCCTCCACCAGCTGGCCGGGGCCGCGGCCGGAGACCGGGGCGGGGGCGAGCTCGCTCGCGCGCATGGCCCGCAGCGCCGCGATGACGGCGAGGTAGGACAGCCCGTTGAGCACGAACAGCGGCCCGGTCTTGTTGCCCAGCGCCGCGATGAGGAACCCGGCGGCCGCCGGGCCGACGATCCGGGCGGCGTTGAAGGAGGCGCTGTTCAGGCCCACCGCGTTGGGCAGGTCCTTCTGGCCGACCATCTCCACCACGAACGACTGCCGGGTCGGGTTCTCCACGGCGGTGCCGAGGCCGAGCAGGAACGCCAGCAGGTAGACGTGCCAGATCCGCACCACGTCGGTCATCACCAGCACGCCGAGGGTGAGGGCCACCAGGCCCATGAAGGCGTTGGCGAACACCAGGACCCGGCGCTTGGGGTAGCGGTCGGCGATGATGCCGCCGACCATCCCGAACAGCAGCATCGGCAGGAACTGCAGGCCGGTGGTGATGCCGAGCGCGCTGCCCGCGCCGTGGCTGAGCTGCAGGACCAGCCAGTCCTGCGCCACCCGCTGCACCCAGGTGCCGACGTTGGAGACGACGCCGCCCGCGGCGTAGTAGCGGTAGTTGCGGATCCGCAGCGAGGCGAAGGTGGGGCTCACATGCCACCGAGCCGTTCCAGGATCGGCGCGGCCTGGTGCAGAACCGCGCGCTCCTCCACGGTCAGCTCGGCCAGCCGTTGCGACAGCCACGCCTCGCGCCGGCGCCGGTCCTCGCGCAGCAGCTCGCGCGCCCGGTCCGTGCAGGCCACCAGCACCTGGCGCCGGTCGCTCGGGTGCGGGGCCCGCTCGACGTAGCCGGCCTCTTCCAGCGCGGCCACCGTGCGGGTCATCGACGGCGGCTGCACCTTCTCGTGGTTTGCCAGCTCCCCGGGTGTCATCGGCCCGTGCCGGTCGAGGGTGCCCAGCGTCGCCAGCTGGCTCAGCGGCATCGCGTGGTCGCCGCGCTGCTGGCGCAGCCGCCGCGCCAGGCGCATCACGGAGATGCGCAGCGCGCTGGAGAGCTCCGTGGTGGTCTTCTTCGCCGGCATGGTCCTTAGCCTAGGTCATTACTCTTGCTAACGGGTGTCGATCGGCACAGCACTCACCGAGACTCCTGCATTCCCCCGGCAGCTCGGCTCGTGATCGTGAAGGACTGATGGCTGATCTGCGCCATCAACCCTTCACGATCACGAGTGCTGGACGTCGGGGACGGCCCCGACGCCCTCGACGCCGTGCACCGGCTCGCGCGGCACCGGAGGCCGGGGCGGGGAGAACAGGAATCCCTGCGCCAGCTCGCACCCGAGCGCCCGCAGCCGCTCGGCCTGCGCGTCGCTCTCGACGCCCTCGGCGACCACCCGCAGCCGGAGCCCGTGCGCGAGGTGGACCAGGCTGCCCACGATCGCCTCGTCCGGGTCGTCGACGGCCCCCAGCCCCCGCACGAAGCTGGCGTCGATCTTCAGGGTGTCGGCGGGGAAGCGCTTGAGGTAGGCGAAGCCGGCGTAGCCGGTGCCGAAGTCGTCGATGGCCACCCGCACGCCGGCCTCCCGCAGCGCCGCCAGCGCCCGGCTCGCCCGCTCCCCCTCGTTGAGCAGCGTGCCCTCGGTGACCTCGAGCACCAGGGTCTCCGGCGGCAGCCCGCTCTCGCGCAGCGCGTTCAGCACGGTCTGCACCAGCCCGTCGTCCTCGAGCTGGAGCGGCGACAGGTTCACCGAGATCTCCTGGTCGTGCTCCGGCATCTCGACGTCGGCGGCGTAGCGGCAGGCCGCGCGCAGCACGAACTCCCCCAGCGGCACGATGAGCCCGCTGCGCTCGGCGAGCGGGATGAAGGTGTCCGGCGCCAGCAGCCCGTGCTCGGGATGCAGCCAGCGGACCAGGGCCTCGGCGCCGCGCACCTCGCCGCTGTCGAGGTCCACGATCGGCTGGTAATGCACGAGAAGCTCGTGCCGGCCCAGCGCCTGGCGCAGCTCGCCGACGGTCCTCAGCGCGCCGCCGCGGTCCTCCTCGTCGCCAGGGTGGTGCAGCTCGGTGCGGCCCGGCCCGCGGCTCTTGGCCCGGTACATGGCCACGTCGGCCTCGCGCACCACGGCGTGCGCGTCGGGCTGCCCGGGCCGGATGGTGGTGATGCCGATGCTCGCGGCGGGGAGCACGTCGACGTCGCCGAGCCGGATGGGGCGGCGCAGCGCGGCGTGCAGCCGGTCGGCGAGCACCAGCGCGTCGGCCTCGTGCACGGAGGACTCGGTGACCACGAGGAACTCGTCTCCGCCCAGCCGCGCGCAGGTGTCGTCGGCCCGCACGACGGCCCGCAGCCGGGCCGCGATCTCGCGGAGCATCTCGTCCCCGCCCAGGTGCCCGACGGCGTCGTTGACGTCCTTGAAGGCGTCCAGGTCGACGAACAGCACGGTGCCGGCGGCCCGGCCGGTGCGGGTGGCGTGCTCGAGCACGTGCTGGACGCGGTCCATCACCAGGGTGCGGTTGGCCAGCCCGGTCAGCGGGTCGTGGAGCGCCAGGTGGGCCAGTTCGTCCTGGGCCTGGCGCCGGCTGGTGATGTCCCGCAGGTTGGCCACGAAGCCGTGGATGACGGGGTCGTGCAGCAGGTTGGTGGCGGCCATCTCCACCCACCGCCAGTCACCGTCCGCGGTGCGCAGCCGCATCTCCACCGGGGGCTGCGGACCGGAGGCACCGGCCAGCTGCGCGGCGAACGGCTCGAGCCGCGCGACGTCGTCGGGATGGACCAGCGCGCGCAGCCGCCGCCCCACCAGCTCAGAGCTGGTGAAGCCGAGCATGGCCACCTGGCTGGGACTGATGTAGCGGACGGTCCGGTCGGCGTTGAAGACGATCGCGGTGTCGGCGGACCGGGTCAGCAGCGGTGCCAGCGCCTGGCCGAGGTCGGCGGAGATGCCGACGATCCCCACCTGGCGGCCCTCGGCGTCGCGCACCGGCGAGTCGCTGACCAGGGCGAGGAAGGTGCTCCCGTCCCGGCGGCGGCACGGGAACTGGCCGGTCCAGCTGCCGCCCGCGCCCAGCGAGGCCATGATCTCCTCGCTCACCTCGGCGGTCACCTCGGGCACGGTCAGCTCGTCGATCGGGCGCCCCACCGCCTCGGCCGCGGGCCAGCCGTAGAGCTGCTCGGCCGCGCCGTTCCAGTAGGTCACGGTGCCGGTGAGATCGGTGACGACGACGGCCAGACCGAGGGCCTCCAGGACGCCGGCGGCGACCGTGGGGTCGGAGAAGGCAGGTGCGGGCACGGGACGCTCCGGTCGACAGGCAGGCCGGATGACGGCACCCGGCCTGCGCGAGCTGCATCGCCCCGCCCCGAAGGGCTCCCCGCTCACATCTTGGCATCCGGCGGCTCGTCCCGGTCCTGCCAGGTGCAGACGCACACCTCGTTGCCCTCCGGATCCACCAGCACCCAGAAGGCGCGGGGCTGCGAGGTCGGACCGAGCACGCCGCCGGCGGCCAGGACTGCCGCCACCCTCTCCTCGGCGAGGTCATGTGGCAGCGTCAGGTCGAGGTGGAGCCGGTTGCGCTGCGGCCGCGCCGCGTCCATCTGCTGGAACCACACGCTGGGCAGCCGGCCGGCCGGGTCGACGAGCGCCCCCTCGGGCCCCTCGTCGCCGGGCTCGGGGCCGTAGCCGAGCACGGCAGCCCAGAACGGGCGGACCGCGGCGATGTCGAGGGCGTCGACGGCGACCTCGAGCAGCTGGACCGGGTGACCGGCCACGACGGGCACCGTCGGGCCGACCGTCGCCACCGCCGTGGTGACGCGGCCCGCGAGCGCTACGTCGCGGTCGGTGACGGCGGCCAGGCGCCGGGTCTGCAGCCCGAGCTCGACCCGGTCGGCGCGCAGGTCGACCTGAAGGTGGCCGTCCGCCTCGTCGCCGCAGGCCTGCACCGCAAGCCCAGCTGCCTGCGCTGCGGCTGCCATCCCGTCCACCGGGACGCAGCAGCGCAGGGAGCCGAGCAGGAACCGCCAGCCGGCGTCGGCGACCGCCGCCGAGGCGGCGGTCCGGGACAGGGGTCCCTCGGTCTCGTCCATCCAGCGAGTCTGGCGGTCGCGCGGCCGTCGCCGCGGTGCGTCAGCCGGGCGCGCCGAACCGCGCCAGGTAGTGCCAGACCCGCTTGAGGTCCTGCTCGTCGTGCCGGCCGGCCCGGGTCGCCTCGCCGATCATCCGCGGGACGAGCCGGCCGTCCTCGGCGATCTGCGCGGCGAGGTCGACGTAGTGCCGTCCGCGGTAGTCCGGGTGCCGGCGCAGCTCCGCCACGGACACCGAGAAGCCGCCGTGCCATTCCACCGGGCAGCCGAGCCGGACCGCCGCCACCTCCACCTCCGACCCCTTGTAGGAGGGATCGAGGACGAGCGCCTCGACGTCGTCGGGGAACCGGACGGGACCGTGCACATGCGCCTCGACGTAGTCGTCCAGCGCGTCCCGCTGATCCGCCGCCGCCAGCGCGAGCAGCGGCATGGCCGCAGCGACACCGAAGGACTCCGGCTCCTCCACGCTGTCCGGGTAGCAGAACGTGGTCCGGGTCAGGGTGGCGGCCGTGAGGCGCAGGTGGGCGGACCCGAAGCGCGGTGCGGCCCCCACCTCGCGCGTCGGCGCCGTGACCGCGCCGTAGACCGGACGGTCCAGGTCCGACGCGTCGTCGTAGACGGTGCCGAACATCCGGCTCTCCCACCGCCAGCGGTCGCCGCCCGGGAAGGCGGTCAGGCCCCCGTTGCTCGTGCCGGTGGCGAACTGCGAGAGGTAGCGGGCGTCCTCGGCCATGGCTGCGAGCACGAGCCGCCCCCGCACCAGCCGGTCGGGGTGGAAGTTGAGGGTGACCCGCAGCGCCCGGTCGATGGGCGGCCCGGACGACCGCCCGGCCACGTGCGCGAGCGCCCGTCGGGCTCGGTCCTCGTCCACCATCCGGCGAGTCTGGCGCAGAGAGCACGCGCCCGTCGTCCCGCTTTGGCAGGGTGTGAGCGTGCTGTCGAGGCGGGGGTTGTTGGTGGGGGCGTGCGCGGTGGTCGCCGCCGGGGTGGCCGGTGGGGTGGGGGTCGAGGAGGGCGTGCTCCCCGGTCGGCTGACGGTGGTCAAGGCGCTGGGCGGCTGCGACGTCGACGCGCCGGTGCCCGACGCCGCCCCGGGCCCGCTCGAGCGCGCCACGTTCCGGTCGGCCCGCCGGGGCCGCGACGTCGAGTGGACGCTCGCCCTCCCGCCCGGCCACCCGGCCGAGGCCCTTCCGGTCGCGCTGGTGCTGCACGGCCGCGGCGACGACGACCGGACCGCCTTCGACGTCCTCGGGCTGCACCGCTTCCTGGCCGCGCACGCGGCCGCCGGCGGCCCGCCGTTCGCGCTGGCCGCGGCCAGCGGCGGGCAGGGCTACTGGCACCCGCGGGCGGACGGCGACGACCCGCTGGGCATGCTCGTGGACGAGCTGCTGCCCCGGCTGCGACGGCGGGGCCTGCGCACCGAGCGGATCGGTGTGCTGGGCTGGTCGATGGGCGGTTACGGCGCCCTGCTGCTGGCCCGCCAGTCCGGCCGGGATGCGCTGGGCGGGCGCCAGGTCGTCGCGGCCGCCGCGGCCAGCCCGGCCCTGTTCCGGTCCGCCGCCGACACGGTGGCCGGCGCCTTCGACGACGCCGCCGACTTCGCTCGCTGGGGCGACCTGACCCACCGTCCCGAGGTGCCGGCGGGTACCGCGCTGATGGTGGCCTGCGGCACCGACGACCCGTTCGCCGAGGCCACCCGGGCCTACCGCGCGGCGGTGACGCCCGAGCCCGCCGGCGGCCTGGGCCGTGGCTGCCACACCGCCGGCTACTGGCGGTCGCAGGCCGCGGCCCAGCTCGCGTTCCTCGGCGGGCACCTGGTCTGACGCCCGGCCCCTCCCCTCGAAGGAACCTAGGGAGCCGTCGGCGGCGGAGGGGGCGGCGGCGGGGTCGGCGGGGCCGCCGGTGACGGCTCGGGCGGAGCCGGTGGCAGCGTCTCGGGCGTGTCGGGCAGCAGCGGGCCCGGGTCGTCCGGCACCGGCTCGGTGGGGTCGATCGGCGGCGCGCCCGGCACCGGGTCCGGCTCGACCGCGGGGTCGGGCGCGGTGGGGAGATCAGGCGTCGTGGTCGCCACCGGAGCCGCCGAAGCCACCGAAGCCACCGAAGCCACCGCCTGCGGCTCCGGCCCGCCGTGCACGTCGTTCTCGCTCATGCCGCCAGCCTTCCCACGTCCCGCGCCCCTGCACCGCCCGCGGGGACGACGTCAGCGGGTGACGTGCCGCCGCCGCCCCCAGAACGGCGCGACGACGCCGATGAGCACCATCGCCGCGGCGACCTGGAGGATGTGGCGGATCCAGTCGATGCCGTTGGTCTCGCCGACCCCCAGCCCGCTGGCGATGGCGTCGCCGATGAGCCCGCCGATGATGCCGAGCACGATGGTCAGCCAGATCGGGATGTCCTGGCGCCCGCGCAGGAGCGCCCGCGCGATGACACCGATGATCAGTCCGGCGATGATCGCCCACAGGATGTGCACAGGTCCTCCTCGGGTCCACGGCCGCCGAGGTGACGGCCAGGGCCGCCGCCTCTACCCGCGACCCTGCTCGCTCACGCCGACCTCGTCGAGCCGCCCCAGACCAGACGCCGAGAGCAGGTCCCCCGAACGCGTCCGGGTCGGGGGCACCGCCGTCCGCGCGGCGCCGACCGCGGTGCCCCCGCCCCGGCTGGAAGGGCGGGGGTGCGGCCGGCAGCTAACGCCGAGCCGCGG
>JBQCHF010000052.1:0-10988 GCA_051954955.1 Motilibacteraceae bacterium
TGGGGGGGGGGGGGGGGGGGGCGCGGCCCGCGCGGGGGGTGCGGTGGGGGGGCTCGGGGGGTGCGCCACCCCCCCCCCCCCCCCCCCCCCCCCCCCCCCCACCCCCGGGGGCGGGGGTGGGGGGGGATCGCGGTGAGGTGCGAGGCTTCCGCCCATGACGGCACAGCCCCTGACGACGACGCCCTACGCGCCCACGACGGCCGGCAGCGTGCGGGTGGGCGACCGGGTGCTCCGGCGCGAGGACGCCCGCCTGGTCACCGGTGACACCCGCTGGACCTCCAACCTGACCCCCGCCGACGCGGTGCACGCGGTCATCGTGCGCAGCCCGCTCGGGCACGCCCGGCTCACCCGCATCGACACGAGCGCGGCGGCTGCGGCCGAGGGGGTGGTCGCGGTGGTCACCGCCGCGGACCTGCCCGAGGGGCACCGCACCGAGCCGGTGCTCTACCCGACCGACCCGCACCCGGCGCGCCCGCTGCTGGCCACCGACGTCGTGCGCTTCGCCGGCGAGCCGGTGGCGGTGGTGCTGGCCGAGACCGAGGCCGCCGCGTGGGACGCGGCCGAGCTGGTCGACGTCGACTACGAGCCGCTGCCGGTCGTCTCCGACGGCCTGTCGGCGGTGGCCGAGGGCGCGCCGCTGGTGCACGAGGCGCTGGGCACCAACGTGGTCACGGACCTGCGCAAGACCCGCGGCGACGACGTCGACGCCGCGCTGGAGGAGGCTCGCCGCGACGGCGTGGTCATCCAGCGCCGGTTCACCCTGGCCCGGGTGATGTCCGGGGCGATGGAGCCGCGCTCGGTGCTGGCCGCGCCGGACCCCGACGTCGAGGGCGGGTTCGTCCTCTGGTCCAGCACCCAGACCCCGCACCTGGTCAAGCACCTGCTCACCGTCTCCACCGGCCTGCCGGCGGAGCGGATCCGGGTGATCGCGCCCGACGTCGGCGGCGGCTTCGGCGGCAAGCTCGGCTCCTACGCCGAGGAGCACATCTGCCTGCTCATCGCGCAGCAGCTGGGCCGGCCGGTGGCCTGGATGGCGACCCGGTCCGAGGACAGCGCGACCACGGTGCACGGCCGGGTGCTGGTGCAGGACGTCACGCTGGCGGCCACCCGCGAGGGCCGGATCACCGCGCTGGACGTCGACATCGTCGGCGAGGCCGGCGCCTACCTCAGCGCCATCGGGCCCGGCTCGGCGCTGGGCGCGTGGGCGATGTACCCGGGCATCTACCAGGTGCCGGCCTACCGCTTCCACGGCCGCGCGGTCCTGACGAACGGCGCGCCGGTGGGCGCCTACCGCGGCGCCGGGCGCCCGGAGGCCACCTTCGCGATCGAGCGGATCGTGGACGAGCTGGCCGCCGAGCTGGGCCTGGACCCGGTGGAGGTGCGCCGACGCAACTGGGCCACCGAGTTCCCGTTCACCAACGGCGCCGGCCTCGCCTACGACATCGGCGACTACGCCGCGGCCACCGACAAGGCCCTCGCGGCGGCGGGCTACGACGCGCTGCGCGAGGAGCAGCGCAAGCGCCGCGAGTCCGGCGACCCGGTGCAGCTGGGCATCGGCCTGTCCACCTACGTCGAGGTGTGCGGCGGTGGCATCAAGCCGAGCCCGGACGCGCGCGAGACCGCCGAGGTGCGGCTGACCCGCGAGGGCGGCGCCGAGGTCATCACCGGCACCTCGCCGTTCGGCACCGGCCACGAGACCAGCTGGGCGCAGATCGTCAGCGACGTGCTGGGCGTGCCGTTCGAGGACGTGACGGTCGTGCACGGCGACACCACGCTCGCCCCGCACGGCTTCGACTCCTACGGCTCCCGCTCGCTCATCGTCGGCGGCGCGGCGGTGCACGCCGCCGCGGTGGAGGTGCGGGACAAGGCGCGCGAGCTGGCCGCCCGGCTGCTCGAGTGCGACCCCGGCGACGTCGAGCTGGTGACCGACGGCGGCGGACGCTTCCAGGTCCGCGGCACCAGCGCCGGGGTGAGCCTGGCGCAGGTGGCCGAGGCCTCCTACGCCGCGGACGCGCCCGAGGACGTCGAGCCGGGGCTGGGCTGCCTGCGCGACAGCAACCTGCGCACCCAGACCTTCCCGCACGGCACGCACATCGCGGTGGCCGAGGTCGACACCGAGACCGGCCACGTGCGGCTGCGCTCCTACGTCGGCGTCGACGACGTCGGCACCGTGGTGAACCCGGTCGTGGTGGAGGGCCAGCAGCACGGCGGCATCGCCCAGGGCATCGCACAGGCGCTCTACGAGGAGGCCTCCTACGACGAGGACGGCAACCTGCAGGGCGTCGCGCTGGCCGACTACGGCATGCCCGCCGCGCCGGACCTGCCGGCCTTCACCGTCGACCGCACGGCGACGCCGGCCACCAGCAACGAGCTGGGCTCGAAGGGCGCCGGCGAGACCGGCGCGATCGGTGCGCCCCCGGCGGTGGTGAACGCGGTGCTGGACGCGGTGCGGCACCTCGGGGTCCGCGAGCTGCAGGTGCCGATGACCCCGCAGCGGGTGTGGCGGGCGCTGCAGGAGGCGCGCGGCTGAGGGCTGGCCGGTCGGCCGGGGTTAACCGTTGTGCGCACACAGGGTCGGTCCTGGGGGCGGCGTGTCGGGCAGTTGAGTGCTCGACACGTCGGCGTGCGGCCGGTGGGTGTGTGCGCAGAACGGTGAGCGGTCGGGCCGGTAGTGGGCCGGAGTGCGTTGTCGTCGGCCGCTCACGTCGTGCGGGCGCACGATCAACGGCGCTGGTGACGGGAGGAGTCCTGTTCCGAGCGGGACACGCTGCCGGCTGCCGGAGCCGGATTACGTCCGAAGGATCGACACCGATAGGTGACGATCCTTCGGACGTAAGGGCGAAGCTGGTGGTCGGCCGCGGGTGTCGCCCCGGGCGGGACGGCATCCGTCAACAGCCGCTTTTCCCCACCGGTCCACGCGCATGACCGGAGCGGCGAGCCAGAGTCCGGTTTGCGCACACGGGGTCAGCGCGGTGCGCGGCGTGTCGCGCCCGCAAGACCGCGGCGCACCCGTCCGGCAGCACGGGCTGTGTGCGCAAATCGGTCAAGCGCGGGGCGGCGTGACCCGGCGGCACCAGCCCCCAGCACCCCATGCGTAGGGTGACGACCGTGGCGCCGCTCGTCGTCGGGTTCGACCTGGACATGACCCTCATCGACTCCCGGCCGGGGATCGGGGCGGTGTGGCACGCCTTGGCGGAGGAGACCGGTATCCCCGTCGACGTCGACCTGGTCACCTCCCGGCTGGGGCCCCCGCTGGATGAGGAGCTGGCGCAGTGGTTCCCGGCCGAGCAGGTGCCGGCGCTCGGGGACCGGTTCCGCGAGCTCTACCCGAACCTGGCCATCGCGCCGACCCTGGCCCTGCCCGGCGCCCGGGAGGCCGTCGACGCCGTCCGCGCGCACGGCGGCCGGGTCGTCGTGGTCACCGCCAAGTACGAGCCGAACGCGCGGCTGCACCTGGAGCACCTCGGGATCGAGGTGGACGAGGTGGTCGGCTGGCACTGGGGGCCGGCCAAGGGCGAGGCGCTGCGCGAGCGGGGCGCGAGCATCTACGTCGGCGACCACCTCGGCGACGTG
Source organism: Motilibacteraceae bacterium (assembly GCA_051954955.1). Taxonomy (GTDB): domain Bacteria; phylum Actinomycetota; class Actinomycetes; order Motilibacterales; family Motilibacteraceae; genus JBQCHF01. Next base: position 3,574 of record JBQCHF010000052.1, read on the forward strand.
CACGGTGCGCGGGTGGCTGAGGCCTTCAGCGTCGGCGTTGCGACCGGCCCGATCCCGGCCGCCGACCTCGCAGCCGCCGGCGCCGACGTCGTCCTGCCGGATCTCACCGGCTTCCCCGACTGGCTCGCCGGCCACCTGCTCGCCAGCCGGCTGGAGGCCCTGGACGAGGCCCTCCGGCAGGCCGGCAGCGTGCTGGTCGCCTTCTCCGGCGGCGCCGACTCGGCGTTCCTGCTGGCCGCCGCCGCGCGCGCCCTCGGACCGGAGCACGTCGTGGCTGCCACCGCCCGCTCCTCCTCGCTGCCCACCGCCGAGCTGGCCGCGGCCCGCGCGGTGGCGGACGAGGTCGGCGTGCGGCACGTCGTCGTGGACACCGCCGAGCACGAGCGCGAGGGCTACCGCGCCAACGCCGGCGACCGGTGCTTCTTCTGCAAGGCCGAGCTGCTCGACGTCCTGGGCCCGCTCGCCGCCGAGCTGGGCCTGGCCCACGTGGCCACCGGCACCAACGCCGACGACGTCGTCGCCGGCTTCCGCCCGGGCATCCGCGCGGCCGCCGAGCGCGGCGCGCTCACCCCGCTCGCCGACGCCGGGCTGACCAAGGCCCAGGTTCGCGCGGCCAGTCGGGCGTGGGGGCTGTCGACGTGGGACAAGCCGGCGGCGGCGTGCCTGGCCAGCCGGGTCGCCTACGGCGTGGAGGTGACGCCCTCCCGGCTGGCCCGGGTGGAGCGGGCAGAGGTGGCGCTGCGGGCCGCGCTCGCCGACGCGGGGCACGAGGTGCGCGACCTGCGGGTGCGCGACCTCGGTGACCTGGCCCGGGTGGAGGTGGACGCGGCGCTGGTGGGCGCGATCAACGGGGCGGCGCTGGACGCCGTGCGCGAGGCCGGGTTCGCGCAGGTGGAGGTGGACCCGCGGGGGTTCCGCAGCGGGGCGATGAACGAGCTGCTGCCCGAGCCCGACCGCTACCGCTGAGACCTTCCCTAGCGGCGGGCGTTCTCCCGGCCGACCGGCCCGACCACGGTGCGGGCACCGGGCGCGGGGCGACGGGAGCGGGCACCGCGGACGAGCCCGACCAGCGCCACGCCGAAGCCGAGGGGGGCGAGCGCGGCGGTGAGGTAGACGGCCAGCGGCATCCGGTCGGTGCCCAGGAAGAACGGCACGACGGTGATCAGCACCGCGACCAGGCCGATGCCGAACAGGATCGCGCCCACGGTGACCAGCCGGTCCCCGGGACGGGTGACGTCGTAGGGCGGGCGGGCGGTGCCGGGACCGGGCACGCCGTCCTCTCGGGCAGCCATGCGACCGAGCGTAGGAGCACGCCGGGAAGGACCGGGACGCCGGGCGGTCAACTCTGGGTCAAGGGCGTGCCGCAGTAGGCTGGGAGGTCGGCGCCACGGGAGGTCCTGCGCCGCGCCGGCTCCCTCGGACCGGCCCTGTCGAAGGGCCGCGCCACGGGCCGGCAGCCGTCCGCGAGCAAGGGGTAGGGCAGTGCCGACCGGCAAGGTGAAGTGGTACGACACGGAGAAGGGTTTCGGCTTCCTCACCAGCGAGGAGGGCGAGGACGTCTTCGTCCACACCTCGGCGCTGCCCGACGGCGTCACCGCCCTGAAGCCGGGCGCGCGGGTGGAGTTCGGCGTCGCGGAGGGCCGGCGCGGGCGCCAGGACCTGCAGGTCCGGCTGCTCGAGCCGCTGCCGTCGGTGGTGCGGGCCAGCCGCAAGCCGGCCGACGACATGGCCGTCATCGTCGAGGACCTCATCAAGCTGCTCGACAACGTCGGCGGCACCCTGCGCCGCGGCCGCTACCCGGACGCCCCGGTGGCCAAGAAGGTCTCCGCGGTGCTGCGCGCCGTCGCCGACGACCTCGACGCCTGAGGGGTCTGGGGGAGTCCGGGGACAGCCGCGGGCGCCGGGGCCGGAGGGTGGTCACGTGGGTGGGAGCGCGGGCGCGCGCTTGCCCACCGGTGGCCACGGGGTGCCGAACGAGGCGGCGGCCACCAGGGCCAGCGCGGGCAGGTCGACGGCCACCAGGTGGGCGCTCGCGACGCCGTGCAGGGCGGCGGCCGTCGCCACGCCCTCGGCCAGCGGCCCATCGACGTCGGGAGAACGGGCGGGCAGCGCCAGCCCGGTGGCCGGCAGCCGGTCGAGCACGAGCCCGCGCAGCTGCTCGTCGCCGGCCAGCAGCGGGGCCTCGCCGGCGGCGGCGTCCACCCGGGCGCTGATCAGGGCGTCGGGCTGGAGCCGGTTGGCCGCCACCCCGGCCGCGGCCGCCGCGGCGGCCACCCCGTCACCCACCGGCACCACGACGAGCGTGCCGGCGCCGGACTCGCCCACCCGGGTGCCCGCCCAGGGCAGCATCCGGGCCATCCGGGCCGGGCCGAAGGCGTCGAGCACCGCGTCGCGCTCGGCGACGGTCGGCACCAGGACGACGAGGCGCACGGTCGCGTCCCTACTTGCGCTGGAGCCGGAAGACCCACAGCCCGCGCTGCTGCTGGGGCTGCTGGCCCTTGACCACCGCGTAGACGCGCAGCTCCAGCGGCTGCTGCAGGTTCTGCTCGTTGAGCGCGAAGCGGTAGTAGGTGGAGGTGAGCGGGGCCCCGACCAGGGACTGGGTGCCGATGGCGGGGATCCAGCCGGTGGCGGCGATGGCCGGGTCCACCGAGATGCCGATGGTCTGGCCCGGCGAGACCTCGATGGTGGGGACGTCGCCGGTGGCGCGGCAGTCGTTCTCGGCGACCGTGGCGTTGTCCCGGTTCCAGCACAGCGCGTCGCTGTGGCCGGTGCTGCTGCCGGAGTTGACCGTGACCGTGGGGGTGGGCTTCTCGCACCCGGCCAGGGACAGCAGGGCGGCGACGGCCAGCCCCAGGGCGGCGGGGCGGCGGACGGTCCGCAGCGGCATCGGCGGCACTCTCTCAGGCGATCGGGGCTGGGCGGTCGGCGGAGCCGGCGGTGGCCGGGTCCCTCGGGAGGCTACCGGTCTGCGGATGCGCCGCGGTCCCGGGCCCGGTCGTGGACGGCCAGGGTGGCCAGCAGCGCGAGCGCCAGCCCGACCGCGGCCACGGTGAGGCCGCCGGTGCCGCCCAGCGGCAGCGCGATCCCCAGCCCGCCGCCCAGCGCCCAGGCCAGCTGCAGCACCGTCTCGGACCGGGCGAACGCGGAGGTCCGCACGCTCTCGGGCACCTCGGTCTGGATGACGCCGTCGAGGGAGAGCTTGCCGAGGGTCTGGCTGAACCCGGCGACGGCGGTGACCAGCGCCAGGACCACCACGTCGCCGTAGAGCCAGGCGCCGACGCCGGCCGTCACCAGGGAGGCGCCGAGCACCGCGAGGTCGACGGCGCGGGCGCTGCGCTGGCGCAGCAGCGAGCCGGCGAACGTGCCCAGCGCGCTGCCCAGGCCGGCCCCGGCCAGCACCGCGGCGACGCCCACGGTCGGCGGCACCGACGCCAGCGGGTGCTCGCGCAGCAGGAAGGCGAGGAACAGGGTGAGGAAGCCGGTGTAGGCGCGCAGCGAGGCGTTGGCCCGCAGCGACCGGACGACCGACGAGCCGACGTTCCACCGGCTGGGGCGCCGATCGGGCTCGGGCTCGGAGCTCATCCGGGCGGTCAGCTCGCCGCTCGGGTCGTCCGCGCCCGGCGGGAGCCGCAGCGAGAGGTAGGCCGCTACCCCGACGACCACCGCCGCCAGCCGCAGCACCCACTCCGCGCCCACCAGCGCCGACAGCCCCGCGCCGACGCCGGCGGCCACGCTGGCCGCGGCCAGCCCGGCCAGCGAGGCGCGCCCGTTCGCCCGCACCGGTCCCACCGCCGGCGGCAGCAGCCGGGGGATCGCCGCTGCGCGCAGCAGGCCGTAGGCCCGGGAGAGCACCAGCCAGCCGAACGCAGCGGGGTAGAGGCGCACCGGGTCCTGCGCCCCGGCCACCGCCGCTGCCATCACCAGGGCCAGAACCCCTCGCACGACGAAGGCGACGGCCAGGGCGCGCCGGCGACCCGAGCGCACCCGGTCCAGCAGCGGGCCGATCACCGGCGCCAGCAGCGCGAACGGGGCCAGCGTCAGCACGAGGTAGAGCGCAACCCGGCCGCGCGCCTCGTTCGTGGGCACCTGGAAGAACAGGGTGCCGGCCAGTCCCACCGCGACCAGGGCGTCGGCGGCCTGAGCCAGACCGTGCAGCTCGATGAGGCGGCCGAGCCCGGTCTCCCCGGCCCCCTGGGCGTGCGTGAGGCGCCGTATCCCCCGGGCGGTGGCGCGCACACCCCTCCCTACGCCGCGGGCGGCACCGACGGTCGCGCGGCCGGTGCGCGCCCAGGCGCCGCTGCTGGCCCCCGGCTCGGCTGTGGGCTCGGGTGGGGCGTCCGTGGCCGGCCCGCTGGCGTCGTCCTCCGGCGGGGTGACCCACCAGGGTCGTTCGGGGGCGCCCACGACGACCATCCTGCCGCCGGTCGGCGTTCGGCCGGGGGAAGTGTGCTGGGGACGGGGGTGGTGACGGGACGGCGCTGGTGACGGGACGGTCAGCGGGGCGGTGGCTGCTGCTGCCGGCTTGCGGTCCGCCGTCAGCAGGACCAACGGCGCTGGTGACGGGGGCGGTCAGCGGGCGGTACGTCCTGCTGCCGGCCTGCGGACCGCTCAGAGGCGCAAAGTGTGACGCTATTGCACGTTTTCTCGGCGTGTCGCGACAGTTTCGTCACACTTTGGGGCTCGGACGGCTCGGCTAGCCCAAGTGGAATGCTGTTGCCCGACACGCCGGCGTGTCGGGCCAGGACTCTCCACTCGAGCGCAGCGCAGACCGCCGCCCGGCCGCCCGAGCCGTCCCGTGCCCGGCTCTCCCCGTCATCAGCGTCTTTCGCCCTCCTGCGGACCGCCGCCCCGCTGTCTGAGCCGCCCCGATCCCGGACTCGCGGTCACGCCCCCGCCCGCTCCACCCGTCCATGGGGGAGAATGCGCGACGTGACACCGCCTGCCACCCGCACCCGCAAGGCCCCCTCCGTCGACGCCGCCTGCGCGGGCGCCGTCGAGCTGGCGCGCGATGCCGCGGAGGAGGTGGCCTGGCGGCCGGGTCAGGTGGGCGACCACCTCGGCGCGGAGGCCGACGGCGACCGGGTGGTCACCCATCGCTTCGCGTGCCTGGACCCGGCCTACGTCGGGTGGCACTGGGCGGTCACCGTCGCCCGGGCCCCGCGCGCCAAGAACGTGACCGTTGACGAGGCGGTGCTGCTGCCCGGCGCCGAGGCGCTGCTCCCGCCCGAGTGGGTGCCGTGGAGCGAGCGGCTGCGCCCGGGCGACGTCGGCGTGGGCGACCTGCTGCCCACCCCGGCCGACGACCCGCGGCTCGAGCCGGGCTTCCAGGCCTCTGCCGCGGCGGAGGCCGTGGACGGGGAGCTGGACCCGGGCGAGGACGTCGCCGTGGCGTGGGAGCTGGGCCTGGGGCGTGCCCGGGTGCTGTCGCCGCTGGGCCGGATCGAGGCCGCCGAGCGCTGGTACGAGGGCGACCGCGGGCCGGACGCCCCGGTGGCCCGCGAGGCGCCCGCCCCCTGCAGCAGCTGCGGCTTCTTCCTGCCGGTCGCCGGCTCCTTCCGCCGGCTGTTCGGCTTGTGCGCCAACGAGTACTCGCCCGACGACGGCCGGGTCGTGTCGGTCGACCATGGCTGCGGGGCGCACTCCGAGATCGTCGTCGCCCCGGCCGCCCAGCAGGTGGCCCCGCCGATCCTGGACGACCTCGAGCTCGACGTCGAGGTGCGCGAGCCGGCGGACCAGCAGCACGAGCAGCCGGCCGACGTCCAGACCGAGCAGTCCTCCGACGAGGTGTCGGAGCAGCCCGGCGAGGACAGCGGGTCGCGCTGAGCGGGTCCGGCCAGGGCTCCGACCCTTTCGGCGCCGCCGGGCTGCGCGAGCAGGTCCTCGCCGCCTGGGCTGCCGACCCGCGGCGCTTCCGCGAGGACGCCAACGCCGAGGAGGACCTCGCCCTCGGCGGCTACCGCGACCGGCTGGTCGTCGAGCTCGCGCAGAACGCCGCCGATGCCGCCCGCGCCGCCGGCGAGGCTCCCGGCCGGCTGCTGCTACGGCTGGCCGGCGGGATGCTCACCGCGGCCAACACCGGCGCCCCGCTGCACGCCGAGGGCGTGCGGGCGCTGTCGTCCCTGCGGGCCTCGGCCAAGCGGGAGGACGGGGGCTCGGCCGGGCGGTTCGGGGTGGGGTTCGCTGCCGTCCTGCCTGTCTCCGACAGCCCGTCGGTGGTCTCCCGCAGCAGCGGCGGCGTGCGCTTCAGCCGGGCGCTCACCCGGGAGGCGGTCGAGCGGACCGCAGGGCTGGCCGAGGAGTTGGCGCGGCGCGAAGGTCACGTGCCCGTCCTGCGGCTGCCGTGGGACATCTCCGACGAGACGTCGGAGGTGTCGGAGGTTCCCGAGGGCTACGAGACCCTGGTGTCCCTGCCGCTGCGGGACGCGGACGCAGAGGCGGTGGCGCGCGCCGCGCTGGCCGACGTCGACGCCGCCATCCTGCTGGCCCTGCCGGACCTGCGCGAGGTCGTGGTGCAGGTCGACGGCGCGGAGCGGAGGCTCACCGCGGAGTGGGTGTCGGCAGGTGAGGTGCTGCTCTCGGACGCCGGTGCGACCCGGCGCTGGCGGGTGCTGCGCCGGGAGGGCCCGCTCGACCCGGCCCTGCTGGCCGACCGCCCGGTGGAGGAGCGGCAGCGGGCCGGTTGGTCGGTGCTCTGGGCGGTCCCGCTCGACCAGGGCGGCTCGCCGGTCGGGGAGCGAACGGACGTCCAGGCGGTGGTCCACGCACCCACCCCCACCGACGAACCGCAAGGCCTGCCAGGACTTCTGGTGGCCTCCTTCCCGCAGGACCCCTCGCGGCGGAGGATGGCCGGTGGCCCGCTGACCGACCGGCTGGCCCAGGAGGCCGGAACGGTCTGGGCGGACCTGGTGGCCGAACTAGCCGCGGAGGGCCTCCCGGTGACCGGGCTCGTCCCGGAGCGGATCCCGACCGGGCCCGTCGACGCCGTGGTGCGCCGGGCCGCGCTCGCGTCGCTGGCCACGCGCCCCCTGCTCAGGCCAGCTGTCTCCGACGAACCGTCGGAGGAGGAGCCGTTCCTGCTGCGCCCGGACCGGTGCGTGGTGGTCGACGGCGCCGACGCCCGGCTGGCGCAGGTGCTGGCCGACGTCGTCGGCGCCCTGGCCGCCCCCGGCTGGCCGCGGCGCGCGCTCGACGCGCTGGAGGTGCGCCGGCTCGAGCTGGCCGACGTCGTCGACGAGCTGGCCGGCGTGCGGCGCGAGCCGGCGTGGTGGCACCGGCTGTACGACGCGCTCGCCGGCACCCCGACCGCCACGAGGGCGCGTTCGCCCACCTGCTCCACGAAGTCGGGGTCGACCTGGCCCAGGCCCTCCAGCACGCGGGCGGCGGGTGAGCCGGGCAGCAGCAGCTCGTCGGCG
>JBQCHF010000053.1:0-4652 GCA_051954955.1 Motilibacteraceae bacterium
GGTCGCTCACCGGCACTCAACCAGGAAGGCCAGTATGAACATCGCTCTTGGTAGGCCGACTTCGGCACCCCCAACCTTCCAAGCAGGACCTAGCTAGGACCCCTCGACCGGGAAGTAAGATCACCGTGCAATTAACGTGCAACTAGCGACGGTGCCTGGCAGTCAATGACGGTGCCCAACGGACATCCGGATTAGCTGGTCAGGCACGTTCAGCGGCCGTATCACGAAGCTTCCCAGCCTGATAGTGCGGGTTCTATGGGCCTTGCAGCGCGGGGCAGGTTCGCCCCGGCTCTCTGTCACCCGCTCTTGCAGTTGCGCCGCTCGCGACGAGCACAGCCTGGCCAAGCTGGCGGACGGCTAGCTGTACTGGGTCAGGACGTTGGTGACAGCCGAGTGGCTGGCGGGAGCCCGCCGAGTGCGGCGTGTCGCCGTCGGGTGTTGTAGAACTCTAGCCAGGGTTGCAGGGCCGCGGTGCGCTCGGTGTTGCTGGTGAAGACCTGCCGGTAGGCCCATTCGGCGGTCAGGGTGCGGTTGAACCGCTCGGCCTTGCCGTTTTGCCAGGGGCAGCGTGGGCGGATGAACTTCTGCCGGGCGCCCAGGGTGGCAACGGCGTCGCGGAAGGCGATGCTGCGGCGGTAGGCGAAGGCGTTATCGGTCAGGACACGCTCGATGAGCGGGATGCCGCGGGCGGTGAGGTAGCTGGCGGCGCGGAGCAGGAAAGCGGCGGTGGTGGGCCCTTTCTCGTCGGGCAGGACCTCGGCGCAGGCGAGCCGGGAGTGGTCATCGACGGCCGCGTGGATGTAGTCATAGCCGATCCGTGCCTTCTTGTCCGCCTCGGTCCCGGTGCCCAGCTTGCCGTGGGCCCGCCACCCACCGCCGCCGGGGATCTTGCCGAGCTTTTTGACGTCCACGTGCACCAGCTCGCCGGGCCGGTCCCGCTCATAGCGGACCGCGGTTGCCTTGCCGGCGCGGATCACCTGCCCGGTGAGCGGGTCACAGATGGCCAGGACCGGCTCCCCGGCCCGCCGCAAGATCCGGGACACGGTGCGTTCGGGCACGCCAGTGGCGGCAGCGATAAACGCTGGCCCGCGCCGCTGCGCCCGGCGGCAGGCCACCACCCGCTCCTCCACTGAGGCAGGCGTCCGGGCCGCGACTGTCCGCGGGCGGGAAGACCGGTCGTGCAGGCCCGCCCATCCCTGCGCATCAAACCGCCGTACCCAGCGATGCGCGCACTGCCGGGATACCCCCAGCTCCGCCGCGACATGAGCGACCGGCCTGCCCCGCATACGGACCCGCCGGACCAGCAGGCACCGGCCATGAAACGTCAACCGCGCATTAGCGTGGGCCATGAAGACCTCCAGTGGGTGAAGACGGCATCTCCACCGCACTCGGAGGTCTTCCTATTGATCAACCATCAGCCCCGGCGTGTCACCAACCTGGTGGCCAAGTACAGCTAGCCGGGCGCGAGCACGCGGCTGACGCGCGCCAGATCCTCCGGCGTGTCCACGTCGTCGGGGCGGCCGATGTCGCCACATTCCACGGCCGTGACCCGGTCCGCGTGAGCGTTGAGGTAGGGCCGCGCACCGACGTCGCCGGTGGCCAGCGCCATCACGCCGGCCCATTCGCTCCTTGCCAGCAGGACAGGGTTCCGTAGCCTGCCGTGGTAGCTTGCGACCGCGATCCCGGCGCCGTCCAGATACGCGGCGACCAGTCGCCGGACCACGTCCGGGCCGATGAGGGGCTGATCCACCAGGGCGATCACTGCGGCGGTGCAGCTGTCCGGGACTGCCCCGAGCCCGGCCGCTAGGGACGACGCCATGCCGGACTGCCAGTCCGGGTTGTGCACGGTGATCACGCCCAGCAAAGGCACGTCCACCGCCCCGGTCACCACCACAACGGGGGCGGTCCCGCCCTCCCGCAGCAGCGCAACACCCCGGTCGACCAGCCGCGTCCCGGCCACTTCGACCAGTGCCTTCGGCCCGCCGAGCCGGGTGCCCTCACCGGCGGCGAGCAGCACTCCGGCGATCCGTCGAATCACGATCCCCAACGTTACGTCCCGGTGCCATCACCGGCCATCTATTCCATGATCGTCACGACGTTTCACGGGGTCCGGCCGTCGCAAGCCACGCAAACGGGGCAGGCCAATCGCGCCGGGACGTGACGAGCGGGACCTGGAGCGGGATGACGTCCCCGGGAGCGGGATGACAGCCCCGGGAGCGAGGTGAGGCCGCGGCGCTGGATCGCGCCGCAGCGGCCAGGTCAGCTGTGGTGAATGCGGCCGCTGGTGTCGGTCAGTGGCTGGCCGGACCCGCCCCACCGCAGCTGGATGAGCTCCGCTGCGACCGACACCGCCGTCTCCTCGGGTGTTCTCGAACCCAGGTCCAGCCCGATCGGGGAGCGCAGCCGCGCTAGTTCCTCCTCCGTCAGCCCGGCCTCACGCAGCCGCGCCATGCGGTCATCGTGGGTCCGGCGGCTGCCCATGGCGCCGATGTAGCAGGCGGGGGTACGCAGTGCGACCTCAAGCAGCGGCACGTCGAACTTGGGGTCGTGGGTGAGGACGCAGATTACCGTCCGCTGATCCACCAGTGTCTGGGCCAGGTACCGGTGCGGCCATTCGACAACGACCTCGTCCGCGTCCGGGAAGCGGGCATGGGTGGCGAACACCGGCCGTGCGTCGCAGACCGTGACCTGGTAACCGAGGAACTTTCCGGCCCGCGCCACCGCCGCGGCGAAGTCGATCGCGCCGAAAACCAGCATCCGCGGCGGGGGCGCGAAGGAGTGGACGAACACGGACAGGTCGTCAAGCCGCCGCTCGCCGTGTTCCCCGTAGTGCCGCACGCCGGTCAGTCCCTGCGCGAGCATGCCGCGCACGTCGTCGTCGATGGCCTCATCGAGCCGAGCGCCAGCGCCGAGCGTCCCGGTGGCCGTGTCGGCCCAGACGACGCGCCGGGCACCGACAGTTCCTGGTCCCGCGATCACGGTGACAACGGCGACCGGCACTCCCTCCCGGATGGCGGCTGCCACCCCGCCCAGCTCGGGGAAGTGCTCCCTGCTGACCGGTTCCACGAAGAGATCGATGATGCCGCCGCAGGTGAGCCCGACTTCAAAGGCCGCGTCGTCGCTGACGCCGTAGGTCTGCTTCACCGGCCGACCGGTCTGGAGCACGTCTTGCGCCAGTTCGTAGACGGCGCCCTCCACGCAGCCGCCGGAAACGCTGCCGACCACCTCGCCGCCGCCGGAGACAGCCAGCGCCGCCCCCGGATCCCTCGGCGCGCTGCGGAAGGTGTTCACAACGGTCGCGAGGCCGAAGGTCTCCCCCGAGTCCCACCACTTCGTGATCTGGTCCAGGATGTCGCGCAAGACCCTCTCACCTCACGATTCCCCGGCGGCCCGGGGCCGGCGCAGCCCGCCCGGCCGCGCCGGGGTGCTCCCGGCAGGATTGCACAGTACTTCTGTGACAAACCAGCTCTCGAGCTTCACCATTCCCGCTGACCAGCGGCGCGACGCATCCGGCGGGCCCGGTCACCTCCCGGGCGAGTCCAGTCCCGCTTGCCAGACGGGTCCCGGCCTCACTCGACGATCTTGGAGATCGGAATCTCGAGTATGTCCCTGGCGCCTGCCGTCTTCAGCGCCGGGATCAAGGTATTGACCCCGTCCTTCGGCACCACGGTCTCGACCGCACTCATGTCACCTCTGGCCAGGGCCGTGATCGTCGGCGACGACATGGCCGGGAGCATCCTCGTCACCGCCTGCAGGCACGCGGTGGGCACGTTGAGCTTGAGCAGCACGTTGCCCCGGGCCCGGATCGCGCCCTGTAGCAGCAGGGCGATGTCCTCCATGGCGGCTCGCTTGCCCGCATCCGCGTAGGCGTCGGTGTTGGCCACCAGTTCGGTGTAGCTCGTGAGCAGGGTGTCCAGGATCCTCAGGCCGTTACGCCGGAGCGAGGAGCCGGTCTCGGTGAGGTCGACGATCGCGTCCACGATGTCCGGGACCTTTGCCTCGGTGGCGCCGTGCGAGGGGATCACCATGGCCTTGACCCCGTTCGCCTCCAGGTAGCGGCCCGTCGTGGCGGGCAGCTCGGTCGAGATCCGCACCCCGTCCGGCAGGTCGGTGACCGATCGCCAGGGCGCACTCTCGGGCACCGCGAGCACCACCCGCACCGGGTCGGCGGTCGCCTTCGAGTACTTCAGCTCGCCGAGCGACACGACCTCGGCACCGGTTTCCGTGATCCAGTCCCGGCCGGTGATGCCGAGGTCGAATAGACCCCGCTCGATGTAGGACGGGATCTCCTGGGGCCGCAGGAAGCGCACCCGGTCGATGCGGGGGTCATCGACGGACGCGTGGTAGTCGCGGTCGGATGAGCGGCGGACGGTCAGGTCCGCCGCGTCGAAAAGCTCCAGCGTGGCCCGCTCCAGCGAGCCTTTGGGGAGGACCAGGGAGAGCACGGCACAGCCTTTCATCGACGGGTGATCGCAGCGCGGCGAGCACCGCACGCGCAGCCGGGCGAACGCGAGATCAATGTCGCGGCCGGCCGGTCCTCCCCGGGGCGCCGTCGCCGGCCCCTGGCCCGCGCAGCGAGCGGAGAACGATCGCGGTGTCGAGAGCCGCCACCACCGCCTCCCATCCCTTGTCCTCGGTGCTGCCTGCCAGCC
>JBQCHF010000054.1:0-23786 GCA_051954955.1 Motilibacteraceae bacterium
CACCGCGACCCCGACCGACACCGCGACCCCGACCGACACCGCGACCCCGACCGACACCGCGACCCCGACCGACAGCGCGAGCGCGACACCGACCGACTCCACCCCCACCTGCCCGCAGGGCCAGACCCCCGACGCGAGCACCGGGGCCTGCTCCACCCCGCCGCCATCCACCCCGCCCCCCTACTACCGCTGCACCAACCGGGACGACCCGACGTACTGCACGCAGCAGCCCTGGCCGTCGGACCTCGCCCCGGACGCCAACCCTTGCCAGAGCGGCGACACCTGGGACCCGGGCACGCGGACCTGCACCTCGCGGATCGCCACCCGCTACACCGTCTGCACCGACCTGGATCCCACGACGTTGCGCGTGCAGTGCGAGCCGGCGCCCTGGCTGGCCAACCTGCCCTTCAGCCCAGCCGAGCAGTGCTCCGCGGTGAACGGGGATATCACCACCCTGTCCTGCATCCTCACCGTGCCGTCGCTGCCGCCGACGCACTGCGTGCTGCCCGGCATCGGCCAACCGGAGGTGTGCGAGTGGGCGGTGACCGACCAGCCGCTGACCCAGCGATGGCCGACGACGTGCCTCTTCCTCCCGGGAGCCGGCGCGATGGTCCTGCACTGCGCGGCGGACGAGGGCGCCAGCGTCTACGTGCCCTGCCTGCACTCGCCGGACGGCGGCACGGGTGAGTGCCTCCGCATGAACGGCGCAGTGATCACGGACAACTGCTTCGACGACCCCGACCATCAGCGATGGTGCACGGCGACCGGGCCTGCCACCTTCCCCGGCCAGCCCAAGTTCCCCGGCATCGGGGGAGGGCGACTGGTGCTCGGCGGCAGAGGCTAAGACGTGTCTGGTGGATCTTCCGTCGATGAGGGAGCGGGCCATGGCGCCCGGTCCGGCAAGGCGGAGGAGTTCCGCGTAGCGGGGTTCTACGCGGGACGACGACAACACCGCCGGTCGGGATGCCATGGTCCGCGAGCCGGCGGTGATCCAGCAGACGCGGCCTAGGTGGCCCGGCTCGTCCCCCGCTGCTCAGGCCGCCAGCAGCGTGGCGAGCACGGCGACGTCGGGGTCGCGGGTGACGTCGGCGTGCGCGCTGGAGCCGATGTGGGCCAGCTCGCCGTCGTCGCGGACCTCGGCCCAGGCCGCGCGGTGGTCCAGGCCGACCTGCGGCACGCCGGGCAGGAGCAGGCAGCCGGCGGCCACCGGCGCCTCGGTGTCGGCGTGGGTGGAGCGGGCGGCCCCGAGCGGGTGCACGACCGCCAGGCCGACCGGGGCGAGCAGGCCCACCGATCCCGCGGCGGGCGCCTCGGGGCCGGCCACCGGTCCGAGCAGGGCGACCCGCACGAGCAGCGTGTGGTCGGCGTCGTCGGCCGGCGGCCGTTCGTCGGCCGGGACGTCGACGGCCACGAACACCGCCGACGAGGACAGGACGACCGGGTGCAGCGCCACCTGATGGACCATCGCGAGCAGGATGTGCGCCCACTCCACGGTGTCCTCGGGGGCTCGGCCGAGCACGGAGAACCCGCGCAACCGCACGCCGTCGTGCTGGGGGACGACCCTGATGCCCGCCATCGGCACCTCCTGCACTGCTCCCCGCCCGGCCTGACCCGGGACAGGCTGTCTACCCGCTTGTCGGCAGGTGCAGCACGCGGGGTGAGCACCGACCGGACCTACGCACAGTAGGACCGACGCGGACGGGGAGCGGCGCGAATCGCCCGACAGCCGCTGGCTAGAACCCGGCGACCTGGTGCGGCACGTACGGCTCCTCCAGCAGCGCGACCTCCTCGTCGGACAGCTGCAGGTCCAGCGCCGCGACGGCGTCCTCGAGGTGGTTCGGCTTGGTGGCCCCGACGATCGGCGAGGTCACGACGTCCTTGCCGTACATCCAGGCCAGCGCCACCTGGGCCCGCGGCACGCCGCGCTGCTCGGCCACCTTGCCGACCCGGTCGACGACCACCCGGTCGCTCTCCGCGGTGTCGTAGAGGGTCTTGCCGAACTGGTCGGTCTCCGAGCGCTTGGTGCTCTCGTCCCACGGCCGGGTCAGCTTGCCGCGCGCCAGCGGGCTCCACGGCAGCACCGCGATGCCCTGGTCCGCGCAGAGGGGGATCATCTCGCGCTCCTCCTCCCGGTAGATCAGGTTGTAGTGGTTCTGCATGGAGACGAAGCGGGTCCAGCCGTTGAGGTCGGATGTGTAGAGCGCCTTGGCGAACTGCCAGGAGTGCATGGAGGACGCGCCGATGTAGCGGGCCTTGCCGGCCTTGACGACGTCGTGCAGCGCCTCGAGCGTCTCCTCGATCGGCGTCGTCGGGTCCCACCGGTGGATCTGGTAGAGGTCGACGTAGTCGGTGCCGAGGCGCCGCAGGCTCTCGTCGATCTGCCACATGATCGCCTTGCGGGACAGCCCTCCCCCGTTGGGGAACTTGCCCATCTTCCCGTGCACCTTGGTGGCGATCACGACCTCCTCGCGGGAGGTCATGTCGCGCAGCGCCCTGCCGACGATCTCCTCGCTGGAGCCGTCGGAGTAGACGTTGGCGGTGTCGAAGAAGGTGATGCCCAGCTCGAGGGCGCGCTGGATGAAGGGGCGGCTCTCGTCCTCGGGCAGCGACCACTCGTGGTTGCCCCGCTGCGGCTCGCCGTAGCTCATGCATCCCAGGCAGAGCTTCGAGACCTCCAGGCCCGTGCTGCCGAGCTTCACGTACTCCACGTGGTGCCTCCATCCTTCGCGTCCCTCGGCCGCGTCCGTGCAGCGCGCCGTCGCCTCCGACCCTGCCAGACCCCACCACCGCCCGCCTCCGTGGGTGCGGCAGCCTTCCCAGGCTGCTCACAGGATCGGTTCAGGGGCGGTTCAGGGCCGGTCGGCAGAGTCTGGGTCGCCGCCTCGAGAGGGACAGGTGGCCTCGCGGGAGGAAGGTGCGTGACGTGGTGCTGACCGACCTGGGTGCGCGCCCCTCCCCCGGCCCGGCCCGGGGGCCGGCGCAGCCCGTACTGCGCCGGCCCCGGCCGGCTGCGCCCTGGTGGCGCACCGCGGCGTCCTGGCTGGCCTGGCTGAGCCTGGTCGTCGTCACCACGCTGTGGGCCGCGCACGGCGGCATCCACCTGCTGCTCACCACCCCCGGCGACGCCCTCACCACGCTGGGCCGGCTGGCCGGGCTGCTCTCGGCGGACCTGCTGCTGGTGCAGGTGGCGCTGATGGCCCGCGTCCCCTGGCTGGAGCGGGCCTACGGGCAGGACGAGCTGGCCCGGCTGCACCGGCTGGTGGGCTTCTGCTCGTTCAACCTGCTGCTCGCGCACCTGGCCTTCATCGTGCTGGGCTACGCGGTCTCGGACCGGTCCTCGGTGCTGCGCACCGCCTGGGACATGGTGTGGACCTTCCCCGGGATGCTCCTGGCCACGGCCGGCACCGCCGCGCTGGTGATGGTGGTCGTCACCTCGGTCAAGGCCGCGCGACGCAGGCTGCGCTACGAGTCCTGGCACCTGCTGCACCTCTACGCCTACCTCGGCGTCGGCCTGTCCATCCCGCACGAGCTGTGGACCGGGGCCGACTTCGTCGCCACCCCGTGGGCGCGGCTGTACTGGTGGACGGCCTACGGCGTCGTGGCCGCCGCGGTGCTCGTCTGGCGGGTGGGGATGCCGCTCTACCGGTCCTGGCGGCACGCGATCGTCGTCGACAAGGTCGTCCACGAGGCGCCCGGCATCGTGTCGGTGCACCTGCGCGGACGCGACCTGGACCGGCTCCCGGTGGCCGCCGGGCAGTTCCTGGTCTGGCGCTTCCTCGGCCGCAAGGGCTGGACCCGCGGCCACCCCTACAGCCTGTCCGCCGCGCCGGACCCGACGATGCTGCGGATCACCGTGAAGGACCTGGGCGACGGCAGCCGCTCGCTGGCCGGGCTGCGACGAGGCACCCGGGTACTCGTCGAGGGCCCCTACGGCCGGCTCACCGCGGACACCCGGCTGCGTGACAAGGTGCTGCTCATGGCCAGCGGGGTCGGCATCACCCCGATGCGGGCGATGCTCGAGGAGCTCGGCCCGCAGGCCCGCCACGCGGTGCTCGTCTACCGCACGTCCTCCCAGCAGGACGCGGTGTTCCTGCACGAGCTGCAGGCCATCTCCCGAGCCACCGGCGCCCGGGTCGTGCACCTGCCCGGGCCGCGGGTGAGCGGGCGTCACTCCTGGCTGCCGGCCGACGCCCGCCACCTCCGCGACGACGAGGCGCTGCGCCGGCTGGTCCCCGACGTCCGCGAGCGCGACGTCTACGTCTGCGGCCCGCAGCCCTGGTCCGACGCGGTGCTCGCCGCGGCCCGCGGCTGCGGGGTGCCCGAGCCACAGCTGCACGAGGAGCGGTTCTCGTGGTGAGCACGGCGGAATCCCAGCGGGCGACCCGGGCGGGCCGGCGTGAGCCGGGCGCCCGGCGGATCGTGCTGGCCGGTGCGGGCACCGCCACCGCGCTGGTCCTGCTCTTCGGCTACCACACCAGCACGCAGGGGGTCGGCGGGCCGCACCCGTCGGTCGTCGCCGCCGGGCCGGTGTCCGGGACGAGCAGCTCGACCGGCAGCGGTTCCTCGACCGGCGGTGGGAGCGCGTCGGGCTCGTCGTCCGGGACGGTCGACAGCGGCACCTACACCGGGGGTGTCGCCCAGACCATGTGGGGCCCCGTGCAGGTCCGGATCGCCGTGTCCGGCGGCAAGGTCACCGACGCGCAGGCGGTGGTCGTGCCCAGCGGGAACATGCGGGACGTGTCGATCAACCGGTACGCGGTCCCCATCCTGAACCAGGAGGCGGTGCAGGCCTCCAGCGCGCAGATCGACGCCGTGAGCGGGGCGACGGTGACCAGCGACGGCTACATCGCCTCGCTGCAGTCCGCGCTGGACGCGGCTGGGCTCAAGGGCTGAGAGATGTCCCCTGAGGCGGACCAGCTCCCGAGGCGGGCCTGGGTCGAGACCGTCATGGGCCTCCCGGTCAGCGTGCACGTGCGGGGCCCCGCGCCGGACTCCCCGTGGGTGGCCGACGCCGTCGCCGACGTCTACACCCACCTGCACCGCATCGACGCGCTGCTGAGCCCGTACCGGCAGGACAGCGAGCTGAGCCGGCTGCAGCGCGGAGAGCTCGCCGTCTCCGACGCGTCGTTGGAGCTGCGGGAGGCCCTCGATCTGTGCGCGGAGGCGAAGGTCGTCACCGGGGGAGCCTTCGACGCCCGCGTGCCGGCCGGACCCTGGGGGCCGGCCCGCATCGACCCGACCGGACTGGTCAAGGGGTGGGCGGTGGAACGGGCCGCGCAGGCCGTCCTCGAGCTGTCCGACCACGACGCCTACGTCAACGCCGGCGGCGATCTGGTGGTCAGCACCGGGCGGGCGAGCGAGCAGCCGTGGCGGGTCGGCGTCGAGGACCCGGGGGACCAATCTGGGCTGATCGCCGTCGTCCCTATCGCGGGCGGTGCGATGGCGACGTCGGGGACGGCCGCGCGGGGGGCGCACGTCTACGACCCCCGGACGGGTCGGCCCGCCCTGGGCGTGCCGTCCGCCACCGTCGTCGGCCCGTCGCTGCTGTGGGCGGACGTGCACGCCACCGCCTGCGTGGTGCTCGGCGTCGACGCCGCGCTGCGGCACGTCGCCGCGCTGCCGGGGTACCAGGCGCTGGTGGTCGGGACAGACGGGCGGGTGTGGCGGACGCCGGGGCTGGTGACCGGGTGAGGGCTCCCGTCCCGGCTGGGTCGCGGTACTGGCGGGTCACGCTGCCTGCCGACGGCCAGGATGTGGATGAAAGGCGCTGGTGACGGGAGGAGTCGCGCTGGCGGCTTGCTCGCGCTGCCCGCCAGCGGCCCCGACCGAGGCAAAGACTCGCCCACCCAGGAGAATTTCCCTCGGTGGGCGAGTAAGGATCACGAGGCCGTGATCGTTCCGGCCGGGGCCGACCCGCGGGGGACGGTCAGCTGCGGGCGAGCATGGAGCCGGCCACCACGACGCCGAAGACGAAGACGCTGCCGCGCAGGACGCGAGGGTCGATGCGCTTGGCGACCAGGGCGCCGGCGTAGCCGCCGAGCAGGCTGGTGGTCGCCATCACCAGCACCGCGGGCCACTGCACCGGGCCGAACAGGGCGAAGGCGATCAGGGCGACGGTGTTGATGAGCAGGGACAGGGCGTTCTTGATGCCGTTGACCTCGTTGAGGCCCTCGTGCAGCAGCACGCCGAGCACCGCGAGCAGCATGACGCCCAGGCCCGCGCCGAAGTAGGAGCCGTAGCAGGAGGCGGCCAGGACGCAGCCGTGCAGCACGGCGGGGTGCGCGACCTGGTCCGCTCCGGGCTCGCCGCGCGAACGCAGCCATCGCGCGATCCGCGGCTGCAGGACCAGCAGGACGCACGAGGCGAGGATCAGGTAGGGCACCAGCGACTTGAAGACCGAGGCCGACGTCGTCAGCAGCAGCACCGCACCGAGTACCGCACCGATCAGCGAGGTGACCGCCAGCGGGACGAACTCGCGGGCGCGCTCCCTGAGCATGCCGGCGTAGCCCAGCGCCCCGCCGACGTAGCCGGGCCACAGCGCCACCGAGTTGGTGACGTTGGCGGGCACCGCCGGGTAGCCGGCGCCG
Source organism: Motilibacteraceae bacterium (assembly GCA_051954955.1). Taxonomy (GTDB): domain Bacteria; phylum Actinomycetota; class Actinomycetes; order Motilibacterales; family Motilibacteraceae; genus JBQCHF01. Next base: position 6,588 of record JBQCHF010000054.1, read on the forward strand.
AGCAGCGCGGGGAACGAGATGAGCGAGCCGCCGCCGGCGACGGAGTTGACCGCCCCGGCCAGGAAGCCTGCGCCGGCCAGCAGGCCGACCTCGCCGATGTTCATCGACCCACCGCGTAGCCCTGCGCGCCACGGGGGTTCGCCGCCGCGCGCAGGAAGCCGTGGGCGGCATGCCCGGCGGCACTGATCCGTCCCAGCGACCAGCCGTCGACGACGTCGACGTCGTGCCCGCGCCGGCGCAGCTCGGCCACCACGTCGTCGCCGATGCGGTCCTCGATCATCAGCCTGCCGGGGAAGGACTCGCGCGGGTAGAACGAGCTCGGGAAGTGGACCGAGTGCCACATCGGGGCGTCGATCGCCCGCTGCAGCTCGTCCTCGCCGTGGATGAGGTGCAGGAAGAACACCAGCGTCCACTGGTCCTGCTGGTCCCCGCCGGGCGTGCCGAACGACAGCCACGGCCTGCCCTCGCGCAGCGCGAGCGACGGACTGAGGGTGGTGCGCGGCCGGGTGCGCGGCCGCATCGACGTCGGCAGGTCCGGTGCGAGCCAGAACATCTGCCCCCGCGTGCCCAGGCAGAAGCCGAGGCCGGGGACGACCGGCGAGCTCTGCAGCCAGCCGCCGCTCGGCGTGGCCGAGACCATCAGGCCGTTCGCGTCGACGACGTCGAGATGCACGGTGTCTCCGCGCGTCTCGCCGCTGTTCGCGACGGTCGGCTCGCCCACCCCGGCGGCCTGCGGCACCTCCGGCTGCGCGGCGGCCGCCACCAGCGGGGGCAGCACCGGCTGCCGGCCGGCCGGCGACCCCGAGCGCAGCTCGTACGACGCGATGTCGGAGATGAGCTCGCGGCGTTGGCGCGTGTAGGCGTCGGAGAGCAGGTCGTGGATCGGGACGTCGACGTGCTGCGGGTCGCCGTACCACGCCTCGCGGTCGGCGAAGGCGAGCTTGGCCGCCTCGATGGTCGTGTGGACGTAGTCGGCCGAGCCGACGCCCATCGCGGTGAGGTCGAAGCCCTGCAGCAGCGCGAGCTGCTGCAGGAACACCGGCGCCTGGCTCCACGGCCCGGCCTTGGCCACGGTGGTGCCGTGGTAGTCGTAGGTGAGCGCCTCCTCCACCGTGGGCTCCCACGACGCGAGGTCGTCGCCGGTGAGCAGGCCGGCGTGGCGCTCGCCCGAGGTGTCCATGAACTCCTGGCCGCCGCAGTGCGCCGCGATCGCCTCGGCGACGAAGCCGCGGTACCAGACGTCCCGGGCCGCCTGCAGCTGGTGCTCCCGGTCGCCCCCTGCCGCCTCGGCCTCCTCGACGATCCGGCGGTAGGTGGCGGCCAGGTCGGGGTTCGTCATGCGCTGCCCGGCGACGGGAAGCCCGCCGCCGAGCCAGAGCTTGGCCGACTCGGTCCACTCGTCCCGGAACAGCTCCTCGACGGTGGCGATGGTCCGGGCGGCGGTGGGCAGCAGCGGCCAGCCGCGCTCGGCGTAGCCGATGGCCGGCTCGAGGACGTCGCGCAGGCTCCAGGTGCCCCAGCACTCGAGCAGCAGCGTCCAGGCCCCGAACGCGCCGGGGACGGTGGCCGGCAGCAGGCCGGTGCCGGGCACCAGGTCCAGCCCCAGGCCGGCGAAGTGCTCCAGGGTGGCGGCGGCCGGTGAGACCCCTTGCCCGCACACGACCTTCACGCCGTCCGCGCGCGGGTCGGCCACCAGCAGCGGCAGGTCGCCGCCCGGGCCGTTCAGGTGCGGCTCGACCACCTGCAGGACGAAGCCGGCGGTGACCGCGGCGTCGGCGGCGTTGCCCCCGCGCTCGAGCACGGACATGCCGGCGGCGGAGGCGAGCCAGTGCGTGCTCGCCACCATGCCGACCTCGCCCACCAGCTCAGGCCTGGTCTGCACGGGACTCCTTCCCGGTCTCCACCTCGGTGGCGGGGACGTCGGATTGCGAGGGTGAGGAAATGGGCCGGGTGGCCTCGAGGATCGGCGGCGCCCCGGTGACGGGGTCGACCAGGTGGCAGGCGACGGCATGGCCGGGCGCGGTGACGTCGGCCAGCGGCGGCTCGTCCACCCGGCACCGGTCCACCGCCACCGGGCAGCGTGGGTGGAACGAGCAGCCGGACGGCGGGTCGATCGGGCTGGGCACGTCGCCAGTGAGGATGATCCGGCTCCGGCTGCGCTGCAGCGGCGGGTCGGGCACCAGCGCCGCCGAGAGCAGCGCCTGCGAGTAGGGGTGCTGCGGGTCGGCGAACAGCTCCTGCCGGGTGGTGCGCTCGACGATCTTGCCGAGGTACATCACCGCGATCCGGTCGCTGATGTACTCCACCACCGACAGGTCGTGGGTGATGAACAGGCAGGAGAAGCCCATCTCCCGCTGCAGCTCGGTGAACAGGTTGAGGATCGAGGCCTGCACGGACACATCGAGGGCCGACACCGGCTCGTCGGCCACCAGCAGCTTGGGACCGACCACGAGCGCGCGCGCCAGGCCCACCCGCTGGCGCTGCCCGCCGGACAGCTCGTGCGGGTAGCGGTGCCGCAGGGCGGGGCGCAGCCCGCACCGGTCGATGATCTCGACGACCCGGCGCTCGAGGTCGCGCCCGCGGGCCAGACCGTGCATCCGCAGCGGCTCGGCCACGATCTCGCCGATGGTGAGGCGCGGGTTGAGCGAGGAGTACGGGTCCTGGAAGACGATGTGCACGTCCCGCCGGAGCGGGCGCATCTGGCGGCGGGAGAGGCTGGCGATCTCGTTGCCGTGCAGGCGGATGCTGCCCGACGTCGGCTCCAGCAGCCGGACGATGCAGCGCCCGACCGTCGACTTGCCGCTGCCGGACTCACCGACCAGACCCAGCACCTCGCCGGCGCCGATGGTGAGCGAGACGCCGTCGACGGCGCGCACCACGTCCCCGCCGCCGGCCCGGAAGTGCTTGACCAGGTCGCGCACCTCGAGGACGTTGACCCCGTCCTCCCGAAGGTCGACCGACGGCTCGGTCGCGAGGTTGCTCATGACTGGTCGCTCCCCGGGTGGTAGCAGGCGACGAGGTGCTGCGGACGGACCGGCCCCAGCGGCGGCCGGCGGGTGAGGCACTCCTCGGTGGCCCGGGCGCAGCGCGGCGCGAAGGTGCACGCGTCCGGGTCCTCGCGCAGGATCGGCACCCGGCCGGGGATCTCGACGAGCGGCTGGCGGACCTGGTCGGCCAGCGGCCGCGGCACCGCGCCGAGCAGACCGACCGTGTAGGGGTGCTGCGGAGCCGCGAACAGCTCGTCGACCGGAGCGAACTCCACCCGGCGCCCGGCGTACATCACGACCACGCGGTCAGCGATGTCGGCGATGACGCCGAGGTCGTGGGTGATGAGGATGATCGCGGTGCCGAGCTCGTCGCGCAGGGTGCGCATGACGTCGAGGATCCCGGCCTGGATGGTGACGTCGAGGGCGGTGGTCGGCTCGTCGGCCACCAGCACCTTCGGCGAGCAGGCCACCGCGATGGCGATCATCACCCGCTGCCGCATGCCGCCGGAGAGCTGGTGCGGGTACTCGTCCACCCGTCGCTCGGGGGCCGGGATGCCGACCAGCTCGAACAGCTCGATCGTCCTGCGGCGCGCGGCCTTGCCGCGCAACCCCTCGTGCTCGCGCAGCACCTCGGCCACCTGGAAACCGACCGTGTAGGCGGGGTTGAGGGAGGTCATCGGCTCCTGGAACACCACCGAGACCTCGGCGCCGCGCAGGCGCCGCATGGCCCGGCCCGACATGCCGAGCAGGTCCCGGCCCTCCAGCCGGACCGCGCCGGAGACCTGCGCGGTGGGCGGCAGCAGCCGCGGGATCGCCATCGAGGTGACCGACTTGCCGCAGCCGGACTCGCCGACGATGCCGAGGATCTCGGCTCGGTCCAACGCGAACGAGACGCCGTTCACCGCGTGCACCGGGCCGTCCTCGGTGTCGAAGACGACGCTGAGGTCCTCGACCTCGAGCAGCGGCTCGTTGCTGCCTGCTGACGCGGGGAACCGCTCCGTGGACAGGGTGCTCATCGCACGCTCCGGGGGTCGAGGACATCGCGCAGGCCGTCGCCGAGCAGGTTGAAGCCCAGCGTGGTCAGGGCGATCGCGGCACCGGGCACCACGGCCAACCACCACGCCTGGTCCAGGAACGGCTGCGCGGCGGAGAGCATGGTGCCCCAGGAGGGCGTCGGCGGCTGCACGCCCAGCCCGAGGAAGGACAGCGTGGCCTCGCCGATGATGGTGGCCGGGATCGCGACGGTGGCCTGCACGATGAGCGAGCTCATCGCGTTGGGCAGCAGGTAGCGGCGCAGGATGACGAAGTCCGACGCGCCGTCGGCGACGGCCGCGCCGACGTAGTCCTGCTCGCGCAGGGCCAGCGCCTCGCCGCGGGCGATGCGGATCAGGCCGGGCAGCTGGGACAGGCCGAGCGCGATGATCACGTTGCGCAGGGACGCACCCAGGATCGCGGCCAGACCGACCGCCAGGATGAGGAACGGGAAGGCGAGCAGCACGTCGGTGATCCGGCTGACCACCATGTCGATCCGGCCGCGGTAGTAGCCGGCGGCCAGGCCGATGGGGACCGCGACGACCAGCGCCAGCAGCGTGGCCAGCACGCCAGCCTCCAGCGAGACGCGCGCACCGACGGCCACTCGCACCAGCTCGTCGCGGCCGAGGTCGTCGGTGCCGAGCAGGTGCGCGCCGGACGGGGGCTGGAAGACGGCGGTGAAGTCCTGGGCGGAGGGGTCGCCGAGCAGCGGCGAGAGGGCGGCCAGGACGACGAAGACCAGGACCAGGACCAGGCCCGCGACCGCGAGCGGGCGGCGCAGGAAGCGGCGTGCCAGCCGGCCGGATCGGCGGCGCGGGCGGTCGTCCTCCGCGGGCTCGCGCGGCGGGGCGGTCGGCTGCGCGGTGGCCGAGGCCAGGGCGCCGGGCGCGTCCTCGTGCGTGGGAGGCAGCGACTGGTGCGGCTGATGGGTCGACTCGGTCACGAGGAGGCTCCCGAGACGCGGATGCGCGGGTTGAGGAAGGAGTAGGTGAGGTCCACGACCAGGTTCACCAGGACATAGCCCACGACGGTCACCAGGGTGACCCCCTCGATGATCGGGTAGTCGCGCTGGAAGATCGCGTCGACCACCAGCTTGCCGAAGCCCGGGATCACGAAGATCTGCTCGGTGATGACGGCGCCGCTGATCAGCGCGCCGAGCTGCAGGCCGAGCACCGTGACCACGGTGATGAGGCTGTTGCGCAGGGCGTGGATGCCGACCACGCGCCACTCGGACAGCCCCTTCGAACGCGCGGTCCGCACGTAGTCGGCGGACAGGGACTCGAGCATGGCCGAGCGCATCTGCCGCATGAGCACCGCCGACAGGCCGGTGCCCAGCACCAGGGCGGGGAGCAGCATCCGCTGGAGGTTGCCGCCGAGGTCGGTGAACGGGGAGATGTAGCCGGAGGCGGGCAGCCAGTGCAGGTTGACCGAGAAGGCGAGGATCAGTAGCAGCCCCAGCCAGAAGTGCGGGACCGACAGGCCCACCAGGGCGAACCCGTTGGCGCCGTAGTCCACCGCCTTGCCGCGGCGCAGCGCCGAGGCGATCCCGGCCGGGATGCCGATGACGATACCGACGAGCAGGGCGAGCACAGCGAGCTCGAGGGTGATGGGCAGGCGCTCCATGAGCACCGAGCTCACGTGGGCCCCGATCCGGGTGGACTGGCCCAGATTCCCCTGCAGCGCCTGCCCCATGTATTTGACGTACTGGATCGGGAGCGGCTGGTCGAAGCCGTACTCGTGCCGGATCTGCGCCAGCACCTGGGGGCTGCGCTCCTCACCGGCCAGGGCCAGCGCGGCGTCACCGGGCAGCGCGTGCACGCCGGCGAAGACGACCACGCTGGCGATGACGACCGTGATCACGGCGGCGCCGAGTCGCCGGAGCAGATAGGGACCCATCGCGGAGACCTCGTTCCATGCGCTGGGGTTGACGAAGCGGGCGGGGTGCGGCCGCGCGGCAGCCGGTCGCTGGGATCGGCTGCCGCGCGGCCCGCTGCCGTCAGGCGGTGAAGCCCGCGGTCTTCAGCCGGGGCAGGCCGTCGTCGTAGTAGGCGATGCCGGCGACCTTCTTCGAGGTCCCGAGCAGCAGCTTCTGGTGGTAGAGGTAGATCAGCCCCTCCAGCTGCGACTGCTGCTGCAGGGCCTTCGCGTAGAGGGCCTTGCGCTGCGCCACGTCCGACGTCGCCCGCGCCTGGTCCAGCGCGTCGTCGATCGTCTTGTCCGAGATCCCGGCGATGTTCAGCGGGGCCCCGGTGTGCATGAAGCTGTAGATGTTGCCGTCCGGGTCGACCCGGCCGGACCAGCCGACCGCGAAGGTGTCGAACTTGCCGGCGTCGCTCTGGTCGAGCGCGGTGGTGAACTCGGTCGGGGCGAGCTTGAGGTCGAAGCCCGCCGCCTTGACCATCCCCTGCAGCACCTGCCCGATCCGGGCCGCCTCGGGGTCGGTGCCAATGATGAGCGTGGCCGGGACCGGCGTGGGCACGCCGGACTCCTGCACCAGCTGCTTGGCCTTGGCCGGGTCGGCCTTCTGGCACGGCGTGTCGTCACGGAACGGGCTCTTGAGCGGCAGCGGCGAGCAGTCCGGGGCGTACTGGCCGGCGAACACGACCTTGTTGAGGGTGTCGCGGTCGATGGCCAGGTCGAAGGCCTGCCGCAGCTTGGCGTTCTTGCCCAGGGCGGTGTCGACCGGCCCCACCGGCTTGCCGATCCCGTTGGCGTTGCCGATGTTCACGGTGATGCCCTGGTAGCCGATCGACGTCGCGGTGACCAGGCTCAGGTCGGGGCTGCTGCTGACCTGCTGGGCGTCCGTGGGCGCGAGCCGCTCGGCGGCGTCGATGTCGCCCGAGCGCAGGTTGGCCAGGCGGACGTTCGGGTCGGTGATGATCTTGAAGGTCAGCTTGTCCAGCTTGACCTTGTCCTTGTCGTAGTAGTTCTCCGCCTTCTTCAGGACGATCTCGTTGCCGGGCGACCGGCTGACGAACTCGAACGGCCCGACGCACACCGGCGAGGTGCCGAAGTCCTTGCCGAGCTTCTTCAGCTGGGTGGGCGACATGATCATGCCGGCCCGGTCGGCCAGCGCGCCGGCCAGCGGCGAGTACGGCTTGGAGAGCGTGAGCTTGACGGTCTGCGGGTCGACGACCTCGACCTTGCTCACTGGCGCCAGGTCGGCCGTGCGCGCCGAGCCCTCGGCGGTGATGTCCCGGTCCAGCGTGGTCTTCACCGCGTCGGCGTCGAACGGCGTGCCGTCGTTGAACTTGATGCCGCTGCGCAGCTTGATGGTGACCGTCTTCTGGTCGTCGCTGAACTTCGGCATCTCCGCCGCCAGCTGCGGCACGATGTTGAGGTCCTTGTCGACGTCGTACAGCTTCTCGCACAGGTTGGCGAAGACCTCGCGGCCGACCAGCGTGCGGGCGAACGTCGGGTCGAGCTTGTCCGGGTCCTCCGCGAGCGCGAAGGTCATCTCGCCGCCGGCCTTGACGTTCGCGTCGCCGGCGTCGGTGCCGTGGGCCGGAGTGGTGGATCCACCTCCCCCGCCGGCACTGGTGGAGCCGCTGCCCCCCGAGCACGCGGCGAGCGAGAGGGCGGCCGCTGTCACAGCGACGAGCAGCCGACGACGGGGCACGAGCATGGGGCACTCCCGGCGATTCAGGGCACGGGCGAAGAAACGCCTCGCGAGGACGCCGCCTACTGTGGATCACCCGTTCTTCGTATACAAGAGGCGAGACCCGAATCGTTACCTTGCGTCGACGAGCGGCAGGTGGCCCGCGACGGGTGGGCCCATCCGGCGGGACGAGCGAGGATCGACTGCGCCGACGCGACCAAGGGGGCACGTCGGGCTGCGGGCTGCAGTCGGCGCAGGTGGAAGGGCAGCCGCGCTGGTGACGGGGAGCCGAGCGGGTGGAGGCTCGCACTGGCCGGCTGCGGCCCGCCTCACGCGCCTCAGCTCGAAGAATGTGACGGTATTGCTAAACCTTCTCGGCGTGTCGTGCATCGCCGTCGCACTCTGCCGACCCACGAGCAGCCCGGCGTCGACTGGAGGGTTGTTGCGCGACACACCGGCCTGTCACGCAACAGCCTTCCCCTTGCTCACGCTCTGCCGCGAGCAGGCAGCGAGAGCCTGCTCCGCTCCCGGCTCCCCCGTCACCAGCGCCGTTGACCTGGTCGATCAGAACGGGCTCGAAGGCAGGCCGCCCCATGACGATGAGCTGGCAGGCCTGGAGCGCACCGTCACCCCCGCTGCACGTCCCGGAACGCGGCACGGGCGGCGGCGACGTGGGTGGTGGCGTGCGCCTCGGCCGCGACCTCGTCGCCGTCGAGGATGGCGCGTGCCAGGGCGACGTGCTCGGTCCAGGAGTGCGCGGCGCGCACAGGGAGGCTCTGCTGGTAGAGCCAGCGCGCCCGCTGCAGCACCGGGGTGGCCACCATGGACAGGTAGGTGTTGCCGCTGAGCTCGATGACGGCCTCGTGGAACTCCGCGTTGAGCACGACCAGCGACTCCTGGTCGCCGGCGTCGGAGGCCGCCTCAGCCGAGCGCAGGACGCTCTCGATCCGCTCCCGCGTGCCCGCGTCGGTCCGCCGGGCTGCCAGCCTGGCGGCCAGGCTCTCCAGCGCCATGCGAACGTCGAAGAGCTCCTCGGCCTCCTCGGCCCCCAGGTGGGCCACCGCGGCGCCGCGCCGGGGCATCACCTCGACGAAGCCCTCGGCGGCCAGCACCCGGATCGCCTCGCGCACGGGGTTGCGCGACACGCCCAGCTCGGCGGCCATCCGGTCCTCGACCAGGCGCGTGCCGGGGAGCAGCTCACCGCGCAGGATCCGGCGGCGGATCTCCTCGTAGACCGCCGACTGCAGCGGCAGGTGCGTCTCCCCCAGCTTCGGCTGCCCCGACACCATGCTCACAAGCGACAAACTGTATACGAAAGGCGAGCTGTCAGCGGGGTGGAAGACCATGATCTTTGCCGCCCCTTGACGAGCTCTCGCGTGACGACCCGGCCGCTCAGCGCCACGGCGCGTCGCTCCCGCCCTCGTCCCAGTCCGTGCCGGCCGCGCAGGAGCCGCTGCGGTAGCCGTCCGGCATCCGCGGATAGACGGTGCGCCAGTAGTCGGCGGCCAGGGCGCGGGCATCCCCGGCCGTGGCGCCGAGCAGGCGAGCGGTCCAGGCGTCGCGCTGCATCGCCTGGCACTCGGCCCGTGCCTCGTCCAGCGTGCCGGCCAGGTGCATCGCCTCGTGGGTGAGCACGTGGACCGCGACGACCTGCTCCGGCGTCGGTGCGCGCCCGTGGTCGTCGAGGTAGTGCCGGATCGCCGTGCACTGCTCGAGCTTGACCAGCGCGGGCCCCGAGGGCCGGCCGTTCTGGAAGGGCACGTGACCGAGGTCGCCGGTGGCGTCCACGAACGACTGCCCGGCCGTCTGGCAGTCGACCCGGACCCGGTGCCCGACCAGCTCCGACGCGACGTCGGACAGCCGCCGCTGCAGGGCGTCGTGCCGGTAGACGGTCACCCCCGCGGCCCCGGCCAGGACGAGCAGCACCGCCACCGAGAAGACCGGGAAGGGGCGCGCCCGGCCCAGGGCGTCCACCCGGCGCAGCAGCCAGCGCAGCACGACGGCTGCCGCCAGCGCCAGCAGCGCCCACCCCACCCAGACCAGCACGGCTCACCGGCCCCGGTGGGGGTCGGCGGCGGGACGGGCGAGGGCGGGCACGGGTCCCATCGTGTCCCGGCGCGGTCGCCGCGCGGGTCGCCTCGCCCGAACTCGAGTTTCGGGTCGGGGGCAGCGCTGGCACCCTGTCAGAGCGGCCAGTGCGGACGGGGATCCCGGACCGGCCGCGAGGGACAGCACCAGAAGAGGCACCAGAACGCCAGACCCGACAGCACGGACAGCGGCCGGAGATGCAGCTCTACGAGTCCACCCGCGAGCACGCGGTGGCCACGCCCGACGGGCGCCGGCTCCGCGTGCGCGAGGCCGGTGACCCCGCGGGGGCGCCGGTGCTCGTGCACCACGGCATGCCGTCGGTCGGGCTCGTCTCGGTGCGCAGCCACGAGGACGCGCTGGCCCGCGGCCTGCGCCTGGTCGCCTGGGACCGGCCCGGTTACCCCGGGTCGTGCCGGCTGCCCGGGCGGACGGTGGACGCAGCGGCCCGGGACGCCGTCGTCGTCGCCGACGCGCTGCGCGCGGGCCGCTTCATGGCCTACGGGATGTCCGCCGGCGGACCGCACGCGCTGGCCGTGGCGGCGCTGGTGCCCGAGCGGGTGGTCGCGGCCGCGGTGATGGCCAGCCCCGCCCCCTTCGACGCCGCCGGCCTGGACTGGTCCGCCGGGCGCGACGGCGCCAGCCGGGCCTCACTGGAGCAGGCCGTCGACGACCCGGAGGGCTACCGCGGCACGCTGGAGGAGGCCCGCGGGCGCCTGCTGGCCAGCACCCCCGGCACGCTGCACCGCGAGCTGGCCCACCAGCTCAGCCCGGTGGACGCGGCGGCGCTCTCGGCCGGGTTCGCCGCCTCGGTGCACGCCCGCCAGACCGCGGCGCTGGCCGACGGGGTGGACGGGTGGCTGGACGACACCCTGGCGCTGCTGCGGCCGTGGGGCTTCGACGTCGCCGAGGTGCGCTGCCCGGTGCTGGTCGTCCACGGCTCGCACGACCAGATGTCCCCGCCGGCGCACGGGCGGTGGCTGGCCGCGCACCTGCCCAGGGCCGAGGCCCGCCTCGGCGGCGAGCACGGGCACGTCCGGCACACGGCCGGCGACCCGGGGCCGGTGCACGCCTGGCTGCGCCGGCAGTGGGAGCTCGCCGAGCCGCTCCCGCCGGCCTGACCCCGGCCTGACCCCGCCCCCCCCGCCCGCGACACGCGCCGACCGTTCGGCACCAGCGGCCAGCTCGTGGCAGGCTCGTACGCCCGCCGGGCACGACCGCCCCCATGCCCGTTCCCGGCGCACCCCCTGCAGCACCCGTCCGAGGAGACCCGCCCTTGCCCGCCAGCGGCGCCGAGCTCGCGCTCGAGCAGGCCTATGTCGACCGCCTCTACACCCGGCTGGACTTCCTCCGGGCGCGCACCGAGCAGGCGCTGACCACGGTGCGCACCCAGGGGTCGGCCGAGACCCCGCAGGCGCTCAGCGAGCGGGACGCCTTCGACACCCTCCACAGCGAGCGGCTGGCCCAGCTGTGGGCAGTGGAGAACGGGCTGTGCTTCGGCCGGCTCGACCTCGACGACGGCGCCCGCCGCTACGTCGGCCGGCTCGGGCTCTCCGACGACGAGTACGACCAGCTGCTGGTGGACTGGCGCGCCCCCGCCGCCGCCGCCTTCTACCAGGCCACGGCGGCCAATCCGGAGGGCGTCGTGCGCCGCCGGCACATCACCACCCGGGACCGGCAGGTGACCAGCCTGGACGACGAGGTGCTCGACCTCGACGCGATGGACGAGACCGACCGGTCCACCCTCACCGGCGAGGGCGCCCTGCTCAGCGCCGTGTCCGCGGCCCGCACCGGTCGGATGCGCGACATCGTGGCCACCATCCAGGCCGAGCAGGACCGGGTGGTGCGCGCCGACCTGCGCGGGGTGCTCGTCGTGCAGGGCGGCCCGGGGACCGGGAAGACGGCCGTGGCGCTGCACCGGGCCGCCTACCTGCTCTACACCCACCGCGAGCGGCTGCGCGGCGCCGGCGTGCTGGTGGTCGGCCCCAACCCGACCTTCCTGCGCTACGTCGAGCAGGTGCTGCCCTCGCTCGGCGAGACCGACGTCGTGCTCACTACGGTGGGCGGGCTGCTGCCCGGGCTCACCGCCACCGCCGTCGACGCCGACGAGGTGGCCCGGCTCAAGGGCGACCTGCGGATGGCCAAGCTGGTCGAGAACGCGGTCCGCGAGCGGCAGCGGCTGCCGCGTGCCGACGTCGAGGTGCTGCTGGACAAGGCCCGGCTGGTGATCACCCGGCAGGCAGCCGATCGGGCCCGCAGCAAGGCCCGGCGCAACCGGCGGGGTCACAACCCGGCCCGGGCCACCTTCGCCCGCGAGCTGCTCACCGGGCTGGCCGAGCAGTACGCCCGGCAGCTGGCCGGCGGGTCCGCCCGGGTGCTGGACGCCGAGGACATCGCCGACCTGCGCGAGGAGCTGCGGGAGGAGCCCGCGGTCCGCGCGGTGCTCGACGACCTGTGGCCGCCGCTCACCCCGCAGCAGTTGCTGCGCGACCTCTACGCCGACCCGGGCGCGCTGTCCCGCGCCGCCCGCCGGCTGCTGTCCGACGTCGAGCAGCGGCTGCTGCGCCGCGCCCCGTCGGTGGAGTGGACCGAGGGCGACGTGCCGCTGCTGGACGAGGCCGCCGAGCTGCTCGGCGACCTGCCCGAGCACGACCCGGTGGCCGCGGCCCGGGCCCGCGAGCAAGCCGAGGAGGAGCGCTACGCCCGCGAGGCCCTGTCCGCGATGGGGCTGGGCGGCGGGATGGTGACCGCCGAGCAGCTGGCCTCGCGCTACCGGGAGACCGGTCCCCGGCTCACCACCGCCGAGCGGGCGGCGACCGACCGGACCTGGGCGTTCGGGCACGTGGTCGTGGACGAGGCGCAGGAGCTCTCGCCGATGGCCTGGCGGGCGCTGGTGCGCCGCTGCCCGTCCCGGTCGATGACCGTGGTGGGCGACCTCGCCCAGACCGGCAGCAGCGCCGGGGCGAGCTCGTGGCAGGACGTGCTCTCGCCGTTCGCCCCCGCCGACCGGCGGCGGGTCGAGGAGCTCACGGTCAACTACCGCACTCCGGAGGAGGTCATGGCGGTGGCCGCCGACGTCCTGGCGGCCGTCGCCCCCGGGCTCGCACCGGCCCAGTCGGTGCGCGCGGCCGGGGTGGAGCCGCGGGCGGTCCGCGCCGACGTCGACCTGCCCGCTGCCGTCGTCGAGATCGCCCGGGAGGAGGCGGCCGCCGTCGGCGACGGCCGGGTGGCCGTGGTGGTGCCTGACGCGCTCTTCGGGCCGGTGGCCGAGGCCGTGCGGGCCGGCGTCGACGACGTCGCCCTCGGCACCGCCGGCGACGCCCTGGACCACCGCGTCGTCGTGCTGTCCGTGCGCCAGACCAAGGGACTGGAGTTCGACGCCGTGGTGCTGGTCGAGCCGGCCGAGGTGCTCGCGCAGTCCCCCCGCGGAGGCAGCGACCTCTACGTCGCGCTCACCCGCGCCACCACCCGCCTCGCCGTCGTGCACGCCGGCGCCCTGCCCGAGGTCCTGCGCCGGCTCGAGCCCGGCTCCGCTGCCGCCTGACCCGCCGGGGTGGCTGCCGCTGGGGTGAGGGACGCCCCGGCCGGAATGATCACGGTCCCGTGATCATTACTCGCCCACCGAGGAGAATTCTCCTGGGTAGGCGAGCTTTCTCCTCGGTGAGTGATGGTCGCGAGGGGTGGGCGCTGCGGGGTGGGCGCTGCGGGGTGGGCGCGCGATGGCGGTTGTCATCGCGCAAGCAAGGCGACCCGTCGAGCGGCCCGCTCACCTCACCATTTCCATGCTTGCCTCAGCAGATTTGATGTGGTGAGCATGAAAGGATCACGGGACCGTGATCATTCCGGCCGGAGCGGGTCCGCCGGCCGGCGTACGTCCGGTCCCCGAGCAGGTTGGCCGCCGTCACCAGCGCTGTTGAGCTTGTCGAGGCGTTGCGGAGCCGCCGGACGCCGGCTGCGTCGCGGGCGACCCGCCCGAGCGCACTCACCTCGAGCTGCTCCGGCGGCCGCCGACGAGGACGCGGAACGACACCTTTCCGTCGATGTTTCGGTGACAGAAATACCGTGGCATCCTGACAGTCGTGACCCGTGCAGGAGTGCTGGAAGCGCTGACCAGCGAGGCCCACCGACCGGCGTGGCTGCGCGACCGCCCGTGGGCCGGCTGGGCGGCCGTCGCCTCGGTGTGCCTGGGCGCCTTCATGGGTCAGCTCGACGCCAGCATCGTCACGCTCACCTACCCCTCGCTGCAGGACGAGTTCGGGGTGACCCTCGGGTCGGTCGAGTGGGTGTCACTGTCCTACCTGGTCGTGCTGGCCGCGCTGCTGGTGCCGGTGGGCCGCTGGGCGGACGCACGCGGCCGCAAGCTGCTCTACCTCTACGGCTTCGTCGTGTTCACCCTCGCCTCGGCCGGCTGCGCGCTGGCGCCGAGCCTGGGCTGGCTGGTGGCCGCCCGCGCGGTGCAGGCGGTCGGCGCGGCCCTGCTGCAGGCCAACTCGGTGGCGCTGGTGACCACCAGCGTGCCGCGCCGGTCGGCCCGCAACGCCCTGGGCATCCAGGCGGCGGCGCAGGCGCTCGGCCTGGCGCTGGGCCCGACGGTCGGCGGCGTGCTGGTCGACACCGCCGGCTGGCGGTCGGTGTTCTGGGTGAACGTGCCGGTCGGGATCGTCGCGGTGGTCGCCGGGCGGATCCTGCTGCCGCGCACCCGCCAGCACGCGGCCCGCACCGGGCGCGACCCCGGCGGCTTCGCCCTGCTGGCGCTCACCGCCGTCAGCGCCCTCCTGGTGCTCAGCGCGCTGGGCGGCCTGCCGCTGCCCGGCGACGGCGTGACCGTCCTCGCCCTCGCGGCGGTCGCGCTGCTGGCCGGGGCCGGGCTGGTCGCCGTCGAGCGCCGGGTGGCCGCGCCGCTGCTCGAGCCGGCGCTGGTCGCCACCCCCGGGGTCACCCCCGGGCTGGTCGGCGCGCTGGCCGCCTACCTGGTGATCTTCGGCCCGCTCGTGCTGATCCCCACCGTGCTGACCACCTGGGGGGTCAGCACGTCCGTGGGCGGTCTGGTGCTCACCTGCCTCCCGCTCGGCTTCGCCCTGGCCGCCGTCGGCGGCAGCACGCTGCCCCGCTCCCTGGACAACCGGGCCCGGGTCCTGCTCGGCGGGGGGCTCGCGGTGCCGGTCCTGGCCGGTCTGGCCGTCCTCTGGCGGCACCCGACCGCGGTGGCGGCGCTGCTGCTCGCGCTCGGGCTGTGCCTGGGGCTGGCGGTGCCGGCCAACAACGCCTCGGTGATGGGCGCCGTGCCGACGTCGGCAGCAGCGGTGACCGGCGGGCTGGTCAACGTGGCCCGGGCACTGGGGACCTCGCTCGGCGTCGCGCTCACCGCACTCGGGCTGCACCTCGCCCCGCGCCTGCACCTGGACGGGCCCGCGCTCGTGCTCGGGATGCTGCTGGTGGCGGCGGTCGTGCTCACCGGCTCGGCCCTGGGCCGTCACGCCGGTCATGCGGCGCCGGCCGGAGGGCGGGCGTGAGCGCGCAGCCTGCGGCTGGTGACGCGGCGGAGCCCGCGCTGGCCGACGTCGTGGCCCGCCTGCGTCGGGCCCTGCGCCGCGCGGCCCGGGCGGCCGTGCCCGAGCAGCCCTACAGCGTGGCGCAGCTCGAGCTGCTCTCCGCCGTGGCCGAGCATCCGGGGGCACGGGCCGGCGACGTCGCCGCGGCGCTGCGGCTGGCCCCGAGCACGCTGAGCACCCTGGTGCAGGCCCTGGAGCGGACCGGCGCCCTGCGGCGGGACAGCGGGGCGGACCGGCGCACCGTCGTGCTCGCCCTGACCGACGAGGGGCGCCGGGCGCTGGACCGATGGCGGGGCACCAACGAGCGGCTGCTCGCCAGCGCGCTGGACGGGCTCGCCGACGCCGACCGCGCGGCCCTGCGCGCCGCGCTGCCGGCGCTGGACGCCCTGGTGGCAGCGGTGGACGCGCTGGCCGACGACGGCTGAGAGCTGCAGCCACCCCGAGTGCGAGCACGCCAGACCGATCGCGCAGGACGTGCGCCCCTCCCGCCCGCGCGCGCCGCGCCGTAGGCAGGAGTCGTGGGCGAGGGGGTGAGCGCGCGGGGCCGGCAGCGGTGGGACGCCGTCCTGGCCGGCGGCGGTCTGTCCGGCCCGCTGCTGCTCGCCCACCTCGCCCGCGCCGGATGGGGCGAGCGGCTGCTCCTCGTCGACGACGCCGCGCGTGGGCCCGAGGGCGACGAGCAGCGCTGGGCCGGCTGGAGCGACGCGCCGAGCCTGCTGGACCGGGCGGTCGAGCGGCGGTTCGACACGCTGCTGGTCGTGGCCGGCGGGGTCGATCGGGTGCTGCCGCTGAGGCGCTACCGCTACCAGTCGGTGCGCCGCGCCGACCTGCACCGGGTGCTGCGGGAGGTGGTGGCGAGCCGACCCGGCTACGTCTGGCGGACCGGCCAGGTGCAGGCCGTGCGCGACATCGGCGGCGCGGCCCAGGCCGTCGTCGATGGCGAGGTGATCGACGCCCGTTTCGTCTTCGACAGCCGCCCGCCCTCCGCCGCCGAGGACGCCGCGCTGGGCCCGCCGGACGGCCGGCTGGCCTTCACCGGCTGGCGGGTCCGCACCGAGCGGCCGGTCTTCGCCGACGCGGTGCCCACGCTGGTCGACTTCCGGACCCCCGCGGACGGCGCCGCCCGGTTCGTCTACGTGCTCCCGATCGACGACCACTGCGCGCTGGTGGAGCGGACCGGCTTCCTGCCGGGCGGTCGGGAGGCCGGCTCCGACGGGCTGTCGGAGGATGCCGCCCTCTCGCGCTACCTCGAGGCCGTGCTGGGCGTCGGGCCCTACGACGTCGTCGGCACCGAGCACGCCGTGCTCCCGCTGCGCGCCCGCCCGGCCCCGCGCGCGCACGGCCGGGTGGTGGACATCGGCATGCGGGCCGGGCTGGTGCGAGCCAGCACCGGCTACGCGATGGGGGCGATCGTGCGGGACACCACCCGCACGGTGGCCGCACTGCTGGCCGGGGAGGAGCCGCGCGGCGACGACCCGCTCCCGGCCCGGCACCACTGGCTCGACGCCGTGCTGCTCGACGCGGTCTCCCACGACCCGTCGGAGCTGGAGCGGGCCTTCGCCCGGCTGTTCGCGGAGGTGCCGGTGGACCTGCTGCTGCGCTTCCTCGACGGGCGGACGACCCCGCGGGAGGAGCTGAGCGTGCTGGCCGCGCTGCCCCGCCGGCCCTACCTGCGCGCGGCCGCGCGGGTCGGCGAGCGGCGCGGCTGAGACGCGCCACAGGATGCTCGGCGACAGGATGCTCGGCGACGACATCCCGTGGGCGTCGAACCGGAGGCCGGCGCGGTCCGTGGTGGAGGTCGGCGGCGGGACGGGCCCGGCGCTGAGCAGCACCACGAGGACCTGGAGGCGGCATGGCGGACGGGCGGGGCGGCGCGACGGTGACCGACGGCGGCCTGGAGCGGCCGGAGGGTCTGGTCGGCCGCCGGACGGTGCTGGCCGGCGTG
>JBQCHF010000055.1:0-8604 GCA_051954955.1 Motilibacteraceae bacterium
CGAATCGCGCCGGCTGAACAACCTCGGTTGTCCCTTGCGGCCCCGCGCGCGGGCGCCCCCGGGCGGGGGGCCGGGGGGCGACGCCTCGGACGGGTGGGACCGGTGGGACGCGGCGGCTCAGCGGTGGCTGAGCACCCAGAGCTTGCCCTGCCCCTTGCCGAAGGTGGCCCCGGTGGTGACGTAGACCGCACCGTGCGCGCTCACCGTGACCGCACCCGGGAACGGCAGCAGGCCGCCGCCGATCCGGGTGATCCGGTCCGGGTGGGCGAACGGGATGCGGGCGACGTCGCCGGGCTGCTTGCCCGTGCCGTTGTCCTTGAACATCTCGGTCAGCCACAGGTTGCCCGAGCGGTCGAAGGCGCAGGAGGAGATGGTGGTCAGCCCCGTGGCCCACTTCTTGGCGTTGTGCCGCCAGTCCCGGCCGTTCGGGTCGACCTGCCAGACGTTCGACTTGCCCCCGCCGGTCTGCAGGTTCACCAGCAGGTCCAGCGCACCGACGTAGAGCTTGCCGTCAGGGCCCTGCGCCACGCAGGTGGGCACCGCGTCGCGGGTGCCCGGGGGCGTCTCGTTGGGGATGTAGGAGATGATCCTGATCCGCCCGTTGCGGAACACCTCCGCCACCGTGTTGGCGCCGGCGTCGACGACGTAGGTGTGCTGCCGCCCGTGCCGGTCGCGGGTCACCAGGACGCCGTAGGGGTTGGAGTCCGGGAACTCCTTCCACAGGTACTTGTGCTGGGCGGTCCAGGCGTACTGCTGGTCCCCGACGTCGCTCACCCGGACGGCGCGGCCGGTGCGGGTGTCGAAGCGGTAGAGATGGCCGATCTGCGGCACGGTCCGGTGCGCCTCTGCGCGGACCCCTGCCTGGCTCAGCCCCATGATCATTCGCACGTCGCGGCCCAGCGCGCTCATGCCCGAGGGACCCAGCGCGTCGGGTGGGCCGCCGCCCTCGGAGGCGTAGACGGACGTGAACGGCGTGCGCCAGCTCCGGTGCAGGCTGCCGTCCCGCCAGACGTACTTGGCCACCGCGCCGGTCCGGGTCACCCCCATGCTCCCCGCACCGGGGTAGCCGGCCTCGGAGACGTACACCGCGCCCGCCGAGTCGATGGCCACGCCCCGGGGTGCGCTCAGGCCGGTGACGACGCTGCGCAGGGTCCACCCGCCGTCGCTGGCGCCGGCCGAGGCGACGGGCACCGCCCAGGTCGCGGCCCCGACCGCACCCGCGGCGAGCAGGACCAGAGGTCGATGAGGTCGCACGAGGAACCCCCTTGGGTTGTGCGGAGTGGCGTCGGTGGACGCCGCCCCCGCGGGGGCGCCGTCGACCGCGCCGCCGACCAGGGGAAGGTGATCCGACGATCAGCGCCCGGCCATGGCCCACACGGGTGGTTCGCGCTGCGTGAGCCGCCGGCGACAGGCGGCCCGACCAGTCCGCAGTCCGGGGTCAGCCGCGCGGCCGCTTGTCCAGCAGGTTCGGGGCCGGGCGCATCACGTGGTAGCGCTGCGCCGCCCACAGGCAGCCCCCGGTCGCGACCAGCGCGAGCAGGCCGACCAGCCCGAGGAGCACGTGTCCGTAGAGGCCCATCACGACGCCGACGACGGCCACCACCAGCAGCGCCCCGCCCACGACGACCGCGGCGATCTCGCGCACGACCTGCTCCCTCCTGCTGCCGGTGCCCGGTGCCCGGTGGCCCGGTCGCCCACCCGGGCCTCTCCATCCTCGCCGCCGGCCGCTCGCACCCGCACCCGGGGGCGGCGGCGGGGAGAGGTTCCTGGCCCTGCGGGCACCGAATCCTGGCGAGCGCTTTGCCGAAGCACGTCGCCGGAGTGCGGGCTGCGACCACGCCGCCCGGAGCGGCGGCGGGCAGCTGCTACCGCCCGCCGCGCCGGCCCAGCAAGTAGTCCCGCAGGGCGACGGCGTTGTTGTGCAGGTGATCCCGGGCGCTGAACACCAGCAGGACGTCGTCGTGCGCGAGGTCCTCCAGCAGCGGCTCCCAGGTCTGCGGGTTCGCGTCCAGCTCGGCGCCGTAGCGCCGCCGGAACTCCTCCCACCGGTCCGGGTCGTGCCCGAACCAGCGCCGCAGCTCGGTGCTCGGCGCCACCTCGCGCGGCCAGCCGTCCAGGGCCAGATCCTCCTTGCGCACCCCACGGGGCCAGAGCCGGTCGACCAGGTAGGTCCGCCCGCGCCGGCCGCTGCCGTCCCCACCGCGCACCTCGGACACCGGCACCGCTCGCAGCTCTCCCACGCCAGGCCTCCTTCCGCGGTCTGCTCCCCTCGAGGATCTGCTCGCTATGGAACCTCCTGCAACACCTGCTCGAGCCTGGCCAGGAGCTCCTCGGCCGTGAACGGCTTGGCCAGGAACGGCAGCCCGCCCCCGCTCACCGCGACCCCCGCCCCGGGGTCGTCGGTGTAGCCGGACATGAGCAGGACCCGCGCGTCCGGCTGGCGCCGGCGCAGCTCCTCGGCCAGTGCGGTGCCGTGGGCGTCGGGCAGGACGAGGTCGCACAACAGCACCTCCAGCGGCACCTGCCGCTCGTGCGCCGCGGCCACCGCGGTGCGGGCCGCGGCGGCGGACCCGGCCAGGACGACGTCGTAGCCGGCGCCGCGCAGCACCGCGCCGATGACCTCGCGCAGGGACGGGTCGTCCTCCACCACCAGCACCCCCCGGCCCGCCCCGGAGGTGACGGCAGCGGCGCCCGTGGGCGCGGCGGCGGTCGGGGCGTCGACGAGCGGCAGCCAGACCTGCACCGTGGTGCCCGCCCCCGGGGTGCTCACGATCGACAGCGTGCCGCCGCTCTTCTCCACCACGCTGTGCACCAGCGCGAGCCCGAGGCCGGTCCCGCGCCCGGCCGGCTTGGTGGTGAACATCGGGTCCACCGCCTGCTCCAGGGTGGCCGCGTCCATCCCGTGCCCGGTGTCCTGCACCAGCAGGACCGCCCCGGGCACCCCGCGCGGCGAGGCCCGTCGGTCGACCCGGAGAGTGAGCAGGCCGCCGTCGGGCATGGCGTCGCGGGCGTTGATGGCCAAGTTGAGCAGCAGCTGGTGCAGCTGCCCCGGGTCCATCCGCACCCGCACCGGGCCGTCGTCGCCGCACTCCTGGCTGGCGCAGACCTGCACCTGAACGGTCTCGCCGAGCAGCCGGTCCAGCGTGTCGCGCATGCTCACCACCTGCTCGTGCAGGTCGAGCACGACCGCCTCGAGCACCGGGGCATGGCTCAGCGCCAGCAGCTGACGGGTCAGGTGCTTGCCCTGCTCGATCAGGTCGGCCACCTGGCGCAGCCGCGTCACCGAGTCGCCGTCCGGGCCGGTGGCCGCCTCGACGTCGGCGGCCGCGACCTCGATGGACAGGCCCACCGCGGCCAGCAGGTTGTTGAACTCGTGCGCGATGCCGCCGGCCAGCCGCCCGACGCTCTCCAGCCGGTTGGCCTGGGCCAGCCGGTGCTCCATCTGCACCCGGTCGGTGATGTCGATGTGATTGCCGACCAGGCGCACCGGGCGGCCGGTCTCGTCGTGCACCAGGCTGGCCCGGGCGAGGATGTGGCGGTAGGAGCCGTCCCGGTGCCGGAAGCGGAAGGTGCTCTCGCTGCTGCGGCGCAGCCCGAGCCGCAGCTCCTCGTCCACCGCCGCGACGCGCTCGACGTCGTCGGGGTGCACCCGCGCCAGGAACTCCCCGACGTCGTCGCCGACCTCGTGCGGCAGGTAGCCGATCTGCCGCTTCC
This sequence comes from Motilibacteraceae bacterium, assembly GCA_051954955.1. GTDB lineage: Bacteria > Actinomycetota > Actinomycetes > Motilibacterales > Motilibacteraceae > JBQCHF01. The sequence goes on from JBQCHF010000055.1 coordinate 3,715, forward strand.
ACTCCGCCGAGAAGCGCACCTGCCCGGTGAGCAGGTCGCGGTCCCAGAGACCGACGCCGCCGGCCTCCACCACCTCCTCGAGCTGCCGCCGGGCCAGGGCGAGGTCGCGGGTGGCGTTGACGTGGCCGGTCACGTCGCGCACCGCCAGGACCACCTCGCCGACCGCCCCGAGCGGACCGGGGACCGGGGCGGTGGAGATCTCGACGACGACGTCCTCGGGCTCGCCGGGACGGCGCAGGCGCATCAGCTGACCGCGGAGGTGGTCCCCGCGCAGGGCGCGCAGCCGCGGGCGGTCCTCGTCGGCCACCGGGGCGCCGTCGAGGTGGCGGAGCTCCAGCGCCTTGGCCAGCGCCCCGGGCTCGGCGAGCGAGGCATCCGCCTCCCCCAGCAGCAGCCGGCGCGCGGCGGCGTTCGAGGCGGTGACGACGTCGTTTCGGTCCACCACGAAGACGGCCTCGGCGAGGGCGTCGAGGATGGCCTGCAGCCGAGCGGCGGCCGGGCCCCCGGGAAGCCGTGCTGGTCGCTCCACCATGCCCCGTCCGCCGCAGCCTGTGCCGGAATGCAGATGCCTGACCTTGCTCTGCGCTACCTCAGCGCCCCCTCACCGTTGCGTCAACCAGCAGTGAGCACCGCTGGCGAGGTCGGCCCGGCCTCGGCTTGACTGCCCGCGGCGGTGCCGGGCGCGCCGCCACGGTAGGCCGCCACGGCACCCCTCAGGACGAGATCGACGGGCCGGTGGTCGGGGACCGGTCGGGACGAGCACGGAGGACGGATGCGGCAGGACGGACCGATCACGCGCGCCACGCTGCTGGCGGATCTGCGTCGCCTCGGGGTCGACGAGGGGCACTGCCTGGTCGTGCACGCCTCGCTGTCCGCCCTGGGCCGGTCAGGTGGCGGGACGGGAAGCTGGGCCGGCGGGGTGGTCGGCGGCGAGCAGGCGGTGGTCGAGGCCCTGCAGGCTGCCGTCGGGCCGACCGGCACCCTGGTCATGCCCACGCAGTCCTGGCAGCTGTGCGACCCGGCCTACCTGCGCGACCCCGCGGTCCCGGTGGACTGGTGGCCGGCGGTGCGCGAGGCGCTGCCCGCCTACGACCCGGCGCGGACCCCGACCCGCACGATGGGCGCCGTCGCGGAGCTGTTCCGCACCCTGCCGGGCGTCCGGCGCAGCGCCCACCCGCACCGCTCGTTCGCCGCCTGGGGCGACCACGCCGCCGACGTCGTCGCGAGGCACGACCTGGACAGCCCCGTAGGCGACCGGTCCCCGCTGCAAGCGGTCCACGACCTCGACGGCCGCGTGCTCCTGCTGGGCGTCGGGCACGACAAGAACACCTCGCTGCACCTGGCCGAGCACCGGTCCGACTGGCCCGGCAAGCGACGGATCCCGAACGGCGCACCAGTGCTGGGCGACGGTCGGCGCGCCTGGGTCGAGTTCGACGAGCTGGACGTGCACGACGAGGACTTCGTCGCCTGCGGGGAGGCCTTCGCCGCGCAGACCGGGCTGGAGCGACGCGGCCGGGTGGGCGGCGCCGAGGCGCGTCTGGTCCCCCAGCGCGCCTTGGTCGAGTTCGCCACCCGCTGGTTCGCCACGACCCGCTCCGGCGGCTGAGCCGGCCGGAGCGTCCTTGCTCAGGACGGCAGCCAGCTGACGTGGCCGGCCAGGGCGAGGTAGCCGAGGAAGGCCACCGTGTCGATGGTGGTGTGCGCGACGACGAGGGCGGTGATCCGTCCGGTGCGCTGGCGGTAGCGGGCGAAGACCAGTCCCATCGCCAGGTTCCCCAGCGCACCGGCCAGCCCCTGGTAGAGGTGGTACGCCCCGCGGACCGTCGCGCTGAGCAGGGCGGCTGGATTGCGGCCCATGCCGAGCTGGTCCAGCCGGCGCAGCAGGTAGCCGCAGAGCACGACCTCCTCGAGGATCGCGTTGGCCGCCGCGGACAGCACCAGCACCGGGATCCGCCACCACACCGGCGGCAGCGACGTGGGCACCACGGTGAGGCTGCCGCCGAGGGCGAAGCTGATGAGGTAGCCGGCCAGGCCGATGCCGCCGACCGCAGCGGCGGCACCGAGCCCGATCAGCACCTCGCGCCGCCAGCGGAACGTCGTGATGCCGAACGTGGGCAGGGGTTCTTCGCCGCGCAGCGCCAGCACGACCACGAGGACGGCGGGCAGCAGCAGCGCCACGACCCGGGTGAGCTGGTAGCCGAGGTCGATCCACGGGTGCCCCGGCGCTGCGGACCCGTTGAGGGTGGCCGCGTGCGCGGACAGCGGCGCCGGGGCGAGGGCGACCTCGAGGAAGCTGAGCACCGAGCGGACGGCCGACAGCCCCACGGCCAGGCCGACCACCACCACGATCTCGAGCACCACGACCGGCGCCCCGAGGAACCGGACGCCGCTGCCCGGCGACGGGGGCGGCGCTGGCTCGGCCGGCGCGCGGGGCGGCTGGAGGCGTGCGGCATCGCCGTCGGGCAGTCGGTCCACGTGGGGCCAACGCGCGCCGGCGCTGTCCTGATCCCACCCGTCCTGATCCCACCCGTCCTGATCCCGTCGCACCCATCGCAACCGGTCCTCAACCCTGTCGGCATGATCTGGGCATGACCACTCGCCGCGGCCTGTTCGTCGCCCCCTTCGACGCCCTCGCCGACCCACGTGTCGTCGGGGACCTGGCCGCGGCCGCGGAGGACGCCGGCTGGGACGGCTTCTTCGTCTGGGACCACCTGCTCTATGGCGAGCGGGTGAGTGCGATCGCCGACGTGTGGACCTGCTGCGCAGCCGTCGCGCTGCGGACGGAGCGGTTGCTGCTCGGGCCGATGGTCACCCCGCTCCCCCGGCGCCGGCCCCAGGTGCTGGCACGGCAGGCCGCGAGCCTGGCGGTGCTCTCGGGCGGCCGGTTCGTGCTCGGCCTGGGGCTGGGCGACGACTGGGTGCGAGAGTTCAGCGCCTTCGGCGACGAGCCGGACCCGAAGGTGCGCGGGCGGATGCTCGACGAGGGCCTGGAGGTCCTGACCGGCTTGCTGTCCGGCGAGCAGGTCGACCACGACGGTGCCCACCACACCGCCCGCGACGTCCGCTTCCAGCCGGCGCCCACGGTGCCGATCTGGCTCGCCGGCCGGTTCGGGAACCAGGCACCCCTGCGCCGGGCGGCCCGCTACGACGGCTTCTTCGTGATCGGCCTGGACGGACCGGACGACCTGGACGCCGTGACCGGGAGCCTGGCCGAGCACTCGCCGGCAGCCGGCTTCGAGATGGTGGTCGACCTGCAGCCCGAGCAGGACCCCGCGCCCTGGCTGGACGGCGGCGCCACGTGGGTGCTGACCCGGATCGGCCCGTACGACCTCGACCTGGCCACCGTGCAGCGGATCGTCGAGGCAGGGCCCGGACCGGCCAGCCGCACGGACTAGCTCATTCAACCGAAGAACAGGACTCGTACCGGCATGACTGCTCCCAGGCTCCTCGGGCCCCGGGTCCTGCTGCGCTCCGTCCGGGCCGAGGACGAGGCCGAGCGGCAGCGGCTCGGGTGGCACGCGTCGATCGAGCGCAACTACGGGCACGTGACCGAGGACCGGGAGATGACCGCCCACGAGGCACGGGTGTGGTTCCAGGCCGTGCGGCAGGCGGAGCAGGACGCGACCCGCCGGCACTGGGTCATCGAGGCGGACGGTCGGCTCGTCGGCGTCACGTTCCTGCACGGGATCAGCGCGCAGGACCGCAAGGCCCGCTTCGCGATCGGGCTGTTCCACCCCGCCGACCTCGGCCGGGGTCTCGGCGGCGAGGCCACCCGACTCGTCCTGCGGCACGCCTTCACCGACCTGGCCCTCAACCGGGTCGACCTCCGCGTACTGGCTTTCAACGAGGCCGCGATCGCCTGCTACCAGCGATGCGGGTTCATCGTGGAAGGGCGGGAGCGCGAGAGCTGCTGGCTCGACGGCCGGCCCTACGACGACCTCGTCCTGGGCATCCTCGGCCGGGAGTTCACCGAGTCGACGACCAGGGAGGACTTGTCGTGAGCACCCGCACGGAGTGCGTCTTCTGCACCCTGATGGAGACGGGAGAGGCCCGCTGGGTCCACCGAGGGGAGGACGCCGTCGCTTTCCTGCCGCTGCCAGAAGGTGAGCTCGCACCGGGTCACACGCTGGTCGTGCCCAGGGAGCATGCCGTCGGGGTGCAGGACGTGAGCCCGGAGGCCCTCGCCTCGACCTCGCTCCTGGTGCAGCGGGTGTCCCACTCCATGCGCGACGCGCTGGGCGCACCCGGCGTCGTGGTCCTCAACGCCAGCGGGCCGTCGTCGGGCCAGTCGGTGGACCACCTGCACTTCCACGTCGTCCCCTGCTGGCCCGACGACGGCACCGACTTCTGGCCCGTGGACCGTTCCTCGCACCCTGCCATCGCTGATGTCCATCAGCTGCTGGCAAACGCCATGCAGTAGCGCCTCGAAGGCCGCTGGGGTCAAGAGGCCGGGGGCCGCTCGGGGTCGCTCCCGCTGGTGTTCTGGCCGCGCGTCGGTGTGTCTACCGCGGATCTTGATGCATCCCCTCGCTCGGCAGGGTGCGTACGGCATCAAGATCCCCCTAGAACGGTGGGGGTTGGTCGGGGTCGCCCCAGCTGCTGCTCTCGCCGGTTCTCGTTGCGCTCCGGGGGTTCTTGGGTGGGTCGTCCTCGTCGGCGAGCAGTCGTGGTGGTGGTGTGCGGTAGCGCCGTCCGGATCGGGTGATGATCTCCACGCTGCCGTCGTCGAGGACGTCGGAGTCCAGCAGTCCGCAGGTCTTCAGGGCGTGGTGGATGCCGCATCTCGGGCACAGGTTGTGGGTGTCGGTCTGCCCGCCGGCCTCGGGGTTCTGGTGGTCGTAGGGGACGGTGTGGTCCCCTTGGGACCAGTGGAACGGCTCGGTGCAGTGC
>JBQCHF010000056.1:0-10567 GCA_051954955.1 Motilibacteraceae bacterium
TACTTCGACCGGCCCGGCACCTCCAACGGCCCCACCGAAGCCATCAACGGACGCCTCGAACACCTGCGCGGCTCCGCCCTGGGCTTTCGCAACCTCACCAACTACATCGCCAGATCACTACTGGAGACCGGCGGCTTCAGACCCCGACTACACCCCCAGTTATGAAGAGCCGCAAAACCGACCCGCTCTACCGGGCCCGGCGCACCCTGCACACCGGCACCGACCTGCTCACCGACACCCAGTGCGAACGCCTGATGGCCCTGTTCACCGACGACGCCCACGTCCAGGTCGAGGCCACCTGGGGCATCTACCAGCGCATGATCGCCGCCTACCGCGAACCCGACCGGACCAAGGGCCGCGAGCTGATGCAGAAGCTGATCGAGGCGATCAGCAGCGGAGTCCCCGCCCCGCTCACCGAGGTCAGGACCCTCGGGCGCACCCTGACCCGCCGCGCCGCCGACGTGCTGGCCTACTTCGACCGGCCCGGCACCTCCAACGGCCCCACCGAAGCCATCAACGGACGCCTCCAACACCTCCGCGGCTCCGCCCTCGGCTTTCGCAACCTCACCAACTACATCGCCAGATCACTCCTCGAGACCGGCGGCTTCAGACCCCGACTACACCCCCAGTTATGAAGAGCCACTTTGGCATGGCCACGGACACTAGCCCGCGGGTTCGGGGTTGGAGTTCCTGGCGGCTCACGGAGCTCTGAGCAGGGCCTTTCGCGATTTTGCGGAACCCTGCTCGCTATCTGGACGGTTTCGCGCCTGGTAAGGGGTGATGTGGGGCCGATGTGTGGCCGAGCCGCACCAGCGGATTCCTCCCTGCTGGAGCCCGCTGGTGTCCGGTGGCTCCATGCACCAGCGGACTTCCCGGCCCCACAGCCGCACGACGGCGACCCTGGACTCTCCTCCCCCTGCCACCCGAGCCCTTCCCGTGCCCGACGCCTGCCGAGTCGCCGGACGGTCGGCCCGCAGCGGACGACAGCGAACCTGGACGCGCACGTCAGGGGCGCCTCGAGCAGGCGACGCGTGGACGACGGCCTCGCCTGCTGGCCGGCGGCCGGCTTCGACGAGGACAACGACGCCACACGCTGGTAGGGGTAGAGGTGCAGGAGGGTCTGTCGCGGTGGCAAGCAGGGTGCGCTTGGTATCCGTGGTGCAGGCCCTGGTGGAGGGCCTGCCTATCTGCGCTCCCATCTAGACTGCGTCAGCCGTTGACCCTGCCCGCAAACTTCTTCCAGGTTCGAATGCCTCCAGCAGACCCGCGGCGGTTCAGTGGGTCTCCGCCATGCCGCTCAGGGGCGGCATGTCTCTGCCAAACCGTCTTGAACTCGTGACGGATGTCTGGATCGAGACAGAGGTGTAGTTGCCCACGAGCTACTAGTTCTCCCGAATGGGGACATCAAGAGCTGTAGCGAGGGCCTGTACGTGCCGCCCGCTCAGCGCCCAGACGCCTATCTGCCCAATCCTTCTGCTGTGAACAATCAGGTCGACAGCCTCCGGCTGCCAGGTCGGGCGCTCCTCGACTGCGACCACGTCGGCCAGCGGGACTCGAAAAGTACGCATTGGATTTCGGATCACTAACAGTCCATCCGTCAGCGAGACTTGCACCCGAACGAGAAGGATTAGCATGACGGCGACATACAGAACTACCGCACCAACCATAGTGCTTGCCAACAGTCTGCCGTCCCCGATTACCAGTAACTCAAGGAGGCTGACAACAAAGAGCACAGCGAGCAGGGCTACGCCCAATCGATAAGAGAGCCGCCTCGTAAGCGCTGGGATGTCTCGGCCAGGCAATTCCTCTACCATCCCAAGAACCTGTCCCTAGCGTGTCCGATAACCCCCCAGCGAACAGCCCAGGTAGCATTCCTGGCAGCTACTCGACGCCGGGCGTCCCGCAGCAATTGTGCATGGTTTCGCTGAAGCATATGCATGGCCCCAGTTCCTCGATGAGAGCCCATCCGCGCCGTGAAGCGTCTCAGGCTTCGGTACTGCCCCACAGGGACCCTGTTGCCAATGATATCAACAGCTGTTCCCACGAAGAACCGCCGGCTGCTGAAGCCATACTTTCGCCCGCGACTATAGGCGTTGTAGGCGGTGAATCCCCATACAGCGGCAGCGCAGCCGACCCCAGTTGAACACGCGAGAGCCGTAACGCCAGCCTGGAAGTAGGAATTGCTCAGGACCTTGGTGACAGAATGCCAGTGGAAGTGCCAACGCTGCCCGTCCAGGTCGAACTGGTTCAGGGGGTCGTCGGGGTAGGCGTAGGCGCTTGGGCTGCCACCCTTCACCGGGTCGATGCTGGTGAAGTGCCCTGTGACGGGGTTATAGACGCGCGCTCCCATGAGAGTCAGCCCGGTCCCGGCGGTGTCGGTCGCGCGTTGCTTGCCGCCGAGCCATCCGTAGCCGAGGGCGTCGCCGGCGCCGTCGCCGGTGCGGGGCTGGCCGTACTCGTCGTAGTCGGACCACCCGTCGATGCCGGTGGCGGCCACTCCCCCCGCCGGCAGGGTGACGGTGGTGGCGATGTCGCCGTGCAGGTTGGTCAGGTCCAGGGTGGCGGTGTCGCCGCCGGCACTCGGGCCGGTGCCGGTGACGGTGCCGCCCAGGTCCCCGCCGAGGTTCTCGGCGTACCGGGTCACGCTCACTGCGCTGCCGGTGCTGGGGTTGCTGGTCTCGACCCAGGCCGGGCTGTCACTGCCGTCGCCGTAGCGGCGGGTGACCAGCGAGGTGGCGGTGCCACCGGTCGGGCCGGTGCTGTCCTGCAGGCGCCGCCCGGCCGGGTCCAGGCTGTAGCTGGCGGTGGTGCCGGCCTGGGTGATCGAGGCGATCGCGTCGGTGTCGTAGTAACCGAGCGTGATGTCACCGCCGCCGGGGCGCGGGGCGTCCACGGCCGGGATGGTCAGGGTCCGGCCGAGCTCGTCGTACCGGTAACCGGAGGTGCTGGTCCGGTCCGCCGCGTCGTACGTCCAGCTCCTCGAGCTGCTGGCGGTGGCGCCGGTGGTGCTGGCCACGCATGAGCCGTCGGCGTTGGCCGGGTACTCGTTGCGGGAGAGCCTGTTGCCGTTGACGTCGAAGGCGTAGGTGCGCGTCAGGCACGGCGCCGAGGTCGTGGCCGGGTCGGTCGGGGCCAGCGCATCCCCGGTCGCCGTGGAGGTGCGGTCTCGGACCGTGCGCAGCCGCCCGGCGCGGTCGTAGGAGTACTGCCGGTCGTAGGACAAGGCGTCGCCGGCGTCTACGGCCCCGCTGCCGGGCACGGTGTCGCTGGCCGGGCCGTCGGTGAATGCGGCCCCGGTCGGGGTCCACTCGCGCACCACCCGCCCGGCTACGTCGTTGTCCTGGCTCCAGCCCAGCCAGTCACCGGAGGCGGTGCTCACCGCTCCGGTGCCCGGGTCCACGCTGGTGACCTGGCCCTGGTAGGTCAGGCCGACCGGGTCGCCGGCGTCGTCGTACTGCACCTGCTGGCTCACGCCGCCGGGCATGTACTGCTCGACCAGCTTGCCGTCTGCGTCGTAGCGGCCGCTGAACGAGCCCAGCCCGGCGACCGTGATGCTGGTGGGCATGCCCCGCCGCTCGGTCTTGCCGGCCAGGTCGGTGCCGTAGCCGTAGCTGGTGGCGTTCCCGAACGGGTCGGTGACCGTGGCGACCCGGCCCGCCGGGTCGTAGGCGGTGGTGGTGCGCCCGCCCTTGGCGTCGGTGTAGCCGACCACCCGGCCCCAGGAGTCGTAGTCGGTGACGACCTGGCCGCTCACCGCGCCCGAGGCGTCCAGGGACTGCACCGCGTGCGGCTGCCCGGTCGCCGAGTCGTAGGTGGTGCGGGAGGTCGCCACCGGGGTGGAGGCCTCGCCGGCGCCCAGGCCGGTCACCGCGGTGCTGGTGGTGTCGGTGCGCCCGTCGGCCAGGAACGTGGTCGTGGTGGTGCGGGTGACCGGGCCGGAGGTCTCCACGACCTTGGCCGGGGCGAGCAGGTAGGAGTACTTCGCCACAATGGAGGAGGGCATCGTGGGCCCGGAGTCCGGGTCGGCGCCGTGCCGGGTCAGGCAAGTCAGGCCGGCCCAAGCGGCGCGCTTGGCCGCGGCGATGCTCGGGTCCGGGTCGGGGTTGTCGCAGGCCGGCACCCCGGTGCCGCCGTCGGCCCGGTAGTACACGGTCTGGGTGGTGCCGGCGTTGGCGCTGGTGCCGGCCGCCGAGGGCTGCCGGGTCTCGATGACCCGGCCGTCGGCGTCGTAGAGGGTCGTGCGGACGATGTCCTCCTTGCTGTCACCGCTCATCACCGTCGTGGTGGTGGTCGGCTGGCCCAGCTTCCACCCGTCCGCGCTCGCGTCGACCGCGGTGTAGCCGGTGCGGGTGACCGAGACGGTGTCCACGTCCTGGCCCGAGCCGGGGTCATAGGCGGTCACCGTCTGGGTGGTCGCCAGCCGGTAGGGCAACTGAGTGTCCGGGTTGACGTCGCCGTTTGGGGCGCCCTCGTCGTAGTCGGTGTGCGTGCGCGGGCGCACCCACGCTTGGGTGGCGCCGTCGGACAAAGTCGCCCAGCGAGCTGGGCCGAACGTGTCCACCACGAAGGTTCCGGCCGGGGTGAGCACCGGCAGGGCGGCGTCCTTCGGGATCCGAGCGTTGTAGACCGTCTGCGTGGCCATGTCGTCGGCGGAGAGCCCGGCCGGGACGTTGTGGCTGAGGATGTCCTCGATCGCGCCGGCGTCGAGCTGGCGGGTGACGTTGCCGTTGCCGTCGTAGTCGGTGGCCGTGACCAGCCACTTCCCCGCGCCGTAGGAGGCGCTGTTGACGGTGTAGCCCAGGGCGTCGGTGTACTGCAGGTCCGCCCAGGTGAAGTCGGTGGTGCCCTCCGGCGCGTCCGGACCGAACACGGCCGCGGCGTAGGTGGGGGCGGACTTCTGCTGCCAGTCGTCGACCACCGTCGCACCCAGGTTGGGCAGGGCGGTGCCGTCCCCGTTCACGGTGACGCCGTACACGACGCGCGCCAGGGTCGCCACGGCGCCATCAGGGCGCGGCCGGGTGACCGTGGACAGCTTCACCGGGGAGGCTGCGTAGGTGAAGGTGTAGGCCGGTTGGCCGGGCGGGGTGAGGCTGGTGAGCCGGTTCGCGGCGTCGTAGCCGTAGCCGGTGGTCAGGTTCGAGCGGGGGTCGGTGACGCTGACGAGCCGACCGGCAGAGTCGTAGGAGTAGCTGGCGACCTTGACCGAGGTGCCACCCGGCCCGCCGGTCTTGTCCGGGTCGTAGATGTCCAGCCACACGCTCTTCAGCCGCCCGGCGTAGTCCCCGGGGAAGGTGGTGCCGGTGGTGGTGGCGTACTCCAGCCGCAGCGACCGGCAGCCCGGGGTGAGCAGCGCAACGGTCGGGTCGGTGCTGGGCGTGCAGGTCACCGGCGAGGCGGCGACGATGCGAGTCACCCGGCCGGCCGCGTCGTGGCTGTAGGTGGTCTTGGAGATCGAGCCGGGCTCGGTGACGCTGATCGGCAGGAACACCGCGTCGCTGCTCGCGGTCGGGGCGGCGGTGACCGTCCACACGGTCTTGGTGCCGTCGTCCTCGGTGTAGGTCAGGGTCGTGGCCGCGCCGCTGCCGGACACCACCAGCGCGGAGCCGTCGAGCTGGGTGTCCTCGTCGACCGGCATGTAGGTGCCCGCCGGCAGGTCGCTGGTGCTGCGTCGCGCGCCGTTGGGGGTGGAGAAGACCAGCGCCGAGCCGTCGGAGTCGATCAGCGCCACGGTGCCGTCCACCCGGGTGGAGTCCACCACCTGCATCCCGGCAGCGCCCGCGTCGGGCCCGTCCAGCTGCGCGGTCCAGCCCGGGCCGAACACACCGGTGGCGCTGTTGGTGGCGCCGGCGAAGGTGGAGTGCGAGCGGGACAGCGACAGCGAGCCGGTGTAGCCGGGCACCGAGATGTCGGTGGTGTCGGTGTTGAACTCACCGGTCCACAGCGCCACCTGCCCGGGGCCGGCGTCGGCGACCGGGAAGCCGCTGCCGAACGCGTGCGGCACCCGCAGCACCGAGGTGGGCTGCTGCGACCAGGTGCACTGCGTGCCGGAGGTGTAGGTCAGGCACACCTGCACGTCCAGCAGCACTGGCACGCGGTCGTTCAGCGTGATGCCCGCCGCGGTGTCGCTGGTCTCCTTCGTGGTGTCCCATGTGCCCGTGACGCTCACCCCGGAGCTGCCGTTGTCGGCGATGCTGACCGTCGCGCCGCCGGCCGGGTTCCAGCCCACGGTCTCGCTGCCGGCCCCGGCCACCCGCCACTGCACGCTCGCGGTGACGCTGCTCGAGGTGCCCCGAGGCGGGCCCGAGGCGGCGATCTTCACCACACCGGTCGTCGTGACCCGCGGGCTGTTCGTCGGCGAAGTCAGGCTCGTGCCGCCGTAGCCGAACTGGTAGGTGGAGCTGTCGGCGGACAGCAGGTTCGACGGGCTCTTCGTCCGCGCCACCACCGAGTGGCCGCCTGCCGTGTTGGGCACCGACACCGTGCTCTTGGCGACGGACGGGTCGCTCGACTGCGGGATCTGGACGGTCTGCTCCGCCCCACCGTCGACCTTGTACAGGACGAACGCCGGAGCGCTGGTCCCGGACCCCGTCGCAGTGACGGAGCACGACACCGCCGCCGACGGCACGCCGTCCTGCCAGCTGCCGTTGGTATACGGCGCCGGGCAGCTGACCGTGGGAACCGGCGGGATGGCGGCTGCCACCTTGAACGCCTGCCACGACGACCACGTCCCGTTCCACAGGTAGCCGTCGTAGACCGCCACCCGCGCGTAGTACTGCCCGTCCGGCAGGGCCGTGGTCGGCGTGCACGAGCCGTTGCTTCCCGAGGCGACGAATGCGGTCGAGCAGCTGGCCTTCAAGGTGGTGCTCGAGGTCGTCGTCGAGGAATGCACCTCGACCTTCATCTGGACGGTGTTGCCGTCCGGGTCGCTGGCCTTCGAGGTGAACGCTGGCGTCGAGTCCGAGGTGTAGTAGCTATACGACGTCGACCCCGCGGGGGTGAAGGTGGCGCTCGGAGTGAACGTCGGCGCCGCCGCGGCTCCCGGCTTACGGTCGTAGGTGATCGACAGGTACGGGTCGTACGCGGACTCGGAGGAGGCGAACTTCTTCCAACCGTAGGAATCGGTCTCGTCCGAGGCGCGGATACCAAGGGTGTTGGTGGCGTTGCCGTTGCCGGCCCACGCCTGCGCAAGGCTTGTCACGGGAACGGCCACGCGGCCCCCGGGGCAACTGGAGCTGTAGCCCATGGTCACCGAGCTGGTCGCCCACCGGCTGTTCCAGGTCGGCTGCGCCGTCCACCGCACCGAGCTGGACACCGCGCCGGTGTCCCAAACCTCCCAGCTGCGCGCCGTGCAGGAATAGGAATACGTCTCGTCCAGCCACAGGCTTGCGCTCATCACCTTGTAGCCCTTCCACGACGACATCGGGAAGGACAGGAACGAGCGGGCCTTGGTGGTGCCACCGTCGAAGGTGCCCAGCTTCAGCTCGATCGCGGTGGACTGGTCGGTGGCGTAGGAGCTTTCGACGAACGCGTCGAAGGACGGGTACACGGTGAGCGCGGCGTACGTCGGGTCCACCGTCACCGGGAATCGACGGGCCGGGTCCGCCAGCCACTGCGCATCCGGGGTGACGGTCAGCACCGCTCGGCCCTTGCCCTGCTGGGCCACGCTCATCGTCACGGACGAGCGGTTGACCGGGTCACCGGACAAAGGGTCAGTCGCCGTATCCCAAGCGGTCGCCGGAGCGAACCGAGAACGCGCGACCCCCTTGGCGTCCACGAAGGACACGCCACCGTCCGCGTCCTGCCGCGCGGTCAGCCCCCTGGTCAGCAGCGGAAGCTGCCAGGACACCGGCCCGGTCGGGCGCTGACGAAGCACGAACGACTGCTCGAAGCCCGAACGCAGCGCCTGCACCGTCAGATCAACCCCAGGACTGACCTCAGGGAAGGTCGCCGTGCTGCCGGAAACGACCGGCTTGGGAAGCTGCCCGTGCCACGCCACCGTCACCGACCGGCCGGCGCCGTGCTGGCTCGTGGCCACCGCCGACTCCCCGGCCTGCCCGGTGCCTCCGCCCAGCCGCAGACCGAACGCCTGACCCTTGGGAGCGATCGTCCCGTCTGCCGCCTCGGCCAGGTCCAGGTCCACGTCCTGCCAACGGCCATGCGTGTCCTTGAACCGCACCTGGCCGCTGTGTGCCTCGGTGGTCAGCGTCCCGTCCGGGTTCACCCACGTCGTGGTGTTCTCGGTCCGCTCCGATTCTGCCTCGACCTTGCTGCCCTGCGACCGGGCCGCCAGCGCCGCGGACACCAAGTCCGGCTTGCTGGCTACACGGGGAGCCTTTGCGGTTACCTCGTGGACGGCAGCGGCGGCCGGCGGCGCGTCCACGGCCGGGGCGGCGCCGACCAGCAGTGCCAGGCCGAGCGCCCCCACCAGCAGCGACACCGGGCGCCGGGCGCCGGAAACGGACATGAGCAAGCGGGGACGCCGAGAGCGCGGCACAGATCCCCCCGTAGAATGCCCCTCCGGCAAGAACACTCAGCGTGGCCGGACGAGGACGAGCAGTAAGCGGCGGGAACGTAACCCGCCGAAGAAGAAGATCACAAGCGAAACTTGCGAAGAGGGCAACCCGCACTTCCGGGCACGTCGGAGCAGGAGGCGGTCATGGCTCCGGACGTCCCGCGCGGCGAACAGCCTTGTCAGCCCGCTCCCCCAGCCTTGGCCGCAGGTGGGGGCCCATGTGGGGCCGACGTGGGGCCGAACGGCCCCGGACGCGCCAGCACGCACCGGACCAGCCGGAACGAGATCATGGACGTGACCAGCGGAAACAGCACTAGCCGGACGGGGCGTCATCATCCGACACCGGCCTCATCCCTCTCTTAATCCGCGGGTTCGGGGTTCGAGTCCCTGGCGGCGCACGGAGCTCTGAGCAGGGCGTTTCGCGATTCCGCGAGACGCCCTTCTCGCTGTGTGAGCGATTTCGGCCCCTGTAAGGACCGATGTGGGGCCACTGTGGGGCCGAGCCGCACCAGCGGATTCCTGCCTGCTGCAGTCCGCTGGTCTCCTCAGGCTGCCTGCACCAGCGGACTTTCCGGCCCCACATCACGCCGAGGGCGACGTCGGATGTCCCCCTGCCACGCCGAGCCACTTTGCCCCCTGACTCGCCACCGTTGAGCCGGGATCGCCTCCGAACGGAAGCGGCGACAGTGCGCCACAGCCAGCGGGGGGTCGACAGCGGCTAGACCGTCGACGGGCCGTGCAACCCTCGCGGGCGCCTTCCGTGTGGCGAGGCGGGCGAAGGCGATCGAGGGGGCGATGGTGCTGGAGCAGGAGATGGTCGACCTGGCCACCGCCGCCCCGCCCGGGCACGTGAGCCTCACCACCGAGCGACAACGCTTCCAAGCGGTCGAGCGGACTTGACCTAGAAGCCCGACTGATAGACGATCCGCTATATGGCCTCGGCTGCTGAACTGCTCCGTGAAGCCCGGAGCCGTGCCGGGCTCACGCAGGATGACCTTGCGGTACGGGCCGGGGTCACGCAGAGCGTGATCAGCGCCTACGAACGCGGGCACCGAGAGCCCGCACTCTCGACGCTCCAGCGCCTCATCGACGCCACTGGCAGCCACCTCGTCCTACACATCCAGCCCGCGCCACCCGCAGCGCATCAGCGGCCCTCTCGCTCGGGCCAGTCGCACCGCCCCGGCACCGGCGCTTCCCAAGACGCGCCCGCTCCGGCCGCTCTCCCTGCCACGCGTCGAGGTGCGCTGCTGAGGCGGCGCCGCCGCGCAGTCGCTCGCGCTGCAGCAGCGGATGGGGCCAGCGTCGTGGGGGTGTTCGGATCCGTTGCCCGTGGCGAGGACCGCCCCGACAGCGACATCGATCTGCTCGTGCATCTGCCCGCGGACGCCACTCTCGTCACCCTCTCCCGACTGCGCCGCGCACTCTCGGACGCGCTGGGCGGCGAGCCTGTCGACGTCGTCCCTGACGACGGGCTCAAGCCGGACGTAGCCCGAAGCATCCAGCGCGACCTGATCCGCCTGTGAGTCCACGCGACCCCGGGGCTCGACTCGTTGACGTGGTCACCGCCTGCGACGTCATCGCCGACTGCCTGGCCGAAGGCATGGCCGAATCCCCAGCGGACCCCCTGGGCGGATCCCGCCGCTTCGACGCCGTGCGCATGCGCCTGATCGAGATCGGCGAGGCCATCATCGCGCTCCAGCGGGAACAACCGGCCCTGCTCGCCACCGAACCGAACATCCCGTGGCGGGAGATCGGCGACATGAAGAACTTCCTTACCCATCAGTACTTCGACACGACGCACACGATCGTCACCAGCACCGCGAGACGCGACGTGCCCTCACTCAGAGACGCGGCGCAGCGCCTCATCGAGTCCCTGCCCTAGAGGCTGTCCAAGCCGCTCTACCCATCCGTTCGAGAAGGCGAGCCGGTGACAGGCAGCCATCGGTCGGGGGGGGGGGGGGGGCGAGCCAACCATTCCGGGGCGGGGTGGGGGGGGGTGGGTTGGTTTGGGGGGGGGTGTTCGGCCTGGTGATGCGCGACTGGGACCGACAGCCC
>JBQCHF010000057.1:0-36743 GCA_051954955.1 Motilibacteraceae bacterium
CTCGCCGCCAGCAGCATCCCCGCCCCGACCTGGGCCTACCTGACCTCCCTGGAATGGATCGCCGCCAGAGAGAACCTCACCCTGATCGGGCCGGCCGGCACCGGCAAGACCCACACCCTGATCGCCCTCGGCCACGCCGCCGTCCAACAGGGCCAGCGGGTCCGCTACTTCACCGCCGCCGAGCTCGTGGAGAACCTCTACCGCGGCCTGGCCGACAACAGCGTCGGCAAGGTCATCGAGACCCTGCTACGCCACGACCTGATCATCTGCGACGAGGTCGGCTTCGCACCCCTGGACAGCACCGGCAGCCAGCTGCTGTTCCGGTTCGTCGCCGCCGCCTACGAACGCCGCAGCCTCGCCATCGCCAGCCACTGGCCCTTCGAAGACTGGGGCCGCTTCCTACCCGACCACTCCACCGCCGTCAGCCTCCTGGACCGCCTCCTGCACCACAACAACGTCGTCGCCACCGACGGCGAGAGCTACCGCATGCGCGAGGCCCGAACACGCCCCGGGAGCCGCCCCTCGAAGCGCTAACCCACCCCAGCGAGGTGGGGACTTTCACTGGCCACCAGCGGGGACAACGAGATGGCCATTGACATCCTGAGCAGGGCAGTCGCGACCTGCTCGGCGGCGACTCCCAGGCCGGCGATGTCTCTCCGGACTGCGACAGCCCGGGCCCAGGGACCAGCCAGATCTGAACGTTGACCGGGCGCCAAAGCATGTAGAGCGTGGTCAGCGAGCGCGGCGATGGCAGCGGCCCACAGGGCCGCAGCCACCCACCCAGCAAGATCCACCTCGCGATCTGGCACGTGCCGGCGGCCCTCTCCCCACTCGTCGCCACGCGCTCGCTGGCGGGACAAGGCCGCCTCGACGTCGTCCTCTGCGCTGTCCATGGCCGCCCGCAGCGTGGGGTCGCCGATGCCAGCACGAGCGACGGCGAACATGGCAGGCAGGTGCGTCGAGGCGGTCGGGTCGGACTGACTCCACGCTGCCTGAGCAAGCATGAAGGTGAGCCCGTCCGCGGCCGCCGCCTGGTCGATGATCGCCTGAACTGCCGGGGCATGCTTGGTCACGACCAGCACCGTGCCGGCCGCCACGGCCGCTGCATGTAACCCCATCTTGGTCAGGGCAAGGCTCGGCGAGGCGACCCTCGCTACCCGGCCCTAGCGAGCCGAGCAGGTAGCGGCTCGCGACATCCCCGTTGTTTCGTTCCGCGGCGCGTCTGGTGAACGTCCACAGGCCTGAAGGATCTAGCCCGGATCGCATGCACGCCCCGCGGCCTGCAGCCGGGAAGCCCCCTGAAGCGGGGTGCAGCCTGATCTGTCACCGCTTCCGCCGCAACGCGCGGGCGCCAGCCGGTGGCCGATTGCGCCACCGGCGTGACCCCGGACCAGTCCGGTCATGCCGAAGACCGCACCCCGCCCCGCCCCCGTGATGACCCGCGAGGAATGCCTTGCGAGGTGGCTCGCCGATGCCCCACCTATGACGGATCGACGGTGGAAGCAGCTGCGCGGCGTTCTGGACCGGCACGCGAGCCGTCAGGTCCTCCGTCAGGCCGTCGGCTCGCCGGCAGGCACCCCGTCACCCGGCACCTCGTCGGCGGTGCCGCGCCACACCGGCACCAGCCGCGAGTAGTCGAACCGGTTCCCGCGCACCGTCGCCGGCTTCACGAACAAGCTGACCAGCTCGCCGCGCAGGTATTGGCGCTGCACGTCCAGCGGCAGGTCATCGAACGTGTCCGGAGTCACCATCGCGCGGCGGACGAGGTTGCCGCGCTCGAGCAGCCACACCGACCGTTCGGCGCGCAGTTCATCGACCGCATCCGATAGCCGGGCAAACCGGGCCGACAGCATGGCCTTGCCCTCCCCGGTCGCCTCGGTCAGCAGCGGAACAAGCTCGCCCATCTGCCGCTTGGCCTCTTC
Organism: Motilibacteraceae bacterium; assembly: GCA_051954955.1. GTDB lineage: Bacteria > Actinomycetota > Actinomycetes > Motilibacterales > Motilibacteraceae > JBQCHF01. Next base: position 1,923 of record JBQCHF010000057.1, read on the forward strand.
CAGCTCGCCCTCGCGCGGCCACGGGCCCTCGGCCTTGACGGCGGCCGCGGTGGTAAGCATCCGCTTCTTCGCCCACTCCGTCACCACGTCGTCGACCGGCGGCCCGGAGCACGTGACCTTCCCGCAGCCGGCCTTCCCGCCGGCCCCGCCGCGGACCTTGCACGCGTAGAAGTGCCCCAGGTCGGCGCGTGCGTTGCCGTACAGCGGCCCGTGGCACAGGTAGCAGCGCAGGATGCCGGACAGCAGGTACGAGCGCTGGGCCTCGCTGCGGGCCTTCTGGCCCCCCTTGCCGGCCAGTTTGGTCGCGACCTGCTCCCACGTGTCCACGTCGAGGATCGGGTCCCAGTTCCCGAGCACCCAGCCTTCACCGTTCTCGGCGGGCAGCAGGGTGCCCCTATGCACCCGGAACCCGGCCAGCCGGGGGCTCTCGAGCATCAGCTTGAGCGGGTTCGGGCGCCACTCGTTCCCGCGCGGGGTGCGGATGCCGCGCTCGGTCAGGTCTCGGCAAATGGTGTTCAGCCCGACGCCGAGCAGCACGTCGGCGGCGACCCGGCGGATCTCGGCGGCCTCGGCCTCGTTGATGACGTGGTGGCGGATCGGCTTGCCCTTCGCCCCGACCGCGGGCTCCAGGACCCGGCCGTCGGCGAGCACGACCCGCTCGCTGGTCCAGTTCCACCCGAACGGCCGGGTCCCGCCGACCGGGCGGCCGGTCAGCGCGGTCGCCCTGTGCTTGCCCGCCACCCGACGGGCGGTGTCCCGGCTGGACTTGTTCGCGAACGCGACCATGACCCGGGCCAGGGTGATGCCGTCCGGGCTGGACAGGTCGATCGGGTCGTGGATGGTCTGGAAGAACAGCCGGCGCCCGGCCTTCGCGGCCTTGTCGTAGATGTCGATGAGCCGCTCGAGGTCCTTCGGGCGGCGGGCGAGGCGGTCCAGGTCGTAGACGACGATGCCCTCGATGACCCCGGCCTCCAGGTCGGCCAGGAGCAGCTCGAACTCGGGGCGCACCACGTCCTTGAACGCGGACAGGTCGTTGTCGGTGTAGTGCCGGTAGATGGTCCAGGTCGACGGGCCGGCCGCGGTGAGCGCGATGCAGAGCTTGACCAGCGTGTCGGACTGACGGCCCACGCCGGCGCCGCGGTCGCCGGTGCCCTCGTCCTCCTGGTCGTCGCTGATCCGCTCGTACGCGCCGAGCAGGATCTCGCGGGCGGCGATGATGGCCGCCCGCTGCTCCTCTAGGACCGCCTCGGGTCCCTTGCGGAAGATCGATGCATGGTTCGGCCGCGCCATCGTGTCCCCGTCCGCCCGCTGCTCTTCCTGCGCGACAGTCCGCCGCCGTCGCGTGCCAAGCAGTAGCGGTCAGCCGCAGCTTACTGTTCCTGCCAGCATACGCTGGTCCAGCAGCATGCCCGCGAGCAGGGCGAACGGGTCGCGGTCGAGCAGGGCGTCGGCGTCGGGTTCCTGGGCGAGGCGGAGAGTCACGCCCACATCCTGCTCGCCCGCGCGCTCTCCCGCCGCCCGAGGTGGTGGGTCAGCCCTCCCGCTCAGTCCTCCTCGGCCTTCACGGCCAGGACCGGGCAGGGCGCGTCGAGCAGGATGCGCTGGGCGTTGCTGCCGAGGATGAGCTTGCCGACGGGGGTGCGCCGGCGCAGCCCGATGACGATGACGTCGGCCTGGACCTCCTCGGCGACCGCGATGAGGTCCTCGGCCGGCTCCAGGCCCCGGACCAGCTGGCGGACCTCGTGCTCGACGCCGGCGGTGGTGAGCTCGTCGCGCACGGTGGCCAGCTCGTGCTCGTAGCGCACGTTCTCCTCTGCGTCGAGGTCGCGCCCGCCGCGGTTGGAGTTGATCACGACGAGGCGCGAGCCCCGCAGCTTCGCCTCCTCCGCCGCCCGCCGCAGGGCCGCCTTGCCCTCAGGCTTGGGCACGTAGCCCACGACGATGGTCATCGACGCTCACCCCTCGATGCGAACCGCAGTCACCACGGCCTCGTCGCCGGTGACGCTCCGCACGTTACTGCACCTGATCGCCGGCAGGGTCGGGCAGGAGCAAGGCCATCTCGATCTCGCGTGCGGAGGGGTCCAGCTCGTAGGGCTCGGTGCGGCCGGTCTCGGTGAACCCGCGCCGCAGGTAGAAGGCACGGGCCCGCGCGTTGTCCTCGTGGACGAGGAGCCGGAGCGTGCCGGCGTGCTGCCCGGCCCAGCCGACGACGGCGTCCAGCAGCGCGTCCGCCACGCCGGCGGCCCGCCCGCGCGCCGTCGGGGCGACGTAGACGGCGACGAGCATGGCGCTGCCCGGGGCGTCGACGTAGCCGGCCATCTGCCCGAGCCAGCGGCCGCCGGAGCGCTCGGCCACGAAGGTCGCGGTGGGATGCCCCGGCATGAGCCCGGCGCCGCGCCGCGCCCGCTGGCGCCAGTCGGCCTCGGGCTTGGCCTGCGCGTCCGTCAACGTCTCGAGGTAGGCCAGCGGGGTGTCGGCCAGCATCTCCAGGCGCAGGTCGCGCAGCGCGGCCCAGTCCTCCGGGCGCACCTGGCGCACCACCACCTCCTGGGCGGAGTCCTTCCGCGCGTCGTCGTCCGCCCGGCCGGTCAGGTCCGCTCTCTGCTGCGCGTCCACCGGCGCATCCTCCCGCGGCGCATGGGGGTGCCCGCACGTGGCTTTCCGCTGCCCCGGCCCCGAGCCCGGGGACATCCACGCCTACCGTCACCCCTCATGACCCGATCCGCGCTGCCCGGCCTCGTGACCGTCGACCATCGGGTCCCGGTGCCGCTGGACCACGCGGACCCCGGGGCGGGCAGCACCACGGTGTTCGCCCGGGAGGTGGTGGCGCCCCGGCGCGAGCACGACGACCTCCCCTGGCTGCTGTTCCTCCAGGGCGGACCGGGCATGGGCTCCCCCCGGCCGGTGGACGCGACCGGCTGGATCGGGAGGCTGCTCCAGGACTACCGCGTGCTGTTGATGGACCAGCGCGGCACCGGGCTGTCCACCCCGCTCACCCGGCAGACGCTGGCCGGGCTGGCGCCGGCCGAGCAGGCGCGACGGCTGGCCCTGCACCGGGCGGACTCGATCGTCCGCGACGCCGAGCTGCTGCGCCGCGAGCTCGCCGGCGACCGGCCGTGGACCATCCTCGGCCAGAGCTTCGGCGGCTTCTGCGCCCTCACCTACCTGTCCTTCGCCCCTCAGGGCCTGGCCGGCGCGGTGGTCACCGGCGGCCTCGCACCGCTCAGCGGCGGGCCGGACCCGGTCTACCGCGCCACCTACCGCCGTGCGCTGGCCAAGGGCCGCGCGCACTTCGCCCGCTACCCCGGGGACCGGGCCACCTTCACCGCTGTCGCCGACCACCTGCGCGAGCACGACGTCCGGCTGCCGGCCGGGGACAGGCTCGCCGTGCACCGGCTGCAGACCCTGGGCATCGGGCTGGGCAGGCGCAGCGGCTCCCCCGAGCTGCACCACCTGCTCGAGGCCGCCTTCGTGGACGGGCCTACCGGCCCGGAGCTGTCCGACCGGTTCCTCGCCGCGGTCGAGGCGAGCACGTCGTTCCTCGCCCACCCGCTCTACGCGCTCCTGCACGAGCCGATCTACTGCCAGGGCGAGGCGCCGCGATGGTCGGCCGAGCGGGTGCGGGCCGAGTTCCCCGAGCTGGACGACCCGCGGGCCCCGATGCCGACCGGCGAGACGGTCCACCCGTGGATGTTCGAGCAGATGGGCGCGCTCGCGCCGCTGCGGGAGGCCGCCGAGCTGCTCGCCGCCAAGGACGACTGGCCGGCCCTCTACGACCTGGACCGGCTGGCGGACAACGAGGTGCCCGTGGTCGCGGCGGTCTACGACGAGGACCTCTACGTCGACAGCGGGTTCTCGCGGGCCACGGCCGAGCAGGTGCGCGGGCTGCGCGCGTGGACCACCAACCAGTACGAGCACGACGGGCTGTCGGAGAGCGTCGACGTCGTGGACCGGCTGCTGGCCATGCTGCGCGGGGAGGTCTGAGAGGTCCCGGCCCACCGAATCGGGGCCACGCTCGCGCTCCGGCTGTCAGCATGGCGGGATGACGTCCGTGGACGAGCCGGGCGGGCGGGGGACGCCGGGTCGAGGGGCTCTGCGGGAGCACCTCGAGGTGGAGCGCACCTACGTGCTGCCGCCGGGCGAGCCGCTGCCGGACCTGTCGGGCACCGAGGGTGTCGGCGGCGTGGGCGCCGAGCGCGTCCTGCGCCTGGACGCGGTCTACTGGGACACCCCCGACCTGCGGCTGGCCACGCGCGGGGTGCGGTTGCGGCGGCGCACCGGGGGCACCGACGCCGGGTGGCACGTGAAGATCCCCACCGCCGACGGGGTCGTGGAGGTCCACGCGCCGGTGGGCAGGACCGACGTCGTCCCGCGCGAGCTGGCGGCACTCGTCCGCGCCGTCACGCGGGGCGCGCCGCTCGGGCCGGTGGCGCGCCTGCGGACGCGGCGCCGCGAGCTCGACCTCCTCGACACCCAGGGCGCGGTGGTCGCCGTGGTCGCGGACGACGACGTCAGCGGACGCACCCTGCCCGCCGCTCCAGACGGCGGTCAGCGGCTGCTTCGCTGGCGCGAGCTGGAGGTCGAGCTCTCCGACGGCTCGTCGGAGAGGGGCGGCGAGCTGCTGGACGCTGTGGAGAGCCGGCTGCGGGCGGCGGGGGGCACCGCGTCGGACAGCCCGTCCAAGGTCGGGAAGACGTTGGCGGACGACGTGCCGCCGGTGTGGCCGTCCTCGCCGGTCGCCGCCTCGGGGCGCTCCCGGGCCGGGGACGTGCTCACCGTCTACGTGCGGACGCAGGTCGACGCGATCGTCACGCTGGACCCCCTGGTGCGCCGGGACGCCGAGGACGCGCTGCACCGCATGCGGGTGGCCACCCGGCGGCTTCGCAGCGCCCTGCGTTCCTACTCCGTGCTGCTCGACAGGTCCGTGACAGATCCCTTGGCCGATCGGCTCAAGGAGCTGGCCGGGGTGCTCGGTGGCGCCCGCGACGGCGAGGTGCTCCGCGACAGGATCCTCCTGCTGCTCTCCGACGTTCCGTCGGAGCTGGTCGTCGGGCCGGTCGGCGAGCGGATCGGTCGCAGCCTCGGGGACCACCTGTCCAGGGCGCAGGACGACGTCCTCCGTGCGCTCGACTCGGCCGAGCACGCCGAGCTGCTCGACCGGCTGGTCGAGCTGGTCGGCTCCCTGCCCCGGGCGGACCCGCGCGCAGCCCGCCGGCGGGCCGGGAAGCTGCTGCCGCCGGCGGTCGAGCACGCTCACCGCAGGGTGCGGCGGGACCTGCGGGCAGCCCGGGGTTCGGAGGCCAGGGAGCAGCGGGACCTCGCGCTGCACGACGCCCGCAAAGCGGCCAAGCGGGTGCGCTATGCCGCCGAGGTCCTGGTGCCCGCGCTGGGCAAGCCCGCCGAGCGGGTGGCCCGTCGGGCCGAGAAGGTGCAGGCCGTGCTGGGCGAGCACCAGGACGCCGTCGTCGCCCGCGGGGTGCTGCTCCAGCTCGGCGCGGCGGCGCACGCGGCCGGGGAATCCGCGTTCACGTACGGGGTTCTCGCCCAGCGCGAGCTGGAGCGAGCCGAGCTGGCCGAAGGAGAGGTGGGGGTTGCCGCTCGACGGTTGGCGAGGGCGGTGGAGGGGTTGTGACCTTCTCTGTGGCGGTGAACAGTCAACGGCGCTGATGACGGGGCAGTCCCGCGCGTGGTCCAGTGCGTTGTCCCGCCGCCGGTTATCGCGGATCTTGATGCGCTGTGCACCCTGGCTGAGCGTGCGACGGTCTCAAGATCCACCCATCCTCTCCCGTCATCAGTGGTGACGGGCTGGGGCACCGAGGGGGCGGACGAGGATCTGCCGTCCTAGCCGCGAGAATGGCCAGGTGCGTGACCGGCCCAGCGTGCTCCACCTCGACCTCGACGCGTTCTACGCCTCGGTCGAGCAGCGCGACAAGCCGTCGCTGCGGGGCAAACCGGTGATCGTGGGCGGGACAGGAGGGCGGGGCGTGGTCGCCACCGCCAGCTACGAGGCCCGGCGGTTCGGCGTCCGGTCGGCGATGAGCACGGCCGAGGCCCGCGCCCGCTGCCCGCAGGCCGCGGTGCTCGCCCCCCGGTTCCCCGCCTACGCCGAGAGCAGCGCGGTCGTCATGGGCCTGCTGCGCGAGCTCAGCCCGCTGGTGGAGCCGCTGAGCCTGGACGAGGCCTTCGTCGACCTCGCCCCCGCTGAGGGCGACGGCGAGGTCCCGGCCGCCGCAGCCCGCCTCGACGTCGAGGGGGTGCGCGAGATCTCCCGGTCGCTCAAGGAGGCGGTGCACGAGCGCACCGGGCTGACCGCGTCGGTGGGCGTCGCGACCAGCAAGCTGATGGCCAAGATCGCCTCGGACCTCGAGAAGCCGGACGGGCTGGTGGTCGTAGGGCCCGGCTCCGAGCGGGCACTGCTGGACCCGATGCCGGTCCGCACGATCTGGGGGGTCGGTCCGGCCACCGCCGAGCGCCTGCGCCGGGCCGGCATCCACACGGTGGGCGAGCTGGCCGCGGTCGAGCAGCAGGAGCTGGTCGGCCTGCTCGGCCAGGCGCACGGCGGGGCGCTGTGGCACCTGGCGCGGGCCGAGGACGACCGCTCGGTGGTGCCCGAGCGCGAGGCGAAGTCGGTGTCGGCGGAGGACACCTTCGAGCGCGACCTGAGCGAGCCGGCGCTGCTGCAGGCGGAGCTGGACCGGCGAGCGGCACGCGTCGTCACGCGGATGCGCCGCGACGGCCTGTCCGGGCGGACGGTCTCGGTGAAGATCCGCCGCCCGGACTTCACCACGCTGTCCCGCTCGCTCACGCTCGCCGGTCCGACCGACGACCTGCGCACGGTCTCCCGGGTGGCCCGCGGCCTGCTCGCGGAGGTCGACACCGTCGGCGGCATCCGGCTCCTCGGGGTCGGCGTCTCGGGCCTCTCCGACTGGGCCCAGGCCGACCTCTTCGACGCCGTGCTCGGCAAGGAGGACGCGCCGCCGGACGACGTCGAGGAGGCCGACGGCGTGGACGACGCCGAGTCGGCCGACTCCGACGCCGAGAGGGAGGTCGGCGGCCTGGTCGTCCCCCGCCCCACCCAGTACGGGCCGCTCGGTGGCCGCGGCCCGCGCCCCTGGGTGCCGGGCCAGGACGTGCTCCACGACGAGCACGGCCGCGGCTGGGTCTGGGGCGCCGGCCTGGGACGGGTGACGGTCCGCTTCGAGGACCGGACGACGGCGCCGGGCCCGGTGCGCACGCTCGACGCCGAGGACCCGGCCCTGTCCCCGGCCGGGCCGCTCCCGCTCGAGGCGTCCGGACCGGGCGCGAACGGCTAGCCGGCGAACACCGAGCACGCCGCGGTCAGCGCGCCCACGGCCAAGACCACCCAGTGCAGGCGGCCGTCCAGCCCGTCGGTCTTGCGGGCGGTGCCCTGCGGGTCCGACGGCGAGTAGGCGACCTCCACCGGCGCACCCACGACCCGCCGCCGCATGCTGCTGAGCGGCGGCCGGAACCGCCAGACGGTCCCCTGGCCGTCGCGGAACGCGACGGTGCACAGGTTCGCCGGATCTCCCAGCGAGCAGCCGCGCCAGGACTCGGCGATCCATCCGCGCACCCGGACCTCGTCCGGGCGAGGGCGCGGGCGGATCAGCACGCCGGCGACGACGAAGACCGCCCCCACGGCCAGGAAGGGGATCACCGCGCGGCGCGCTGAGGACGTCCCGCCCCGCCGACTGCCCTCATGCGTCCCCCTCTCGCCCGGCCGATTGTGCACCGCCTCGGCACCCTGCGGGACGTCGTCGGCACAGCTGGCACCGGACGGGCAGGATGAACGGATGAGCGCGGGAGCGGAGGTCCTCGTCGGCCTGGTCATGCTCGTCGGGCTGGCCGGCGTCGTCGTCCCCGGGCTGCCCGGGCTCGGGCTGGTGTGGCTGGCCGGGCTGGCCTGGGCGCTGCTCGACGGCGGCGGAGCGGCCCGCTGGGCGGTGCTCGCCCTGCTCACCGTGCTGGCAGTGGCCGGCACGCTCGCCCCCTACGTCCTGCCCGGCCGCAACGCGGCCGACCGCGGTGCGCCCTGGTGGGTGCTCGCGGTCGGCGGGATGGGCATGCTGGTCGGCTTCTTCGTCGTGCCGGTCGTCGGCGTGGTGCTCGGCGGCGTCGTCGGCGTCTGGGCCGCCGAGCTGCTCCGGCTGCGCGCGCCCGCTCCCGCGTGGCGGTCGACCCGGTCGGTGCTCACCGGCTACGCGCTCGGGGTGCTCGTGCAGCTCGGCGTCGGAGCGCTCATGGTGGGCAGCTGGACCGTGGCCGCAGCGGTGTCCTGACCCAGCGGAGGTGCCTCCAGCCGACCCGCGGCCGGAATGTCCCGTGACGTCCGTCGCAGCCGCCGCCTCCCGCCGCTGACCTGGACAGCGCTCGCTATGGTTGCGCGCGGTACGACCGGTCGCGACGAAGCGACACCCCCCTGCACTCCCCCTCCTCACTGCCGTTCCCCTGTCGATTCCCGGAGACCCCATGCCTGCCAGTCCCCTGTCCCGCACCACCCGTGCCGCCGCCGGCCTGACCGGCGCCCTGGCCCTCGTGCTGCTCGGGGCCTGCGCGCCGGCCGACTCCGGGACGACAGCCACGGGCGGCTCGTCCAGCAGCGCCACGGCGAGCGGCAGCGCGAGCGCCAGCGCGTCGGCCACCGCCGACGCCTGCGCCAAGGACAGCCTCAAGACGCTGACGCCGGGCAAGTTCACCTTCGCCACCGACCAGCCCGTCTACCAGCCGTGGTTCGTGGACAACAAGCCCGAGAACGGCAAGGGCTTCGAGGGCGCCGTGGCCGCCGCGGTCGCCAAGCAGCTCGGCTACAGCCCCGACGAGGTGGTCTGGACACGCGTCCCGTTCAACGCCGCGATCGCTCCGGGCCCGAAGAAGTTCGACGCCGACATCAACGAGTTCTCCATCACCGACGAGCGCAAGAAGGCCGTCGACTTCTCCTCGCCGTACTACGACGTCACCCAGGCCGTCATCGCGCTGGACAAGAGCAAGGCGGCCGGCGCCACCGACATCGCCGGGCTCCAGGGCCTGAAGATCGGCGCGCAGGTGGGCACCACCAGCTACGACGCGATCGTCAACCAGATCAAGCCCTCCTCCAAGCCTGCCGTGTTCAACACCAACGACGACGCGGTCAAGGCGCTGCAGAACGGCCAGATCGACGCGCTCGTCACGGACCTGCCGACCGCCTTCTACGTCACCGCGGCGCAGGTGCAGGGCTCGAAGATCGTGGGCCAGCTGCCGGCCGGCAGCGGCACGCCGGAGCAGTTCGGCATGGTGCTGGACAAGGGCAGCGCGCTGACCGACTGCGTGAGCAAGGCCGTGGACGCTATCAAGGCGGACGGCACGCTCGACGCCATCACCAAGCAGTGGCTCACCGCCGACGCGGGTGCGCCCGTCCTGAAGTGAGCCAGAACCCGTGACGGTGCCCGCCGAGGCGCTCGTCGAGGTCAGCGACGTCCAGCGCGCCCGTGACTCCTACCGGAGGTCGCGGGCGCGCCGGGCGCGGCTGGTGTCGGTGCTCAGCACCATCGTCGTCGCGGGCGTCTGCGTCGCGCTGGTGCTGGCCTCACCCGGCTGGGAGCGGACGCGCGAATCCTTCTTCAGCGCCTACCACGCCAGAGCGTCCCTGCCCTCGATCCTCGAGGGTCTGTGGCTGAACATCCGCATCCTGGTCGTCGCCGCGGTCCTGATCCTCGTGGTGGGCCTGCTGCTGGCCACGCTGCGAACACTGCGAGGGCCGGTCTTCACCCCGCTGCGGTTGTTCGCGACCGCATATGTCGACCTGTTCCGCGGGATGCCGTTGATCATCCTGCTCTACATCATCGGCTTCGGGGTACCCGGCCTCCGCCTGCAGGGCGTACCCACCGACGCAGCGGTCCTCGGCACCATCGCCCTCGTGCTGACCTACTCGGCGTACGTCGCCGAGGTGTTCCGGGCTGGCATCGAGTCGGTACACCCGTCCCAGCGAGCGGCAGCGCGCGCCCTCGGCCTCTCCTACCGACAGACGATGCGCCTCGTCGTCCTGCCGCAAGCGGTCCGCCGGGTCGCGCCGCCGCTGCTCAACGACCTGGTGGCACTGCAGAAGGACGTCGGTCTCATCTCGGTGCTCGGGACCCCTATCGACGCGGTCCGCGCCGCGCAGATCTACCAGGCCGAGACCTTCAACTACACCTCCTACGTGGTGGCCGGCCTGCTGTTCATCGCGCTCGCGGTGCCCACGGTCCGGCTGGCCGACTGGGTCACCGCCCGCGCCCGGCGACGCCAGGAGTCCGGAGGTGTGGTGTGAGCGACGTGGTCCTGCGCTGCGAGAACGTCGTCAAGCGCTTCGGCTCGGCCGCGGTGCTCCAGGGCATCGACCTGGACGTGCACGAGCACGAGGTGGTCGTGCTGATCGGCGCCTCCGGGTCGGGCAAGTCCACGCTGCTGCGCTGCGTGAACCTGCTGGAGACCGTCGACGACGGCACCATCCGGCTCGACGGCGAGGACATCTGCGACCCGCGCGTGGACCCCGACGCCGTCCGGCGGCGGATGGGCATCGTGTTCCAGGCCTTCAACCTGTTCCCGCACATGAGCGTGCTGGACAACATCACCCTGGCTCCCACCCGGGTGCACGGCGTGCCGAAGCAGCAGGCCGAGCAGCAGGCACTGGCCCTCCTACGTCGCGTAGGCCTGGAGGAGAAGGCTCGGGAGTACCCCGACCGGCTGTCCGGCGGCCAGCAGCAGCGGGTCGCGATCGTGCGCTCGCTGGCCTACTCCCCCCGGCTGCTGCTGCTGGACGAGGTGACCAGCGCCCTGGACCCCGAGCTGGTCGGCGACGTGCTCACGCTCGTGCGCGAGCTCAAGGAGCAGGGCATGACCATCCTCATGGCGACCCACGAGATGGGCTTCGCCCGCCAGGTGGCCGACCGGGTGTGCTTCCTGGACGGGGGGGTGCTGCTCGAGCAGGGTCCGCCCGAGCAGGTGCTGGCCGACCCGGTCCAGCCCCGGACCCGGCAGTTCCTCAGCCGGATCATCGAGGCGGGCCGGCTCTAGCCCCACCGCCACCTCCCACCGCGCGCCGCCGCGGACGCGATCTCGGCCCTCGTCCGACCGCGTGCTCTGCATCTGGGGGCAGGACCGGCGTCGACGACCAGTGGGTGGGACGCCGAGCGACACGGACGTCGCGAGGGCAGCGGATGCCCGGGGGCCGATAGCGTGTGCCTGTGCTGGACGAGCCGGGCGAACGTCGCCGGTTGAGCGACATCGCGTTCGAGCGACTGCGCAACGCGATCATCACCGGTCAGCTCGCTCCCGGCGAGAAGGTGCGGGACCTCGAGCTCTCGGCCCGGCTCTCCCTCAGCCGCACTCCGGTGCGCGAGGCGCTCGTGCGCCTGGTCGACGCCGGGCTGGTGGAGGCCAAGCCAGGCGTGCACACCCGGGTCGCCGACCTCACCCGCGTCGACGTCGAGAACACCCTGTCGGTGCTCCAGCAGCTGGACCTGCTCGCGGTCCGGACCGCGGTCCCGCGCCTCACCGCGGCCGACATCCAGGAGATGCGCGAGGCGCACGAGCTGTTCGCCCGCGCCGCGGCCACCGACGACGCGCTCGCCGCCCTGCAGGCCGACGACCGGTTCCACGGCGTGATCGTGCGAGCCGCCGACAACCCGGTGCTCGCCCGGCTGACGGACCAGATCCACCCGATGGTGCAGCGCGTCCTCTACCGCAAGTTCTCGACCTTGCTGGGCGGGCAGGACACGGTCGAGCACCACGCCCGGCTGATGGCGCTGTGCGCGTCCGGGGACGCCGAGCAGGCGGCCCGGCTCTCGGCCGACCACTGGCGGCACCTCGGCGGCCTGATCAGCGAGCTCTTCGACGCCAGGGAGTTCACCCAGCCGGCGCGGTGAGCCCTCGCCTTCCGGCACGCACGCCCCTCACCCGCTGCGACCCGACGCGCACGCCCCGCACCGGCGTCCGACGGCCGGACTGAGCCCGCGCCGACGGGGTACCCCCTGCCCCCACGGAGCCCGGGCGCGGAGCCGGGGCGGGCCAGGAGGTGCGTCGTGAGCACGTGGCAGGTCGTCGTGCTGGTCGTCGTCATCGTCGTGCTGCTGCTGGCATTGGGCGCCTGGTTGGCGGCCCGGCAGCGCTCGCGCAAACAGTCCGAGCACCTGCGCGACCGGTTCGGGCCGGAGTACGAGGACACTCTGCGGACCGCGGGCTCGCGTCGGGAGGCCGAGCGCGAGCTGGCCGAGCGCGAGCAGCGCCGCCAGTCCGTGCAGGTGCGGGCGCTGGACCCGGTGCGCGCGCAGCAGTTCGCCGGCGAGTGGCAGACGGTGCAGACCCGCTTCGTGGACGACCCGGAGGGCTGTGTCCGACAGGCCGACGAGCTCGTGACCCGGGTGATGGACGAGCGCGGCTACCCCACGGGCGACCACGGCCGACAGTACGAGGACATCTCGGTCGACCACCCCGACCTCGCCGCCGACTACCGCGCGGCGCACGGGATCGCCGGGGCGAGCCGACGCGGCGAGGCGACCACCGAGCAGCTGCGCGAGGCGATGGTGCACTACCGCTCGCTGTTCGGCCGGCTGCTGGGCGACGCCGGCGTCCCGCAGGCCGACAGCCGCCCCACCACACCCGATACGACGACGACCATGGACCCGATCCCCGACCGTCCGAGCACCATGGACCTGCGCGGCGAGCAGGAGCCGGTCGACTCCTACGGCGCCAGCCGGCTCGGCCGGCACGAGCGGCTTCCCGAGGACGGTCTGCGGGACGGCCGCGAGGACGGGCGTTAGCCGCTCCGCCCAGGACCACCTGCCCGCGCGGAGGAGCAGCCGGCACGCCTTTCGATAGCGTGCCCGCATGGGACGGGTGGTGCTCTTCGGCGCGACCGGCTACACCGGGCGGCTCACCGCGCGGGCGCTGGTCGCCCGCGGGGTGGCGCCGCTGCTGGCCGGCCGCTCCGCCGCGCGGCTGTCGGCGCTGGCCGACGAGCTCGCCGGCGTCGGCGCGGCGGGTCGCCCGGAGGTGGTCGAGCTGGACGCCTCCCGGCCCTGGCAGCTCGCCCCGCTGCTCGAGGCGGACGACGTCCTGATCACCACCGTCGGCCCGTTCCTCACGCTCGGCCGTCCCGCGCTCGAGGCCGCGATCGCCGCGGGCGCCACCTACGTCGACTCCACCGGCGAGCCGCCGTTCGTAGCCGCTGTCTTCTCCGAGCACGACGTCGCGGCCCGGCGCACCGGCGCCCGGCTGCTGCCCGCTTTCGGCTACGACTACGTGCCCGGCCACCTCGCCGCCGCGCTCGCCCTGCGCGAGGCCGGTGCGGCGGCGACAGCCGTGGACGTCGGCTACTTCGTCACCGGTCGCGGCGCCTTCTCCACCGGCACGCTCGCCTCGGCCGTGGGGGTGCTCACCGAGCCCGCCCCGGTGCTGCGGGAGGGCCGGCTGGTCACCGAGCGGCCGGCGGCCCACGTGCGCGCCTTCGACGTCGGCGGCCGGAGCCGCTCCGGGGTGAGCATCGGCGGGAGCGAGCACCACGCGCTCCCCCGCTCGTTCCCGCAGCTGCGCGACGTCGGGGTGTTCCTGGGCTGGACCGACCGCGCCTCCCGGCTGACGCAGGCCGGCTCGCTGGGGCTCTCGCTGGCCGGCCGGGTCCCCGCCCTGGGCGGTGCGCTCCGCTCGGGGCTCGGGCTCGCCACCGCCCCGCTGGTGCGCCGCGGCGGCGGCCCGGACGAGACGCTGCGAGCGGCCGCGGGCACGCTGGTAGCCGCGGAGGCCCGCACCGCGGACGGGTCGGTCCTGTCCCGCGTGGTGGTCACCGGGCCCAGCCCCTACGACCTCACCGCCGAGCTGCTCGCCTGGGCGGCTCGGCAGGCGCACGAGGGGCGGGTCCGCGGCACCGGCGCGCTCGGGCCGGTCGAGGCGTTCGGGCTGGACGCGCTGGAGAACGGGTGCCGGGAGCTGGGCCTGGCACGGGCGGAGGGGCTGTGAGCGGGCGCGGCGTGCTGGTGACGGGTGCTTCCCGGGGCATCGGGGCGGCGTGCGCCCGAGCCTTCGCCGAGGCCGGCGACCGGGTGGCCGTCCACTACAGCTCGTCGGAGCAGCGGGCCCTCGAGGTGCTCGAGTCGCTGCCCGGGCGGGGGCACGTGCTGGTGCGCGGCGACCTGGCCGATGCCGAGCAGGTGCGCGCCTTCGTCGACGACGCCGTGGCCGGGCTCGGCGGGCTGGACGTGCTGGTCAACAACGCCGCCGTCTACGTGGAGCACCGGATCGCCGAGGTCTCCTACGAGCAGTGGCAGGACGCCTGGCGGCAGACCGTCGACGTCGACCTGGTGGGCACCGCCAACGTGACCTTCTGCGCGGCCCGGCACATGATCGCCGCCGGGACCGCCGGCCGAGTCGTCAACGTGTCCTCGCGGGGCGCCTTCCGCGGCGAGCCGCGCTACCCCGCCTACGGCGCCAGCAAGGCGGGGCTCAACGCGCTCGGCCAGTCCCTGGCCCGCGCCCTGGCCCCGCACGGCATCGCCGTGACCAGCGTGGCGCCCGGCTACGTCGCCACCGACATGGCCTCCCACGTCCTGGACGGGCCGGACGGCGAGCGGATCCGCGCCGAGAGCCCCTTCGGCCGGGTGGCGCGGCCGGAGGAGGTGGCGACCGCCGTCCTCTACCTCGCCTCCCCCGAGGCCGAGTGGGCCAGCGGCACGGTGCTCGACCTCAACGGCGCCAGCCACCTGCGGACCTGACGGCTCCTTCCGCCGGGGTCCTCCACAGCGGCCGGGGCACCGTCCACAGCGCACCGGGCGAGCGGTGCGCCCTGCCGCCGGGCGCTCCTAGGGTGGCCGACATGGCTGCTCCCACCGACGTCACCGAAGCCGCCGCCGTCGACCGCACAGCGCTGCGCGAGCGCGCCGAGGCGGTGCTGCGTGCACTGGCGGGGCAGGCGGCGCGGCTGCGCGAGGACCAGTGGACCGCGATCGAGGCGCTGGTCGCCGACCGGCGGCGCGCGCTGGTCGTGCAGCGCACCGGGTGGGGCAAGTCGGCGGTCTACTTCGTGGCCACCGCGCTGCTGCGCGAGGCAGGTGCCGGGCCCACCCTCATCGTGTCGCCGCTGCTGGCCCTCATGCGCAACCAGGTCGAGGCGGCCGGCCGGGCCGGCATCCGGGCGCGGACGATCAACTCGGCCAACCTCGAGGAGTGGTCCGGCATCGAGGACGAGGTGCGCGCCGGTCAGGTCGACGTGCTGCTGGTGAGCCCGGAGCGGCTCAACGCGGTCGGTTTCCGGGAGGAGGTGCTCCCCGCGCTGGCCACCCGCGCCGGCCTGGTGGTGGTGGACGAGGCGCACTGCATCAGCGACTGGGGCCACGACTTCCGGCCCGACTACCGGCGCCTGCGCGACGTCCTGGCCGGCCTGCGCGCCGACGTCCCGGTGCTGGCCACCACCGCCACCGCCAACGAGCGGGTCACCCGCGACGTCGCCGAGCAGCTCGGCTCCAGCGCCGACGGCACGCCCCCGCTGGTGCTGCGCGGCTCGCTGGACCGGCCCTCGCTCCGCCTCGGCGTGCTGCGCCTGCCCACGGCCGCGCACCGGCTGGCCTGGCTCACCGAGCACCTGCGCGACCTGCCCGGCTCCGGGATCGTCTACTGCCTCACGGTGGCCCAGGCCGACGACGTCGCCGCCCACCTGCGCGCCCACGGCTACCCCGTGGCGTCCTACTCCGGGCGCACCGAGGCTGCCGACCGCGCGGCCGCCGAGCAGGACCTGCTGGAGAACCGGGTCAAGGCGCTGGTGGCCACCTCCGCGCTCGGGATGGGGTTCGACAAGCCCGACCTCGGTTTCGTCGTGCACGTCGGCGCGCCGCAGTCGCCGGTGGCCTACTACCAGCAGGTGGGCCGTGCCGGGCGCGCGGTGGAGCGGGCCGACGTGCTGCTGCTGCCCGGCCCCGAGGACGAGGAGGTGTGGCGCTGGTTCGACAGCGTCGCCTTCCCGCCCGAGCCGGTGGTGCGCCGCGCGCTCGACGTGCTCGCGGACGCCGACAAGCCGCTGTCCACCGCGGCCCTCGAGCCGCTGGTCGAGCTGAACCGGACGCGGATGGAGCAGCTGCTCAAGGTCCTCGACGTCGATGGCGCGGTCCGCCGGGTGCGCGGCGGCTGGGCGGCCACCGGCACCGACTGGACCTACGACGCCGAGCGCTACGCCAGGGTCGGCGAGGCGCGGGCGCGCGAGCGCCAGGCGATGCGCGACTACGTGGCCGGCGGCAGCTGCCGGATGGCGTTCCTGCGCGCCCAGCTCGACGACGTCGACGTCGCCGCGTGCGGCCGCTGCGACGTGTGCGCCGGCCCGTTCGTGCCCACCGCGGTCAGCGACGCCGCCGCCCAGGAGGCGCGGACCGAGACGCGGCGGCCGGGGGTGGAGCTCGCCCCACGGGCGATGTGGCCCACCGGGCTCGCCGCCATCGGGGTGCCGCTCTCCGGCCGCATCCCGGCCGGCGAGGCGGCCGAGCCGGGACGCGCCGTGGGCCGGCTCTCGGACATCGGCTGGGGGCCGCGGCTGCGCGAGGTGCTCGGGCCCGGCCCGGACGCCGAGCTCGCCGGCGCCCCCTCGCCTGCGGACGGCGAGGTGCCCGACGACGTCGTCGCCGCGGTGGTCGAGGTGCTGCGGGCCTGGGGGTGGGAGCGGCGCCCCGGCGGAGTCGTCGCGATGCCCTCGCGCACCCGCCCGCGCCTGATCGGCTCGCTGGCCGAGCGCATCGCCGCGATCGGGCGCCTTCCGCTGCTCGGCCGGCTCGAGCGCAGCGGCGGACCTGAGGGCGCGGTCGCCCGGACCAACAGCGCCCAGCGTGTGCGGGCGCTGCACGCCGCCGTCGAGGTGCCGCACGACCTCGCCGCCGACCTGCCCGGGCTCGACGGCCCGGTCCTGCTCGTGGACGACCTCTGGGTGACCGGCTGGACCGCCACCCTCGCCGCCCGCGCGCTGCGCCGGGCCGGCGCACCCGGCGTGCTGCCGCTGGTGCTCGCACAGGAGGCCTGAGCCCGCGCTCCGTCCGAGATCACCTGGTCCGCGTGCTTCGGTGGCAGCCGCGGGGCGCCGAGGTAGAGCGGGATGACCATCCTGCCCGGCGGCGCCGCGCCGCCCCCGCTGCCGACCCGGCCGGCCCCTGTCGCCGCACGCTCGTCCAGGCGTCCGGCGGTCGTGGCCGTCATCGTGGCGGCCGCGGTGGCCGTCACCGGCGGCGTGCTGGTCCTGCCCCGGCTGGCCCACGACGTCAGCGCGGCCGCGGCGAGCGCGGTGGCCCCGGCCGGCGTGCCGCACCGGGTGCCGGACGAGGCCGCTGCTCCCCTGGGCCGGCCCGCTCCGGCGCCGGTCGGCGCAGGGGGCTGGCGGCCCCTGCAGACCCACCCGGACGGCAGCCCGGTCACCTTCGACCCCTGCCGGCCGATCCACTACGTCTGGCGGGATGAGACCGGCTCGGGCGAGCTGGCGAAGGTGCTGCCCAAGGCCTTGGCCCAGCTGTCCACGGCGACCGGCCTGCGGTTCGTCGACGACGGCCGCACCGACGAGCCGGTCACGCAGGACCGCGCGGCCTACCAGCCGGCGCGCTACGGCGACCGCTGGGCCCCCGTGCTCGTGGTCTGGCGCGCCGGCGGGGTGGACGCGGGGCAGCACCCCGACGCCCTCGGCCTGGCCGGGCCGGCCTCCTATGGGACGTCGGAGAAGGACGTGCACTTCGTCACCGGGTCCGCGGTCTTCGCCGGCACCGCCCTGGACCTGCGCGCCCGCACCGGCGGCCAGGCGTGGGTGGAGGCGGTGGTGCTGCACGAGCTCGGTCATCTGGTCGGCCTGGACCACGTCGACGACCCCTACCAGGTCATGTACCCGGCCAACGTCGCCCCGCTGCCCGCCTACCGGGACGGCGACCTGCGCGGCCTCGAGCAGCTCGGCCTCGGCCGGTGCGTCAGCGGCCCGTGACAAGGTTCAGGGGGCAGGCACCGGACAGGCCCTCTCGACCAAGAACTCCAGCTGCTGCGCAGCACATTGGAACGCAGCGTCAGTCCCTGCGCCCAACAGCAAGCGCAGCAAGCGGTTGCTACGCCTCATGGTCACCGGGCTGTCCGTCCAGGGCCGCTGGGCCGAGACGGTCAGGTAGCACCGTGGCGCCAACCGCGGAGTGCCCAGTAGCAGCGACGGCTAGTGGACAAGGGCCGCATCCTCGTGCTTCCAGACCAGCACCTCGGTGCGGGACCCGACTTCCTCTGGCGCGCGGAGAGGCTGACCGGAAGTCCCGCATCCACTCACCACTCACCGAGACTGCGGACTCTGTCCTGGCGCCACGACGAAAGCTCCCCATCCGTCGTACTCGCCGTCGTATCTCTCCACGATGTCGCAGATCTCCTCCACGAACCTATTCGCGGTTGCAAGATCTGTGCGGTCGCGGCGGCTGAACACGACCGTGGAGCGAAACAGGCCGCGCGACACCTCGTCGATCACAAAGCCTGCGCGCTCGAGATCTGCCACGAGGTCGCGCAGCTGCCGCTTACGGACGAAGGCCGTGTGGTCCACCTGACGTGGCACATCGGTGCAGTCTTCGAGAGTGGCGCGCTGGGCCACGAGCTCAGGGTTGGTCTCGAGCTGCCACTGCCTGGACGACATGTCTCGAGGTTAGTTGACCGCTGGGCTGGACCGGGAGGATCACTCTCGGACGAGCGGCGGCCGGGCTGGCGGACCGACCCACACCGCCTGCCGGGCTCAGCGCCCGTCGAGCTCGCCCAGCAGCCAGCGCGGGCCGGTCGGCAACACCTGCGCCGGCAGCCGCTCGCGCAGCCCCCGGTCGGCGGTGACGACGACGGTGTGCGGGGCGTCGGCGTCCGAACCGTTCCCGCCCACCAGCTCCACCAGCGCGTCGTCACCGGACCCCGAGGCACGGACCACGCCGACGCCGGCGCCCTCAGCTGCCGCGGTCTCGGCACGGCGCGCCGCACCCTCGACGACGACCAGCAGGTCGGCCACCCACCCGAAGCCGCCCTCGGGAAGGGCCACGGTCGTGGCCGCGAGTGCGCTGAGCCGGTCCAGCAGCCGCTCGGCCGCACCGGCCCGGTCCCGCCACCAGCCGTCCGGGCGCGAGCCCACCACGTTGGCGGCGTCGACGACCAGCCGCACGGGACGGGCCCGCAGCCGCGGCCAGGACAGGGCGAAGTGCGGGTGCAGCGGCAGCTGCTCCACCTCGTCCTCCCGCACCCAGCGCAGCTCGATGCTCTCGCGCTGGAGCACGGTGGGCAGCAGGCCCGGGGCATCGGCGACCACGGTGACGTAGGACCAGCGGCCGTGGTCGTCGTCGTGCTCGGCCCGCACCGAGAGGGCGCCCGCGTCGAGCGAGGTCTCCTCCCCCGCTTCACGGATGGCCGCCTGCTCGGCGCTCTCGTGCGAGTCCCGGGCACCGCCGGGCACCCCCCAGGTGCCGCCGGAGGCGCTCCACTGCGCGCGGTGCTGCAGCAGCACGTGCGAGCGGTGGTCGGCCCCGGGCGCCCGGACCAGCAGCCCGGCCGCCCCGTGCACGCCCCAGTGCTCGTGGCCGAGGTCGCACCGGGTCCAGCCGTCTCCGTCGCCGCGCACCTGGGAAGCCTGGCACGAGCCCTGACGGTGTGCACCCGGCCCCACCCGGCGCCGGCACCCGGGCACCAGACCGTGCGCCCGCCCGACCGCGGCGACTCACCCGGCCAGGAGCTGGTGCACCAGCGGAGCGCTGTCCCGGGCGGCCTCGCGCAGCAGGTGCGGCTCGGCGCCACGCTCGATGCCCTCGCGCAGCAGCGCCGCCATGGAGTAGGCCGGGTCGGACTCCTGCACCCGGTCCAGGCAGACGTTGGCCAGCGCGCCGTCGCCCTGGGCGTAGGCGAACCAGCCCAGCAGGGTGGTGCACGCGGAGTCCTCCGAGGGCAGCGCGCGCGGGACGACGGCGAGCAGCAGCGCGATGGCGTCGTCGACGACCTCGGGCTCGTCGGTGAGCACCCGGCAGACCACCGCGTCCCGCGTCACCAAATCCTCCAGCCCGATGCTGAGCCGCGCGACCACCTCGTCCGGCACCACCCGCCGCTGGGGAAGGGCGAGGAGCCACTCCTCCCAGAGGTCCAGCGTCTGCCAGCGCAGGAAGGAGGCGTTCCCGACCGCCTCCACCCGGGCCTCCAGCTCGGCGCGGACCCGGTCGCGCAGCTCCTGCTGCCGTTCCAGCTCCTCGCCCTCCACCCGGGCCACGCTGCGCACCAGCGCGGCGCGGTCCGGCAGCAGGGAGCGGCCGGCCAGCGCGCTCGCGGCGGCGAACGGCCCCGAGTCCAGGGACGCCCGAGCGGTGCCCTCCGGCGGGCAGCACCCGGTGTCCTGGCAGACGTAGCTCCACCAGGCGTCCGGCCCCACGGCGAGCGCGTCGAGCATCGGCGCCTCCAGGTCGGCGAGCGCGTCGCCCAGCTGGTCGACGAGACGACGGAAGGGCAGCGGCGAGCCGGGGCGCGCCGAGCCGCTCCAGACGATCACCACCGCGGAGGAGGCCCCGGCCTGCGCGGCGCGGACCGCGAGCAGATCCGCCAGCTCCACGCCGAGGTCGAGCGCCTCCTCCTGATCGAGCCCCGCCTGGGCGAGCAGCTCGTCGTCGGGGTCGTCGGACAGCAGCCCGGGCAGGTCGACCCGCTCGGTGAGGACGATGCGGGTCCGGCCTTCGGCGGTCTCCCTCATGGCCACGACCACCACGCTCTCGACCGGTTCGAAGCCCACCAGGTGCGGCACAGCGGCCACCAGGGACGCCGGACCGGACAGGCGGACGACCGTCTCCGGCCGGGCGTCCGCGCGGCCGGCCGCACGGACCGGCCCGGGCCGGTTGCCGCGCTCCTGCCCACGGCCGCGGCGCCCCCGCCGGCGGTCCTCCCGCCGCGGGTGCCGCCTCGCCGGCGCGCTGCCGACGGGGGCGGGGCTCGGGGCGGGGGCCGGCTCGGGCCGGACGAACTCGGCCAGGTGCAGCCAGGGGGCCGTCGGGTCCTCCGACGGGGGACGGGGCGCGACCGGCCGGTCGACGGCGGGCGAGGCCGCAGCGGGCTCGACGGGCTGGGTCGGCTGGGTCGGCTCGATCGGGTCGGGCAGCGAGGGCAGCGAGGGCAGCGAGGTCATGGCTGCGAGCCTGCGCCGCCCGGCCCCACCATGGGCCGGCGATCTTGCCGCCTGTGGACGGTGTCAGGGGCCCGCCGCGGCCCTGTGGAGAACCCGGTCAGCGGCGCAGCGGCACCCGCCAGACCAGCCGGGTCCCGCGCCCCTCCCCCGGCTCGGCGGTGCATTCGCCGCCGAGGGCCGCGGCCCGGGCGGCGAGGTTGGCCAGCCCGCTGCGCCGCCCCTCCGGCGCGATCCCCACCCCGTCGTCGACGACCACGAGCGCGACCCCGTCCTCGTCCA
This sequence comes from Motilibacteraceae bacterium, assembly GCA_051954955.1. Lineage (GTDB taxonomy): Bacteria > Actinomycetota > Actinomycetes > Motilibacterales > Motilibacteraceae > JBQCHF01. The sequence continues at coordinate 23,344 of JBQCHF010000057.1, forward strand.
CCCGGAGCGTCACGTGCACGCGGGTGGCGCCGGCGTGCCGGCCGGCGTTGGACAGCGCCTCGCGCGCGGCGGCCACCACGGCGTCGGCGACGTCGTCGGGCACGGCACTGTCCACCGGCCCGATGAGCGAGACGGTCGGCTCGAACCCGAGGGACACCACCGCCTCCTGCGCCTCGCCCAGCAGCCGGGTGCGCAGCGTGACCGGGGCGTTCTCCACCGGTGTCTGCAGCTGGAAGATGGCCGAGCGGATCTCGCGGATGGTCTGGTCCAGGTCGGCGATGCTCTTGTCCAGCTGGCCGGCCACCTCGGACCCGACCAGGTGGCTGACCGCGGCCAGGCCCATGCCGGTGGCGTAGATCCGCTGGATGACCAGGTCGTGCAGGTCGCGGGCGATGCGCTCGCGGTCCTGGTGCACCGCCAGCGCCCGCCGGTCGTCGGCAGCCTGCCCCAGCACCAGCGCCACGGCGGCCTGGCCGCCGAACACCTCGAGCACGCCGGGGGTCCACTCCGGGAAGCGCTCGGCCCCCAGCGGGCGGACGACCGCCAGCGCGCCCAGCGCGCGCTCCTCGCTCACCAGCGGCACGCACACGGTGGGGCCGGTGTGGGCGAGCAGGCCCACACCCTCGTCGCCGTCCAGGGTCAGCGGCTGACGGGCCCGCACGACCTCGGTCACCGGGTCCTCCTCCCCGGCCACCGATCCCAGCAGCCCGCCCTGGTCCGGCCCGCTCACCACCTCGGCCACCAGGTAGCCGCCGGGCTGCGGGAGCAGGACGAAGGCGTCCTCGGCCCCGCACAGCGCGCGGGCCTCCTCGGCCACCAGCTGGAGCACCGCGTCGACGCCGGCGCCGGACAGCACCGCGGTGGTGATGTCGCGGCTCGCCCGCTCCACCTGCGCGCGCAGGTCGGTCTCGGCCAGCAGCCGCGCGTTCTCCACCGCGGTGCCTGCTGCCGCGGCCAGGGCGACGACGACGGCCTCGTCGAACTCGGTGAACGCTCCGCCGCCGGCCTTCTCGGTGAGGTAGAGGTTGCCGAACACCCGGCCCCGGCTGACCACCGGGACCCCGAGGAAGGCGGTCATCGGGGGGTGGTTGGCGGGGAAGCCGACCGAGGCGGGGTGCGAGGCGACATCGTCCAGCCGCAGCGGGTGCGGGTCGTCGATGAGCACGCCGAGCACGCCCTGACCGCGCGGCAGGTGGCCGATCCGGTCGGCGGTCTCAGGGTCGATGCCCACGTGCACGAACCGCTCCAGGCCCCCGTAGCGCCCCACCACGCCGAGGGCGCCGTAGCGCGCCCCGACCAGCTCGCACGCCGCCGAGATGATCCGCTCCAGGGTGGGCGTCAGGTCGGCCGCCTTGCCGACGGTGACGAAGGCGTCGAGCAGGGCGGCCAGGCGCTTGGGGTCCAGGTCGAGCTGCGGTTCCGAGCTCACGTCGATCTCACGCCGTTCTCACGCCGGTCCCCACGGCGCGCCGCGGTGGCGCGCCTCGTTGACGTAGAGCGCGGCCTGGGTGCGCCGCTGCAGGCCGAGCTTGGCCAGCAGGCTGGTGACGTAGTTCTTCACGGTCTTCTCGGCCAGGTGCAGGCGCTCGCCGATCTCGCGGTTGGTCAGCCCCTCGCCGATGAGGTCGAGCACCGCCCGCTCCTGGTCGGTGAGCGTGGCCAGCCGCGCGTCCTGCTGCTCGCCCTTGCGCAGCCGCTCGAGCACCCGGGCGGTGGCGCCGGGGTCGAGCAGCGAGCGGCCGGCGGCCACCTTGCGGATGGCCTCGATGAGCTCGCCGCTGCGGATCTCCTTGAGCACGTAGCCGGACGCCCCGGCCATGATCGAGTCGAACAGCGCCTCGTCATCGGCGAACGAGGTGAGCATGAGGCAGGCCAGGCCCGGCAGCTGCGAGCGCAGATCACGGCACACCTCCACCCCGTTGCCGTCGGGGAGGCGGACGTCCAGGACGGCGACGTCGGGGTGCACGGTCGGGGCCCGGTGCATGGCCTCGGTGGCCGTGCCGGCCTCGCCGACGACCTCCATGTCGTCCTGCACGTCGATGAGCTGGGCCAGCCCGCGTCGGACGATCTCGTGGTCGTCGAGCAGGAACACCCGGATCTTTCCCTCAGCCATGGGCACAGCGTGGCACGAACCAGGCTGTCGCGGGGGCCGCGAGCGGTGACCTTGGTCCTCCGCTTCGAGGACGGCGGTCCGTTCCGCCGGCGTCGGCGAGCGATCACCGTGGCAGTGCCCGGTGGGTGAGGTCCCCCCGGGCGACCTCCGGCGTCGGAGGCCCGGGACGGATGGAGGAATCATGAGCACTCGCACCGGACGTGTGGGCACCGAATACGTCCACCCGGAGCTGGCCGAGCTCGGGCAGGAGCGGCGCAGCGCGCTCGTGGCCCGCTACAGCTTCGCCGTAGCCCGGATCGCCCTGGGGTGGATCTTCCTGTGGGCGTTCCTGGACAAGACCTTCGGCTGGGGCTACGCGACCCCGAGCGCGAGGGCCTGGATCAACGGCGGCTCGCCGACCACCGGCTTCCTCAAGGGCGTGAAGGGCCCCTTCGACGGGTTCTTCAACGCGATGGCCGGCGACGCCTGGGCGGACTGGCTGTTCATGGCCGGCCTGCTCGGCATCGGCGTCGCCCTGATGGCCGGCATCTTCATGCGGATCGCGGCCGGGGCGGCGGTGGTCCTGCTGGTGCTCATGTGGATGGCCTCGCTGCCGCTGGACAACAACCCGTTCATGGACGACCACCTGGTCTACGCCATCGTCGTCATCGGGCTGGCCGCCTACGCGGCGGGCGACACCCTCGGCCTCGGCCGGATCTGGTCCTCGCTGGGCTTCGTGCAGCGTTACCCGGTCCTGAAGTAGCCCGCACGCTCGTCGGCAGACGGGCGGACTGGCGGACGGGCGCGGCCGGGAGGTCGCGCCCGCTCGCCCGTCCCCGCCACGCACGACGCGGCTCGGGTCAGCCCAGCAGCGCGCGCGCCCAGCCGTCCAAGGTGGGCGCCTCGAGGTCGGCCGGGGCGAAGTAGGGTGCACGCTCCCCCTCCAACCGGCTGACCCACCCGGTGCGCAGCCCGGCCCGGCGCGCCCCGTGGCAGTCCCAGGCGTGCACGGCCACGAGCACCACGCGCTGCGGCGGGACCCCGGCCCGGGCCGCGGCGTGCAGGTAGGGCTCGGGGGCTGGCTTCCAGCGCAGGACGTCGTCCACGGACAGGATGGCCTCCACCAGGCCGGCCAGCCCGTTGCGCTCCAGCAGCGCGGCGGTGCCCGACGAGGTCCCGTTGGTCAACGTGACCAGCCGCAGGCCGGCCTCGCGCAGCAGCCGCATGGCCGGCTCGACGTCGGGGTGCGCGTCCAGCTCCCGCATCGCGGCCATGACCTCCGACACCGCGTCGGAGGACAACGGGCGACCGGCCGTGCGGGCGACGGACGCCAGGGCGCTCGCACCGACCTCGGGGAACGAGGCGTACTCACCCAGCGCGGTGAGCGCGAACCCGTCGCGCAGGCTCCGGGCGAACCAGGTCTCGACCAGGTGCCCCGGCAGCCCGTGCCCCTCCATCGCCGAACGCACCGCCCCCAGCGAGAACAACGTCTCGTTGACGTCGAAGGCCACCACATCGACGTCGTCCCTCGTCAGTCCCGGCACAAGTGACCGCCCTCCTCGCCTCGCTCGCGCCGCGTGCCGGCACTCGCTGACTGTGCTCGTTGCGTGTCGCTCTTCCCCCTGGCGGTCACCGTACGCAGCGTCGAATTCGCAGGCAGGACTCGCGGGAGGACGTAGTGCCCTGGGGGAGTGCCGACGCCCCTTCCTACCGTCGACCCGTCGGCCGGTGGAACGGCACCGGCCCCGCATCCCGGGAGGCGCCATGCAGGCCACGGTCGGCGACCACCTCGTGGTCTACAACCGACACCTCGACGAGCCGGTCCGCGACGGCGAGGTCGTCGAGGTCCGCGGTCCTCAAGGGGAACCGCCCTACGTCGTGCGCTGGTCCGACACCGGCCACACGTCCCTGTACTACCCGGGCCCGGACGCCCAGGTGCACCACATCGAGCACCGCTCGCCCGCGTGAGATCTGCACAGGCAGGACCAGGAGCCGGCGGCGAGCCGGCCGACGCGGGCCGGTAGCGGGCGAGGAGGCGCAAGATGCTCGTCCAAGAGGTCATGACCCACCACGTCGTGACCGTGCGCGAGGAGACCCGGCTGCGCGAGGCGCTGCGGCTCCTCGACCAGCACGAGGTCACCGCCCTGCCCGTCATCGACGGCGCGGGGCATGTGGTCGGGGTGGTCAGCGAGGCGGACCTGGTCACGGCGATCGCGGCCGCCGGCGGCGCCGACGTGTTCCACGGCCGGCCCGACGGCCGCCGGCCGATGGTCGTCGCGGAGGTCATGAGCCGGCACCCCGTGGTCATCGCTGCCGACGCCGACCTGACCGAGGCCCTCGACGTCTTCGCCGGCGGCGTGTTCAAGATGCTGCCGGTCGTCGAGCGCGGCGTCATCCACGGCGTGCTCAGCCGCCGCGACGTCATCCGCACCTACGCCCGGTCGGACGAGCGGCTGCAGGGCAAGGTGGAGGACCTGCTCGCAGAGGCCGAGCCCGGCGACCGCTTCGTGGTGACCTGCCGCGACGGCATGGTGGAGATCTCCGGCGGGCGAGACGAGCGGGCGCGGCGGGTGGCCGCCGTGCTGGCCCGGACGGTGCCGGGCGTCACCGAGGTGACGGTGGCCCCCGCCGACGTCGTCGTGACCCAGCCGCGGGTGCCGCAGCAGTAGCCGGGCGAAGTCCTCGACCGGCGCGACGAGCAGGAGGTGGGCCGTGACGACGTTGCCCGGGACCGGGCACCCGACGGCCCACCCCCTGGCCGTGCCGGCCCCGCGCGTCGGCGAGCCGGAGGTGGCCGTCCGCGCCGAGGCCCTCACCAAGTTCTACGGCCGCCGGCGCGACCGCGGCGTGGTCGGGCTCGACCTGGAGGTGCTGCGCGGGGAGGTCTTCGGCTTCCTCGGACCCAACGGTGCCGGGAAGACGACCACCATCAGGCTGCTGCTCGACCTCGTCCGTCCCACCTCCGGACGGGCCCTGGTGCTCGGGCACGACGCACACACCGCCGCGCTCGAGGTGCGCCGGCGCACCGGCTACCTGCCCGGGGATCTCTCCCTCTACGGCCGCCTCACCGGCGAGGAGCACGTGCGCTACCTCGCCGCGCTGCGTCCCGGCACGGACCTGACGGTGGCGCACGCGCTGGCCGACCGCCTCGACCTGGACCTCACCCGGCCGGCTGCGGCCCTGTCCAAGGGCAACCGGCAGAAGCTCGGGCTGGTGCTGGCGATGCAGCACCGACCTGAGCTGCTGGTGCTGGACGAGCCCACCACCGGGCTGGACCCGCTGGTGCAGCGCGAGTTCCACGCGATGCTCGTCGAGGTGACGGCGGCCGGCGCAACGGTGTTCCTGTCCTCCCACGTGCTGTCGGAGGTCGAGCGGGTGGCCGACCGGGTGGCGGTGGTGGACGAGGGCCGTCTGGTCGTGGTGGCGCGGGTGGACGACCTCAAGCAGGGCGCGCCGCGCGAGCTCGAGCTCGAGTTCCGCGCCGAACCGCCGGTGGCCGAGCTGCGCGCGCTGCCCATGGTCCGGGAGGTGGTCGCCGGGCCGCACCGGGCGCACGTGCGGGTGCAGGGACCGGTCGGCGAGGTGCTGGGCGTGGCCGCCGCGCACGACCTGCTCGACGTCGTGAGCCACGAGCCCGAGCTGGAGGACATCGTGCTCGACCTGCTCGCCACGAGGAGCGCGCCATGAGTGCGACCGGCACGACCACGAGCCCGGCCAGCACCTCCTACGGCCTGTCGGGGCCGGTCGAGGTAGCACTCCAGGAGACGAGGGAGCACCGGAGGGGGATGCTCGGCTGGTCCCTCGGTCTCGCAGTGCTCGCGGCGTTCCAGCTGTCGGTCTACCCCACGGTCGAGGACCAGGCCGCCGGCATGCAGCAGCTCGTGGACCAGATGCCCGAGGCGCTCAAGTCGCTGCTGGGCGCCGCGGCGGACTACACCACCGGCACCGGCTACCTGCAGACGGAGATGTTCGGCTTCTTCGTGCCGCTGGTTCTGATCACGATCGGGATCGCCCGCGGTGCGGAGTGCGTGGCCGGCGAGGAGGAGCGCGGGACGCTCGAGCTGCTGATGGCCACCCCGGTGCGCCGGGGGGCGGTGGTCGTGGCCAAGGCGGTCGCCGTCCTGGTGGCCGTGCTGGTCGTCGCCCTGACGCTCGCGGTCACCCTGCTGGTCGGAGCCCCGCTGGTGGGGCTCTCGGTGGCCGCTGCCGACGTCGTCACCGCGTGCGCCGCAGCGGGGCTGCTCGGGCTGCTGTTCGGAATGCTCGCCCTCGTCGTCGGCGCCTCCACCGGCAGCCGCCCGGCCGCCCTGGGCGTGGCCGCCGGCGGCGCGCTGGCGGCCTACCTCGTCCAGGCGCTGGCCCCGCTGGCCGACTGGCTCGAGCCCTGGGCCCCGTTCTCCCCGTTCCACCTGACCACTGGGTCGGTGACCGGAGGGGTGGGCGCGGCCGACCTGCTCGTGCTCGCCGTGGGCAGCGCGCTCCTCGTGGCGGTCGCGGTGGCGGGGTTCGGCCACCGGGACCTGAGATGACCGAGCCGAGCGGCGGCGGAGGGGGCGTAGACGCGAGCACGTCGACTGCGACGCCGCCCGGCCTGAGCTCGGCGGAGGCCGCCCGCAGGCTGGCCGAGACCGGGCCGAACGTGGTCGAGCACGGGCTGCGCGCCTCGCCGCTGCGCGCCGTCGGGCACCAGCTGCTCGACACGATGATCCTGGTGCTGCTGGCCGCCGCGGTGCTGACCGCGGTCATCGGGGAGGTCGGCGACCTCGCGGTGATCCTGCTGGTCGTCGTGGTCAACTCCGCGATCGGCGCGGGGCAGGAGATCCGAGCCGAGCGGGCGATGGAGGCCCTCGCCGCCCTGGCCGCACCGACCGCCAAGGTCTACCGCGACGGGGTGCTGCGGGTGCTGCCCGCCGCCGACGTTGCGCCCGGCGACCTCGTCGTGGTGGAGGCCGGGGACGTCGTGCCCGCGGACGCGCGCGCGGTGGACGGACAGGGCGCGCAGGTGGACGAGTCGGTGCTGACCGGCGAGTCGCTGCCGGTGGACCGGCGCCCCCGCCGGGGCAGCGACGGCGGGGACGCGCAGGTCGACGTGCTGCACGCCGGGACCGTCGTCCGCCGCGGTCGGCTCGTCGCGGAGGTGACCGCGACCGGCCCGGCCAGCGCCATCGGGCAGCTGGCGAGGACCGTGGGCGCCACGGCGGCGCCGCGCACGCCGCTGCAGCAGCGGCTGGGCCGGCTCGGCCAGCAGATCGCGCTCGGGGCGGTCGCCGTGTGCGTGCTCGTGGCCGTGCTCGGCGTGCTGCGCGGGCAGGACCCCGAGCTCATGGCGCTCACCGCGGTGAGCCTCGCGGTCGCGGCGATCCCGGAGTCGCTGCCGGCGGTCGTGGCCCTGTCGCTGGCCCTCGGCGCGCAGCGGATGGCGCGTCAGCACGCGATCGTGCGGCACCTGCCGGCGGTGGAGACGCTCGGCTCGGTCACGCTCGTCGCCAGCGACAAGACCGGCACCCTCACCCAGGGCGTCATGCGACCGGCTGCGGCCTGGACGCCCACCGGGGGCGCCGAGCTGCTGGGAACGGTCGACGGCGCCGCCGGGGACGCCGAGCCGGTCGGGCGGAGCAGCCCGGCCCTGCGCCGGCTGGCCGAGGCGTGCGTGCTGTGCAACGACGCACCCACCGGGGCGACGGCGGACCGCGGCAGTGCCGCCGACCCGACCGAGGTGGGCCTGCTCGAGCTGGCCGAGCTGGCCGGCGTCGACGTCGCGGCGGTGCGCGCGGCATCGCCGCGGCAGGCCGAGCTCGCCTTCGACGCGGACCTTCAGCGCATGACGACCGTGCACACGACCGTGCGCCAGGACCTCACCGGTCGTGCGGACGGCCCGTCCGGGATTCTCGTGGTGTGCAGGGGCAGTCCTGAGCGGGTGCTCGCCTCCGGCGGGCCGCTGGCCGCGGGGCAGGAGCAGGCGGTGGCTCAGGCCCGGGAGCGGGCCGGGCAGCTGGCCGCGCGCGGGGACCGGGTGCTCGCGGTGGCCGCGGCCCGTCGCGCCGGCTCCCCTGCCCTGGTCCCCGGCTCGGCGGACGCCGACGGGGCGGCGCAGGAGCGCCGGCTGCGGCTGGAGCTCGAGCGCGACCTCGAGCTGCTCGGGCTGGTGGCGCTGGCCGACCCGCCGCGCCCGGCCGCACGCGCGGCGGTGGCTGCCTGCCGCACCGCCGGCATCCGCCCGGTGATGATCACCGGCGACCACCCGCACACGGCCGCGGCGGTGGCCGAGCAGGTCGGCGTGCTGGACCGGACCTCGGCTGCCCTGCCCGGCAGCGTCCTGACCGGACCCGAGCTGGAGCACTCCGACAACCCGTCGGAGATCGAGCGGGCGCACGTGTTCGCGCGCACCCGGCCCGAGCAGAAGCTGCGGCTGGTCGAGCAGTGGCGGGCCGACGGCGAGGTGGTGGCCATGACCGGCGACGGCGTCAACGACGCGCCGGCGCTGCGCAGCGCGCACATCGGCGTGGCGATGGGACGTTCGGGCACCGACGTCGCGCGCGAGGCCGCGGACATGGTGCTGGTCGACGACGACTTCGCCACCATCGTCGGGGCCGTCGGCGAAGGGCGCCGCGTCTACGCGAACATCCGCCGCTTCGTGCTCTACGGACTGGGCGGCGGCACCACCGAGGTGCTGGTGATGCTGCTCGGGCCCTTCCTCGGGTTCGTCGTCCCGCTGCTGCCGGCGCAGATCCTCTGGGTGAACCTGCTGACCCACGGCCTGCCGGGTGTCGCGATGGGCATGGAGCCCCTCGACGCGGGGGCGATGCGCCGCCCGCCGCGGCCGCCCGGGCAGCCGGTGCTGGGCGGCGGCCTGAGGCAGCGGCTGGTCGCCCTGGCGGTCGTCTTCACCGTCGCCTGCCTCGGGGTGGCCGTCTGGGCGGACCGGACCGGGCATGCCTGGCGAACGATGCTGTTCGTCGTGCTCGGGATGCTGCAGCTGGTCTCGGCCCTGAGCCTGCGCTCCCCCACCCGGCCCATGTGGCACGGGCTCGGTGCCAACCCCTTCCTGCTCGCGGCCGTGCTGGTGAATGCCGCGCTGCTCGGGGTCGCGGTGTGGTGGCCGCCGCTGCAGTCCGTCTTCGGCACCCACCCGCTCGACGCCTCCGAGGCGGTGGCCGCCGCCGTGGTCGTCCTCGGCGTGCTGGTGCTCATGGAGGGCGCGAAAGCGGTGCGCCGTCGACGCACGGTGCACCGGCCGTGACCTTCGCCCCTGTCCCTCCCCCCGGACCCTGGCGTGGGCTGGACCCGAGGGACCTTCCCGCGGGAGAGGGAGTGCGCGATGGCTCGAAGCGGTGCGCCCGCCAGCAGGTCGCAGACGGGCACGCCTGCACCGCTGGCCGAGAACGGCAGCTTCGTGCTGCGCGTCGCGGAGCCGGTCGGCGCGGTGGTCGCCGTCCTGCGCGACACCCTCGCCGCCGAGGGCTTCTGCGTGGCCGCGGAGGTGGACCTGCAGGTCGTCGTGCGGGTGCGCGCGCACCGCTGTCTGGAGCCCTACGTCGTGCTCGAGGTGCTGGACGGCACGCGGGCCGCCGACCTGCTCGAGGTGGACCGGGACGCTGGCCGGCTGCTGCCCTGGCACGTGGTCGTCCGCGCGGACAGAGCCGATCGCGCCGGCCACGGGACCGTCGTGCAGGTGCCCGACCCGGTGCGGCTGGCCCGTCATGTGGACCGCCGCGCGCCGGACCCGCGGCTGCTCGCGCTCGCCGCGCAGACGAGGGAACGGCTGACCCGGGCGCTGACGGCGGCGCAGCGACGGTTGGAGCCGGCCCAGGTCCGGTCCGGTGAGGGGACGCAGTCATGAGCAGCAGCGGCGCGTGGACGAGCACTCCCCACAGCGGTCCGGTGGTCGTGGCCGTCGACGGCTCGCCCGGAGCGCACCGGGCGATCCTGTGGGCGGTGTCGGAGGCCGTCACGCGCGAGGTCCCGCTCGAGCTCGTGCACGTCTACTCGTTGCCGGTCCACGGCGGCAGCATGATGGTCCCGCCGCTGATCAGCGCGATGGACATCGAGCCGGCGGCCAAGGAGCTGCTCGACGCCGAGATCGAGCGGGCCCGGGCCGGCGACCCGCCGGTGGAGGTCCGCGGCCGGCTGCTGCAGGGACCCGTGGTGCCCGAGCTGGTGCGGGCGTCCGCCGGTGCGTGCCTGCTGGTGAGCGGGACGCGGGGGCACGGCGGGCTGCAGCGGCTCGGCTCCACCGCCCTGCACCTGGCCGGGCACGCCCACTGCCCCGTCGTCGTAGTCCGCGGGGAGGACACCGCCGAGGGGCCCGAGCTCCCACCGCCGGGAGGCGCGTGGTCCGGCCACGATCGGCTGGTGGTCGTGGGCCACGACGGGTCGGCGCAGTCCGACGGCGCCGCCCGCCTGGCCGCGGACGAGGCGCACCGCCACGACGCCAGGCTGCTGATGGTCCGCGGCTGGGTGCCCCCGGTGCTGCCCTGGTACGAAGGTCTGCCGGGCGACGCGAGCCTGCTGGAGGACTGGGACGCCGCCGAGCGGCGCCGGCTCGAGCAGAGCACCGACGCGCTGTCGGACGAGTGGCCGGACGTGCCGATCGAGTGCCGCTTCGTGCGCGAGCACCCCGTCGTCGCCCTGGTCGCGGCGTCGGCCGGCGCCGACCTGCTCGTCGTCGGCTCGCGGGGCCACGGCGCGTTCGCCGGCATGCTGCTCGGCTCGGTCAGTCAGGCGGCCGTGCGGGAGGCGCACTGCTCGGTGATGGTCTCCCACCTGTCGTAGGAGACGCGGCCGGGCGACGTCGTCGCGTGCCGTTCCCGGGCCTCCCGGGCAGGATGGCGCCGTGCTCCTCCACCGGCTGGCCGTCGCCTCCGCCGCGCTCGCCTCCACCTCGGCCCGCACGGCGAAGGTGCGGCTGATCGCCGACGCGTTGCGCGAGGCGGGTGCGGCCGAGGCTGGGCTGGTCGTGACCTACCTGTCCGGGGAGCTGCGCCAGCGCCGGACCGGGCTCGGCTACGCGGCGCTGCGCGACCTGCCTCCGCCGGCCGCCGAGCCCTGCCTCACCCTGACGGAGGTGGACGCCGCTTTCGCGGCCGCGCAGGACATAGCCGGCGCGGGGGCCACGGCACGGCGGCGTGAGCTGCTGGTCGGCTTGATGGCGCGCGCCACCGCCGAGGAGCAGCGGCTGCTGGCCGGGCTGGTGGCTGGCGAGCTGCGTCACGGAGCGCTGGAGGGTCTGGTCACCGACGCCCTGGCGCAGGCGACCGCGCTGCCGCTGGCCGACGTCCGGCGGGCCGTGATGCTCCGCGGCGCCCTGGCGCCGGTGGCCGAGGCGGCCCTGGCCGAGGGCGCGGCCGGGCTGGACCGGTTCCACCTCGAGGTGGGGCGCCCGGTGCTGCCGATGCTCGCCTCCTCCGCCGACGGCGTGCCGGCCGCCCTGGAGCGCACCGGCCCGGCCGCGGTGGAGTGGAAGCTCGACGGCATCCGCGTGCAGGTGCACCGGGACGGGCGGGACGTGCGGGTGTTCACCCGGACCCTCGACGACGTCACCGACCGGGTGCCCGAGCTGGTCGACGCGGCCTTGGCGCTGCCGGTCCGGTCGGTGGTGCTGGACGGTGAGGCCATCGCCCTGGCCGCCGACGGGCGGCCGCTGCCGTTCCAGCAGACGGCCAGCCGGACCGCGAGCCGGGCGGACGTGCAGACCGCGCGACGGTCCACACCGCTCACCGCGTTCCTGTTCGACGTGCTGCACCTGGACGGCGAGGACCTGCTCGGGGAACCCGGCACGGTGCGGCAGGAGGCGCTGGTGCGCGCCGTGCCGGAAGCTCTGCGGGTCCCGCGCGTGGTCGTGCCCGCGCCGGACGAGGTCGACGTCGCCACCACGGCCTTCCGCGACGCCCTGGCCCACGGGCACGAGGGCGTGCTGGTGAAGGCGCTCGACGCCCCCTACGAGGCCGGCCGGCGCGGTGCCGCCTGGGTGAAGGTGAAGCCGCGGCACACCCTGGACCTCGTGGTGCTGGCCGCCGAGTGGGGGCACGGCCGCCGGACCGGCGTCCTGTCCAACCTGCACCTCGGGGCGCTGGACGACTCGCCCGGCGCTCCCTCCGGACCGCTGCAGTTCGCGAGGCTGGGCAAGACGTTCAAGGGGCTGACCGACGCGATGCTGGCCTGGCAGACCGAGGCGCTGCTGGCGCTGGAGGAGCGGCGCACCGCGCACGTCGTGCACGTCCGTCCCGAGCTCGTCGTCGAGATCGCCTTCGACGGCGTGCAGGCGAGCCCGCGCTACCCGACCGGCATGGCGCTGCGGTTCGCCCGCGTGCTGCGCCACCGCCCGGACAAGCCCGCCGCGCAGGCCGACACCGTGTCCACCGTCCGCGCGATCCACGAGGGGAAGCACGTCGTCCCGTGAGCAACGTCCACCACGTCGCGCTGGTCGCCGACTGGCTCGCCGCCGTCGCAGCCGGCGAGTACCGCATCTCCACCCTCGGCCGCACGTTGGACGAGGAGGGCTTCATCCACTGCTCGTTCGCCCCTCAGGTGGGCCCCACTCTGCGGCGCTTCTACGACGACGTGTCGGAGCCACTGGTGCTGCTGACGATCGAGGTCGACCGGTTGGGCGTTCCGCTCGTGGAGGAGGAGGCTCCGGGGACTGGCGAGGTGTTTCCTCATGTGTACGGCGCCATCCCGGTCGCCGCGGTGACGGCGGCGGTTCCGTTGCGGCGTACTGGTGACGGGGAGTGGGGGCCGCTGCCGGAGTGACCTCCCTTGGTGATCATGCAGAGGATGTAGATCGTCGTGGGTGTGACCGGCCGCCGGACTGGCTGTGGTCCTTTCCAAGGCGGCTGGTGACGGACTGTCTTGCTTGGGGCTGGTTCTGGTTGCCGGGCGCGGATTTTTGCGGATCTTGAGACCTGGTGCACCTTGGCTGAGCGTGGGCGTGCATCAAGATCCGCAACGCGCGGGCCCCGTTGTCATTGCCGGCTTTGATTCTTTGCTAACTCGTGACCTGGCGGCTGCTGATTCTGCCTGTCTGGGAACGAGAACTGTCGGACCCTGTCCGTAGTCTCGTCTCATGGTTCACGGCCCGGGGGTGCAGGAGAAGGACGTCTCGACAGACGTCCTTCCCGGCACGCTGGGCGAGTGCGTGGGGCTGTCGCAGCAGCTGCGGTTCGCGGGCGAGAACCCGCTCGCGACCGGGGTGGCGGACCTGCTCAACGGTCTGGACGCGGCCAGGTTGCGGATGTACGACCGGGTGCTGCTCACGGCGGCGACCAAGGCCGCGGTGGCGGCCGTCGAGGGCCGGCACCTGCGGGCCGTG
>JBQCHF010000058.1:0-49276 GCA_051954955.1 Motilibacteraceae bacterium
CTGTCCGAGGTGAGCCTGCGGGCGAAGGAATGGATCGTCGCGGTCACCGACCAGACCGGCGCCCCGCTGGCCACGGTGAAGTACAAGCCGACCGCGGCGATCTGGCGGCACCTGGAAGCGGTCCGCCCGAGGTGCGTGCACGCGCACTGCACCGAGCCGTTCCACTGGTCCCAGGGCGACCACACCGTCCCCTACGACCACGAGAACCCCGAGGCCGGCGGGCAGACCGACACCCACAACCTGTGCCCGAGATGCGGCATCCACCACGCCTTGAAGACCTGCGGGCTGCTGGACTCCGAAGTCCTCGACGACGGCAGCGTGGAGATCATCACCCGATCCGGACGGCGATACCGCACACCACCACCACGACTGCTCGCCGACGACGACGACCCGCCCAAGAACCCCCGGGGCGCAACGAGAACGGGCGAGAACAGCAGCTGGGGCGACCCCGACCAACCCCCACCGTTCTAGGGTTCGGACCTGCGCGTCGGCCTCACCCTCGACGACGGACCACCGCGGTGGTTCGCGATGGATCCCAGGTCCGGTCCGGCGGACGGCATGGAGTACACGAGGGGCCTGGACCGGTTCACCCGGACCTCGTCCACGACGGCCTCACCCGTGCACCGTCACCATGTACCCGTCCGGGTCGCTGAAGGCGAACGTGCGGCCGAACGGCCCGTCGAAGGGCTCGAGCACGATGCGCACCCCCGCCTGCACCAGCCGGTCGTGCAGTCCCTGGGCGTCATCGGCCTTCAGCCACAGCGCGACGCCCCAGCCCAGGCGGTCGACGGCGTCGAGGTCCACCATCGGCTCCCTCAGCGCGAAGGCGATCGGCTCGGTGGCGAACACGACGGCACCGGGCGGGGAGACGGGGGCACGGACCAGGCCCAGCTGCTCTTCGTAGAAGGCAGCGGACGCTTCCGGGTCGCGCACCTGGAGTGCGATGAAGTCAGGACCGATCACGGACATGGGAACCTCCTCGCCGGTATGGCCACCGCGGCCATCTCTCAGCATAACTGATAACATATCAGCACTTCTGATAGACGAGGGACGCTCTCCGATGGACTCCACCGCTACCGGCATCGGCTACCTGCTCAAGCAGGTGCAGGGACGGCTCCACACCGCTCTGGCCGCCGCCCTCAAGGACCACGACCTCACGGTCGCCCAGTACGCGACCCTGGTCGCCGTCAACGACGAACCCGGTCTGTCCAACGCCGACCTGGCCCGCCGCGCCTTCGTCACGCCGCAGAGCTCCCACCGGCTGCTGGCCGAGCTCGAGGAAGCCGGCCTGGTCGTCCGGACCCCTCACCCCGCCCACCGGCGCGTCCTTCAGTCGCAGCTCACTGCCGCCGGCAGCCGGCGCCTCCAGCGGGCGAACGTCGCCGCCGACGCCGTGGAGAAGGCGATGCTGCGCGGCCTGTCGGCCATGGACCTCAAGGCGCTGAAGGCCGCCCTGCAGAGCTGCGATGCACAGCTGGAGGACCTGACCGGCCGCGGCGCCGACTAGGGCTGCTTGCCGCAGCGGCCGTCCACGAGGGGCTCGTGCGCGAGGCCCCGCCGGCTCTGCGGGACCCGCTCGTCACCCCAGGCGCAGCAGCGTGCGCAGGTGCCGGGGCGAGGGCGAGCCGTGGGCGAGGACGCGGTCGTGCAGCTCGCGCTCGGCGATGGCCGGGTTGGCCGAGCGCAGCGCCGTGACGACGTCGGAGACCTCGGTGGCGCCGACGTAGTAGGTGGACAGCTGGGCGCTGGTGAGCAGGGCGCGCCGCCACTTGCCGGCAGCCTCGCCCTCCTCCTGGTGCCCGCGCTCGGTCATCAGCGCCATCGCCTCGGCCTCGGTCATGCCGTGGCAGTGCACCCGGACGTCGAGGATGGTGTTGATGGTGGCGCGCATGGCCATCTTCAGCTGCTGCAGCCGCAGCGCCTCGGCCGAGCCTGCGCCCTCGTAGCCGGCATCGGCTATCAGCCGCTCGGCGTAGACCGCCCAGCCCTCCACGAACGGCCCGCTCCAGAACGCCGAACGGACCGGGGTGGCGCCGTGATACCGACGCGAGTGCGCGAGCTGCAGCACGTGCCCCGGCATCGCCTCGTGGACCATGAGGTTGTGCAGCGCATGCGCGTTGTACTCGCGGTAGAACGACTGCACCCGCTCGGTCGACCAGCCCTCTGGAGTCGGCGATACCGCGACGTAGGTGGGCAGCGGGCGCTGCTCGAGCGGGCCGGGCGGGTCGCAGTAGGCGACGGCGACGCCTCGGTGGATCTCCGGCATGACGATCACCTCGACCGGGTCGTCGTGCACCGTCACCAGGTCCTGGGTCCGGACGAAATCGGTGGTCCGCCGCAGCGCGCGCTCGCACAGCTCGACGACGGTGGTGTCGTCGACGGGGCCCGCGGTGGCCACCTCGTCCAGCACCGCGCGGACGTCGGTCGGGCCGGCCTCCCCGGAGCCGCGCACGCGCGCCGCAGCAGCGGCGATCCGCTCCTCGAGCAGCACCAGGTCGGCCTCGGCCCGGGCGAGCAGCGTGTCGGGGTCGCTCTGCGCGTCCAGACGCAGAGCCAGCCGGCGGGCGAACAGCTCCGGGCCGAGCCGGGGGTCCCGGTCCACACCGTCGCCGTCCTCCAGCCGGCGGCGCAGCCAGTCGACGTGCTCCTCCAGCGCCTGCACCGCCCGATCTCGCACCGGCTCGAGCTCGCCGCGCAGCCCGGGCTCGTCCCGCAGCGCCCGCTCGACCTCGACGGCGAGCAGGGTGCGGGTGCCGGTGAACTGGCCGATCGCGGTCTCCACGTGCACCCGCGGCATCTCCCCCAGCGTGCGCCGGGCGAGGTCGAGGTGCTCGGGCACCTGCGCCAGCCGGCCGGCCAGCGCGCGCAGCCGGTCGGCCAGGGGCGCGAAGTCACGGGCGAGCAGCAGGTAGGCGGCGGTGCCCGGGTTCCACTCCAGCGGGTCCCACTCGAGCAGCCGCAGCTCGTCCAGCTCGAACTGCCGGCCCTGCAGCCGGGTCCGCAGCGTCTCGGCGTCCACCGCGTCGGCGACGTCGAGCGCCGCGACGTCGACGCCGTCCAGCTCGGCGAGCAGCCCGCTCACCGCGCCCCGCTCGGCCTCCAGCCCCTGCGGCGACCAGTCCGGCAGTCGGTCGTCGTGCCGGTGGTCCCCCAGCGACGTCGCCTCCACCGGGTCGCGCGCCAGCAGGTCGTCGACGGCGCGGGTGGCCAGCGCCCGGAAAGCTGCGGTCTGCGGGGTGGGCTGTTCGGCCTCGCTGCGGGACGTCATGCGGCGCACGCTACCCAGGAGACCCTTGACCATCCGCCGCTGCCCGATCAGAGCGCGGTGGCTGCGGTAGCCGGCGGGGTGGAAGGCGGCTGTTGACGGAGGGAGCCGAGCGCGGGGCGGCTCCGGCGCCCGCGTGCGGGACGCACATGGGTGTCACACCCATACGCATCTATGCCTACGGGTGTGACACCCATAGGCGCCGTGATGCGCCCAGCGCCCGGCTCCTCCCGTCACCAGCGCCGTTGACCGTGCGGAGCGGGTCCGGCGGCGGCCGACAACGAGAGCGGGTACGGACTCACGCGGCACGGGTCGTACAGCCCGCGCGTCCCACCACTGCCGTTGCTGAACTGGCACCCGAAGTCGGGGTCGGCCACCGCCGCCGGATTCAGGATGTCGTCACCTGCCGGCGCCGGCACCGAGTCGGGCCGGTGGGCAGCGTCCCGCTTCGCGACCCAGTCGGTCAGGTCGTCGAAGGCCTGCTGCGCCTCGAAATCGCTGAACTCGCAGTGGTTGGCTGCACGGATCGCCCTGCTCACGAACAGGTCGTCGTCGCCCTGGGCGGCGGCCCGCTGGGCGAAGATCTGCTCCATCGAGAACGGCACGTAGTGGTCGCCGAGGTCGTGCAGCGAGAGCACCGGAGCACGCAGCCGGCCGGTCGTGTCCGGGATCGGCGCGCTGCGGCGGTCGTTGCGCGACCGAGGGTCGGCCGCGACCCGCGGCACCGCCTCGTTCAGCGTCTGGCCGTTCTTCAAGGTGGGGTTCGGGTCGTAGACCGTACCGACGTTGGTGGCCACCTCCCCGGGGGCGATGCCGCCGACGGTGCCGGACGGGTCTGCGCCGTAGAGGCCGAACAGGAAGTAGCCGGTGAGGGGGCCGAACCAGAGGCGGAAGGCGGCGTCGGCGCCGGGGCGAGGGCCGCCGGTGAGGTTGGTGTCGAGCTGCTCGAGCTGCTGGCCGGACGTCGTCAGATTGCCGACCAGATCGTTCTGCGTGGGCAGGCCGAGCCGCTGCACCATCGTCGCGGTGGCCGCCTTGTACTCCTCCGTCGTGAACTGCCCTGGCAGGTACGAGCGGTCCAGGCCCGACAGCGTCTGCGCCACCAGGTTGTCCGACAGGTAGTAGTCGAACAGCGAGTCCCCGCCGAGCACGCCGCACATGGGCACGGCCCCGTCGTAGGCCTTCGGGTACTGCTGCATCAGCACGGCGATGATGTGCCCGCCCATGGAGATGCCCTGCAGGAAGGTCTTCTTCGGTCGCAGGTGGGTCCGGGAGTGGAACACGGCCGTGCCGAGCCGGTGCGTGGAGGAGACCGCCGCCGGGATGTCGTAGCCGTTGGCCGAGTAGGAGCTGGCCGCCCACGCGTAGCCCTGCTCCACGTAGTGCTGGCGCAGCCCGTAGCCGGGGTCGTCGACGTAGAGGGTCGGGTCGGTGCCGCGGTAGCCGTGCTCCCACAGCACGAGCTGGCCGTTCCAGTTGGTGGGCACCTCGATACGGTAGACCGAGCCGTCGACGTCGCGGCCGCACCAGGTGCGCGAGAGCGCCTGCCCGTCCGAGCCGGTCAGCGGCGCGAACGGGGTCCCCTTCTCGGCGTCCTCGACGCACGGGTCCTGCACCGGCTGGGTGGCATGGGCGGGGGTGTGATGGGCGAGGGCGGGATGGGCGGCGGCTGAGGCGCTCGCCGGCGCCAGCAGCGCGGCCACGCAGGCCGCCGCGGCTGCCACGGCGGTGCCTGTGGCGGTGAGCAGAGAACGACGCATGCGCGACCCCTTCGTCGACCGGACGGACCGGCGGGGCACCTGCGCTGCCGGTCAGGGGGCATGCCTATCGGGGGATCGACGAAAGGGACAAGAGGCGCAGAGCACCAGGCACCTGTGCGCTGCGCCCAGAAGGACGTGGATCCGCTCGGATCAGGCCGACTCGGCGGCGCGCACCCGCTCGGCCCAGCGCCGCACCGCCCCGCGCAGGGCGGCCTCGGCGTCGACGCCGGCCTCTCGCGCGGCGGCCACCAGCGCCAGCAGGGCCTCGCCGAGCGCGTCGGCGTCGGCCACGTCCACCGTGGCCGGGGCTGTGCCCACCGGCACCGACACCCCGCCCTTGCTCGCGCGGGAGAGGTACTTGGCGGCCAGGGTCAGCGCCGGCAGTGCCACCGGCACACCCTCGAGGACCGAGCTGCGCTGCTTCTCGGCGGCCTTGAGCACCTCCCAGCTCGCCTCCACGTGCTCGGCGGTGGGGGCCTCTTCGCCAGTGCTGTCATCGAGACTGAACACGTGCGGGTGCCGGCGCACCAGCTTCTCCACGATGCCCGCGGCGACGTCGTCGACGGAGAACGGCTCGGTGGGGTGCTCCTCGGCCACCCGGGCGTGGAAGGCCACCTGCAGCAGGAGGTCGCCGAGCTCCTCGCGCAGGTGCGCGCGGTCGCCGGACTCCACCGCCTCGACCGTCTCGTAGGTCTCCTCGAGCAGGTACGGCAGCAGGCTCTCGTGGGTCTGCTCGGCGTCCCAGGGGCAACCGCCCGGCGAGCGCAACCGGTCCATGACCGCCACCAGGTCCAGCAGCCGCGAGCCCGGCACATCCCAGGAGCCGGGCACCATCTCCACCTCGGGCACCGGCTGGCCGCGCTCGGCCCGCCGGGAGACCTCGGCGGCCAGCGCCTGCGCCAGGTCCGCGTCGTCGCCCGGGCCGGCCAGCAGCACGACGTCGCCGGCGCGGGCGGACTCCACCAGCTCGTGGGCGAGCACCGGCGCGGGCGTGCCCTCGACGACGGTGACGGCGGCCCCCGCGGCCTCGAGGTAGGGGCGCTGCGGGTGGTCGGGCTCCCGGGTGAGGACGGCGAGCGCGCCGTGCACCGTGCCCCAGGCCGGCCAGGACAGCAGGCCCGGGGCGACCCGGGGGCTGGTGACGAGCAGCAGCACCCGGCCCGCCGGAACCTCGCGCGGCACCTCCTGCCCGCTCACCGGGCTCACCGCGCCGCTACTGCCCGGAGGCCGGCGTGGTGGCGGCGCCCTCGGGCTGGGCCAGCCCGCCGCTGATCAGCTGCTGGACCGCCGCGTTGGTCGGGTCCCAGGTGCCGTAGCGCGGGCTGACGTCCACGCCCTCCCGCTTCGCGGTCTCCTGCAGGATCTGCAGGATCGCCTCGTTCTGCTTCTGGGCCACGTTGGGGTCGGTCAGGTCGCCGGGGGCGGCCTGCTGGCCGAGCTTGCCGGCCAGCACCACCAGCCGGGCGTACTCCCGGATGAACGACGGCGGCACGTGGTAGCGGATGGCCAGCTGCGAGGTGACGTTCTCCTGGCCGGCGAAGTCGCGGGCGAACCGCTGCACCAGCGCGTCGACCTCGCCGGGCGTGGCGGTGATGCCCTTGGCCTTGGCGGCGTCGTCGATGAGCCGGGCGGAGACCAGGGTGGTCAGCACCTGGCGCTGCAGGTCGCCGGGGGTCGTGGTGTCGGTGCTGCCCGAGATGGCCTGCTGCAGCTGCTGGGTGAGGGTCTGCAGCCGGTCGACGGAGATCCGCTGGTCGCCCACGACCGCCGCGGCACCGATGCGCTGCTGGGCCTGCTCGGCGGCCGAGCAGCCGGCGGAGCCGGCAGCGAGCGCGGCGGCGAGGGCCACGGCCGCGAGGGGGCGGAGGCGGGAGCTGGGCACGCGTAGTTCCTTCGTCTCGGGCACTTCTGTCATCACTGCGGTCTTCGGTGCGGTCTTCGGTGCGGTGTCAGGTCGGTCTTGCGCCGGTCAGCCGACGGGCGCCGGCTCGAGCACCGCGTCCAGCAGCTCGCGGCACCACCGCAGCAGCTCCACGTCGCGCACGGGCTGACCCCCCACCCGGGCCGTCATCGGCCTGGGCACCAGGATCGTACGGACCGCGGGCTTCACGATCGAGCGCGGGTAGAGCCGGGCGAGCCGCAGCTGCTGGCTCTCCCGCAGCTCGACGGGCGCGAAGCGCACCGAGTTCCCGGCCAGCACGACCTCGCCGACGCCGGCGCGCCGGGCGTGCACCCGGAAGCGCGCCACCTCCAGCAGGTTCTCCACCGGCGGCGGCACGGGGCCGTAGCGGTCCTCGAGCTCGGCGCGCACCTCCTCCACCCCCGCGTCGTCGGTGACCGCGGCCAGCTTGCGGTAGGCCTCCAGCCGCAGCCGCTCCCCCGGCACGTAGTCGTGCGGCAGGTGGGCGTCGATCGGCAGCTCGACCTTGACGTCGAGCACCTCCTCCTGCGGCACGCCGCCGGCCTTGAAGTCGGCCACGGCCTCGCCCACCAGGCGCACGTAGAGGTCGAAGCCGACGTCGGCGATGTGGCCGGCCTGCTCCCCGCCGAGCAGGTTGCCGGCGCCGCGGATCTCCAGGTCCTTCATCGCCACCTGCATGCCGGCCCCGAGGTCGGTGTGCTGGGCGATGGTGGCCAGGCGGTCGTGCGCGGTCTCGGTGAGCGGCTTCTCCGGCGGGTAGAGGAAGTAGGCGTAGGCCCGCTCGCGTCCACGGCCGACGCGCCCGCGCAGCTGGTGCAGCTGGGACAGGCCGAAGACGTCGGCGCGCTCCACGATCAGGGTGTTCGCGTTGGAGACGTCGATGCCGCTCTCCACGATCGTGGTGCAGACCAGGACGTCGTACTCCTTCTCCCAGAAGCCGACGATGAGCTGCTCGAGCGTGTGCTCGTTCATCTGCCCGTGCGCGACGGCGACGCGCGCCTCCGGCACCAGGTCGCGCAGCCGTGCGGCGGCGCGGTCGATCGACTCCACCCGGTTGTGGATGTAGAAGACCTGGCCCTCGCGCAGCAGCTCGCGCCGCACGGCCGCGGCGATCTGCTTCTCGTCGTAGGCGCCGACGTAGGTGAGCACCGGGTGGCGCTCCTCCGGCGGGGTCTGGATGGTCGACATCTCGCGGATGCCGGTGATGCTCATCTCGAGCGTGCGCGGGATGGGGGTGGCGGACATGGTGAGCACGTCCACCGCGGTCCGCACCTGCTTGAGATATTCCTTGTGCTCGACGCCGAATCGCTGCTCCTCGTCGACGATGACGAGGCCGAGGTCCTTGAAGCGCACCTCGGCCGAGAGCAGCCGGTGGGTGCCGATGACGATGTCGACGCTGCCGTCGGCGACGCCCTTCAGGACCTCCGCGGCCTCCTTGTCGGTCTGGAACCGGGACAGCGCCTTCACGTTCACCGGGAAGCTGGCGTAGCGCTCGGAGAACGTGGAGAAGTGCTGCTGCACCAGGAGGGTGGTCGGCACCAGCACGGCCACCTGCTTGCCGTCCTGCACCGCCTTGAACGCCGCGCGCACCGCGATCTCGGTCTTGCCGTAGCCGACGTCGCCGCAGACGATCCGGTCCATCGGGACCGGCCGCTCCATGTCGGCCTTGACCTCCTCGATGGTGGTGAGCTGGTCCGGGGTCTCGGTGTAGGGGAAGGCGTCCTCGAGCTCGCGCTGCCACGGGGTGTCCGGGCCGAAGGCGTGACCGGGGGCGGCCACCCGCGCGGAGTAGAGCCGGATGAGCTCGGCGGCGATCTCGCGGACCGCCTTGCGGGCGCGGTTCTTCCGCTTGGTCCAGTCCGCACCGCCCATCTTGTCCAGCGACGGGCTCTCGCCGCCGACGTAGCGGGTCACCTGGTCCAGCTGGTCGGTGGGCACGTAGAGCCGGTCGCCCGGCTGGCCCCGCTTGCTGGGCGCGTACTCGATGACGAGGTACTCGCGGGTGGCGCCGGCCACCGTGCGCTGCACCATCTCGACGTAGCGGCCGACACCGTGCTGCTCGTGCACCACCGGGTCGCCGGGCTTGAGCTGCAGCGGGTCGACCATGTTGCGCCGCCGGCTGGGCATGCGGCGCATGTCCTTGGTGGAGGCCTTCTGCCCGGCCAGGTCGGTCTCGGTGAGCACCGCCAGGCGCAGGTCGTCCACCAGCAGGCCGCGGTCCAGGGAGCCGGTGGAGACGTGCACCACGCCGGGCTGCAGGTCGGCCGGCAGGTCGGCGTCCAGGCGGGCGGCGATGCCCTCCTCCTTGAGCCGCTCCACCGTCCGCTCGGCCGGCCCGTGGCCCTCGGTCACGAAGACCACGCGCCAGCCCTCGCCCAGCCAGCCCTTGACGTCGGACAGGGCGCGCTGCAGGTCGCCGCGGTAGCCGTCGACGTCGCGGGCGCCCATCGTGAGGGTGTCGTCGTCGGAGAGCTCGGCGTCGACGGTGAAAGGAGTCAAGCCCCACCACGGGATCCCGTGGTCCAGCGCGTGCCCGCGTACGTCCGCGAGCGAGCGGTACGCCGCGGCTCCGAGGTCGACCGGGGTGCTGTTGCCGGCCGCCGCGTTGGCCCAGGAGGCCTCGAGGAACTCCTGGCTCGTGGCGACCAGGTCCGCGGCGCGGGTGCGCACGCGCTCGGGGTCGCACAGCACGACGTGGGCGCCCTCGGGCAGCACGTCGAGCAGCAGCTCCATGTCGTCGACGAGGGCCGGGGCGAGGGCCTCCATGCCCTCCACCGCCATGCCCTCGGCCAGCTTGTCGAGCATGTCGACCAGCTCGGGGTGCTCGACGGCGAGGTCGCGGGCCCGCTGGCGCACCTGCGGGGTGAGCAGGAGCTCGCGGCACGGCGGCGCCCACAGCCCGTGCTCGGCCACCTCCAGCGAGCGCTGGTCGGCCACCTTGAAGTAGCGGATCTCCTCGACCGTGTCGCCCCAGAACTCCACCCGCAGCGGGTGCTCCTCGGTGGGCGGGAAGACGTCGAGCAGGCCGCCGCGCACGGCGAACTCGCCGCGGGACTCCACCAGGTCCACCCGGGTGTAGGCGGCGTCGGCCAGCCGGCGGGCGACGTCCTCCAGGTCGGCCTCGCCGCCGGCGGTGAGCGCCACCGGCTCGAGGTCGCCCAGGCCCTTCACCAGCGGCTGCAGCAGCGCGCGCACCGGGGCGACGACGACCTGCAGCGGCCCCGCCGAGGTGTCCTCGCTGCTCGGGTGGGCCAGCCGGCGCAGCACCGCGAGGCGGCGCCCGACCGTGTCCGACCGCGGGCTCAGCCGCTCGTGCGGGAGCGTCTCCCAGGCCGGGAACTCGGCCACCGCGTCCGGGCCGAGCAGGGAGCCGAGCGCCTGCACCAGGTCCTCGGACTCCCGGCCGGTGGCCACCACGGCCAGGACCGGACGGCCGGCGCCGGCGGCCAGCGCACCGACGACGAAAGGGCGCGCGGGCGCGGGCGCGGTGAGGTCGAGCGCGGACCGGGCACCCGCCCGGGCGGCCTCGACCGCGGTGGCGAGCGCGCGATGGGGGCGGGCAGGGTCGAGCAGGACGTCGAGCAGGCCGGACAGGCTCACGGCGAAGGGTCTCCTCGGGCAGCACCGGAGCCCCGGATCGCGCGGCGACGGGTCGTCGGCGTCCGGGGTGCTCCCAGCCTACGACCGCTCGCCGCGCCGCTCATGGCGGCGCGGGTGGGCCCCGCCCCACCCGCCCGCTGAGCGCCGGCCCGAGGTGCGCTCAGCCGCGCCCGTGACGGTGCCGGACCCTCCGCCGGCGCCGGACCGGGTGCGCGTGCGGTCCCGGCACGTGGTTCGGCCGGCTCCCCGACCTACCCACCGCCTGGCCCGGCGGCACGGTGACCGGCCGCCCCCCGCCGCCCCCGCCGCCCCCTGGAGCGCTGGCCGTGTCGGCCGCGGCCGGGGTGACCGAGACCGCCTGGGCCACCGGCACCATCCACAGCGCGCTCCCCACCAGCGCCCCCCGGCGCAGGGCCTCCCGTCTGGTCAGCCCGCTCAGCGGCTCGCTGCGGGGTGTCCCGCCACCGGGCCCGTCGAGCCCGTTGAGACCGTCCATGCTCGCCATCCCTCCCCCTCCGTCACCCATCCCTGTTCCGAACGCCATCCGGTGGCCCGATCGTCGCCCGCTTCTGCCGGATCGTCAGCCCCTCTGGCAAGAATCGAGGGCTCACTGATGGCGATGGCTCGACCGTAGGCGCCGGGTTGCTGCGGTCCAGCCCCGTTCGCGTGCGCCTGTCGGGATTTCGTGCTGATGGGGCGAGCGGAGGAGGTGTTGCCGAAGCCCTCCCCCGGAGCGCCGAACGCGCCTATGGTCCGCGGATATGGGGGACAGCAGCGTGGAAGACGCCGTCATGGTGGACGGCGGCGTCGGGCAAGGCGGCATCCGACGCCGGTTCGCACCGCACCAGGCCGTGCTCGAGACCGAGCTCGGCGTGGAGATCTGCCTGCTGCACCGCGGCACCGACGAGGTCCTGGTCCTCAACCCGACCGCCGCGGACCTGTGGCGCCTGTTGGACGGTGAGACCGACCTGGACGAGGCGGCGCACCTGCTGGCCCGCACCTACCAGGTGCCGCACGAGGAGGTGCTGGCGCACGCCCACCCGCTGGTGCGGGACTGGTGCGAGCGCGGGTTCCTCGTGACGCGCGACGCTTCGTGACCGCGCCCGCTCCCGCCGACATCGGCCTGCTGCGCGGGACGGCGCTCGGCATCTCCTACGGGCTGTCGGGGTCGGCCGCCGCGATGGAGCGTCTGGCGGGCCTGCTGCCAGCCGCAGGCAGTCCTGGTGCGCCCCGGCTGCTGCTGCGGACGGAGCCGGCGACGGTGGCAACTGGCCGTATCAGCGTCCGTACCCGCTGGTTCGACGGCACCGCACCGGACCAGGTCGTGGAGGTCGCCACCGGCGACGAGGCCGAAGGCCTGCTCGCCGCCCTGAACGAGACGGTGCTGCGCTGGTGCGAGGACCTGACGCTGCACGCGGGAGTGCTCCTCGGGCGGGACGGTGCGGTCGCCTTCCCCGGCGTCTCCGGGCTGGGCAAGACCACCCTGGTGACGGCCTGCCTGCAGAGCCGTCCGCCGCGGCTGCACCTGCTCTCCGATGAGGCGCTCTGCCTGACCTCCGCCGGCCAAACCCGCCCCTATCCGCGCCCGCTCGCGCTGGACGCCCGCTCGTGCGCACTGCTCGGCCTGCCGGCTCCCCCCGCCGGACGCGAGCTGCTGCTTCCCCCGGACGCTCACGGCCCGCTCGCACCGCCCGGCCCGCACCCGGTCCGCGCGGTGCTGCTGCTCGAGCGGCGACCGGGCCCGGTGGAGCTGGCTCCGGCCAGCGCCGGCGAGGCGGTGCACGCCCTGCTCACCCGGTCCTTCAACCACTTCCGCAACCCGGCACGCGCCGTGCGGTCGGTGACGGCCGCGGCCACCGGCGCTGAGTGCCTGCGGGTGCGCTACGAGGACGCCGTGGCGCTGGCCGACGTCCTGTCCCGGCGCTACGGCTGTCTGGCCGGTGCGGCCCTTCGGTAGTCTGCTCGGACGGACAGCGCGGTCCCGGCCCTGCACCCTGGCGAAACCCCGGAGCACGCCGTGACTGCTGACACCACGCCCCGTCCTGCCGACCTCGTCGCCGCGACGGCCGCACCTCTCCCGCCTGCCGTCGACGACCACGCCGCCCTGCGCGCGGACATCCGACGCCTCGGCACGCTCCTGGGCGAGTCCCTGGTGCGCCAGGAGGGCACCGAGCTGCTCGAACTGGTCGAGCGCGTCCGCCTGCTCGTCCGCGAGGACTCCGCCGCCGCGGCCGCGCTGCTGGACGACGTCGACCTGCCCACCGCCACCCGTCTGGTGCGCGCCTTCTCCACCTACTTCCACCTGGCCAACATCAGCGAGCAGGTGCACCGCGCCCGAGAGCTGGCCGCCGAGCGGGCCCGCAGCGGCGGCTGGCTGGCCCAGGCCGTGCAGGACGTGGCGGCCTCCGGGCTGCCCGCCGACGAGGTGGCCGAACGGGTGCGCAGCCTCGCCGTGCGCCCGGTCTTCACCGCCCACCCCACCGAGGCGGCGCGCCGGACCGTGCTGGGCAAGCTGCGCCGGGCGGCGGACCTGCTGGACGGCCCCGCCGGCGCACGGACCGACCGGCGGCTGGCCGAGGTCGTCGACCTGCTGTGGCAGAGCGACGAGCTGCGCCTGGACCGGCCGACCGTGAGCGACGAGGCCCGCAACGTCCTCTACTACTACGACGAGCTCTACGCCGAGGCCGTGCCGGACGTGCTCGAGGAGCTCGCCGAGCAGCTGCGCTCGGTCGGGGTCGACGTGTCCCCCACCGGCAAGCCGCTCTCCTTCGGCACCTGGATCGGCGGCGACCGCGACGGCAACCCCAACGTCACTCCGGCCGTCACCGCCGAGATCCTGTCCCTGCAGCACGACCACGCCCTGCGCGACGCGATCGAGCTGGTCGACGGCCTGCGCCAGGAGCTGTCCAGCTCCAGCCGGATCGCCGGGGTGAGCCCGGAGTTGGAGGAGAGCCTGGCCCGGGACCTGGAGTCGCTGCCCGAGGTCGAGCCGCGCTACCGCCGGCTCAACGTCGAGGAGCCCTACCGGCTCAAGGCGACAGCCATCCGCGCCAAGCTGGTCGCCACCCGACGCCGCCTGGCCGACGACGCCCCGCACCGTCCCGGCCGCGACTACACCTCGTCGGAGGAGCTGCTCGCCGACCTGCTGGTCATGCGCGACTCGCTCCTCGCGCACCGCGGCGAGCTCATCGCCCACGGCCGGCTGGAGCGGGCCATCCGCACCGTGTCGGCGTTCGGCCTGCACCTGGCCACGATGGACGTGCGGGAGCACTCGGCGGCGCACCACCACGTGCTGGCCCAGATGTTCGACCGGCTCGGCGAGCTGTCCGACCGCTACGAGGACCTGTCCCGCGAGCAGCGCCTGGCCCTGCTGCGCAAGGAGCTGGCCGGCCGCCGGCCGCTCTCGCCGAACCCGCCGCAGCTGGACGGGGCCGGCGCGAAGACCTACGGCATCTTCACGACGATCCGCGACGCGCTGGACCGCTACGGACCGTCCGTCGTCGAGTCCTACATCGTGTCGATGACGCACGGCGCAGACGACCTGCTGGCCGCCGTCGTCGTGGCGCGCGAGGCCGGTCTGGTCGACCTCTCCGCCGGCGTGGCCCGGATCGGTTTCGTCCCCCTGCTGGAGACCGTGGCCGAGCTGCGCTCGGCCGACGGCATCCTCGAGGACCTGCTGGCCGACCCGTCCTACCGCCGCCTGGTCGCGCTGCGCGGCGACGTGCAGGAGGTCATGCTCGGCTACTCCGACTCCAACAAGGACGCCGGCATCACGACGTCGCAGTGGGAGATCCACCGGGCCCAGCGCCGGCTGCGCGACGTCGCGCTGCGCCACGGCGTGCGGCTGCGTCTGTTCCACGGCCGCGGCGGCTCGGTGGGCCGCGGTGGCGGCCCCACCTACGACGCCATCCTCGCCCAGCCGTGGGGCACGCTCGACGGCGAGATCAAGGTGACCGAGCAGGGCGAGGTCATCTCGGACAAGTACCTGCTGCCGGCGCTGGCCCGGGAGAACCTCGAGCTCACCCTGGCCGCCTCGTTGCGCGCCACCGTGCTGCACCGCGGCCCGCGTGCCTCCAGCGCCTCGCTCGAGCGCTGGGACCCGGTCATGGACCAGGTGTCCGACGCAGCGTTCACGGCCTACCGCGGGTTGATCGACCACCCGGACCTGCCGACGTACTTCACCCAGTCCACGCCCGTCGAGCAGCTCGGCGACCTGCACCTCGGCTCCCGGCCGTCGCGCCGACCCGACAGCAGCGCCGGCATCGACGGCCTGCGCGCCATCCCCTGGGTGTTCGGCTGGACGCAGTCGCGCCAGATCGTGCCCGGCTGGTACGGCGTGGGCAGCGGCCTGGCGGCCGCGCGGGCGGCCGGCCACGGCGACGTGCTGGACGAGATGTACGAGCAGTGGCACTTCTTCCGCACCTTCCTGGCCAACGTGTCGATGACGCTGGCCAAGACCGACCTCTCGGTGGCCCGGCACTACGTCGAGCAGCTGGTCGAGCCGCGGCTGCGCCCCTTGTTCGGCTCGATCCAGACCGAGTACGAGCGCACGGTCACCGAGGTGCTGCGCATCACCGGCGAGCGCGACCTGCTCGGCGCCAACCCGGTGCTGGCGCAGACCCTCCGCGTCCGCGACGCCTACCTCGCCCCGATCTCCTACCTGCAGGTGGCGCTGCTGCGGCGGGTCCGCGAGACCCCGGTGGACAAGGTCGACGCCGAGCTGCGCCGCGCGCTGCTGCTCGCCGTCAACGGGGTGGCCGCGGGGCTGCGCAACACCGGCTGACACCGCACACGTCGTTCCCTCCGCACGCAAGGCGTTGCACACCTAGGCTCGACGCGTGGCCCGCGCCCGCCCGCCCTCGCGTCGGGAGGTGGGACGGGCGCTGGTGGCTGCGGTCCGCGCCGACGGCGCCACGCTGCGCGAGCACGTCGATCGGCACGGCACCGACCTGCTCGAGCGGGCGGCCCGGCGGCACGGCGTGGAGGGCCTGCTCGACCTCTCCCTGCACGCTGTCGGCGCGAGCACCCCGAGCAGCACCGCGGCCCGGGTGGGCGCAGCCGTGCACCACACCCGGACGCGCGCCCAGCTCGAGCAGGTCGCCGACGTCCTGGAGGCGGCCGACGTCCCCCAGCTGGTCGTGAAAGGGCCCGTCCTCGCGGGGCACCACTACGAGCGACCGGACCTGCGCCGCTACGTCGACCTCGACGTCCTCGTGGCACCGGAGGACTTCCCCCGGGCCCTGGAAGCACTGGTGGACGACGGTTTCAGCGTCTTCGAGGACGACTGGGCCTCCCTGCGCGAGGTGCTCGCCGGCGAGTTGCGCCTGCTCCGCGGTGACAGCGTCGTCGACCTGCACTGGACCCTGGTGGACGACTCCGCGGCCAGGAGCCGGTGCCGGCTCCCCACCGAGGCGCTGTTCGCCGCTCACCGGCTCGTGCCGGTGGGCGGGAGGAGCGTCCCGACCACCGGCGTCACGGACACCGTGCTGCACGTGGCGCTGCACGCCGCCCTGTCCGGCGCCGCTCGGCTGGTGTGGCTGGTCGACCTCGACCGGGTCGTCCGGCGGGACGAGCCGGACTGGGACGAGGTG
Source organism: Motilibacteraceae bacterium (assembly GCA_051954955.1). Taxonomy (GTDB): domain Bacteria; phylum Actinomycetota; class Actinomycetes; order Motilibacterales; family Motilibacteraceae; genus JBQCHF01. Next base: position 16,138 of record JBQCHF010000058.1, read on the forward strand.
CTGCGCGAGGCGCTGCCTGCGGGCCTCGCCGCGCAGCTGGGTGTGGTGCTCGCCCGCGGACGCCGGGCCATCGGCACACCCGTGCCACCCGAGGTGCTGCGACGACTGGGTCCCGGCCCCGCCTGGGGCGGTCTGGTCCTGGCCGTCGACCGCTGGTCCCCCGTGGGCACCGCGCGCACCGACAGCTCGGTCGCCAGGCTGGTGGCCCGCGCCACCCGGGAGAGCAGCCTATCCAGCTGGGAGGCGGTGGTGGCCAAGGCCGTGACCCGGGCCGGACACGGGGGGCGAACGGCTCCGACGAACAGTAGGAGCCGTGGTCGCGACCACGGCCGGGAGGACTACCTGCGCGCTGTCCTGGCCGAGCGGTAGCGGTGGCGAGAGCTCGACCGTCGCAGCGCGTGAGCAGTGGGTCGCGGTCCGAGGTACTGCACCAGGAAGCGAGAGTTTCGCCTACCATGCATAGGAGGATGGGCCAGATCCACTGCCGTGCTCACCTGGACGGCTCCCGCCGAAGCATCATGACGGGGGCTTCGACGACTGGCTTCACGGCGCGGCTCACCAGTGAGATCGGCGAGCAGGACGAGCGCAGCAGGGGGACGACATGAGCGAGCCGAACGAGCGGGCATGGCCGGCCGCGTTGAGCCGACGGGAAGCCCTGCGAGCGGGCCTGCTGGTGGGCGCTGCGGCGTGGACGGTGCCGCTGGCGCAGGCCGTGCAGGCGACTCCCGCGGCAGCCGAGACCGCGAGCGCCCCTGCCCAGCCCGGGGGCGCCCCGGGCGCGGTGTCGTCCGTCCAGGTGCCGTCCTCGCCCAACCTCGCAGCGACTGGGGCGGACGGCCAGCAGGCGGTCGTGGCCGGAGCCGGGGTGGCCGCGGTGGCCACCGGCGCCGCCCTCATGGCCTACCGCCGCTCTGCCCGGGGACTGCATGGACGGCCACCGACGGGAGGGCCGCCAGAGGGACGCCACCGTCCCTGACCCTGCTCGGCCCCGCTCTCAGCCCTGAGCGGGAGTGGTGGCCCGCGCGAGGTGTCGGTCCACCCCCGCCGGGTCCGGAATCTCCTCGCGCGCAAGCAGCCGCAACCGGAACGCGCACCCGATCATCAGCGCGGCCAGGCCTGCGCACATCGGGAACGACAGGGCGTCGAAGGTCAAGAAGCCGACGGCGGCGGCCGCCACCGCCGCCGCGACGGCACGCGCGAGGCCGCGACGCTCCGAGTGCACCGGCCACCGGGTGGCGGCTGACGCCGCGCACAGGAACGCCGCAACGAACAGCGACAGCAGGGCCGACAGGCCGACGATCCCGGTGTCGATCAACGTCATCAGGTACTGGTTGTCCAGGATGTGGTAGCTCGGCAGGAAGGTGTTGAACCCCCGGCCGAACAGCGGACGCTGCCAGATGTAGGGCGCGACGATGTCGTAGGCCCCGGTGCGCGAGCCGGCGCTGGGGTCCGACCCGATCTGCGTGAAGAGGCCTCGCAGCGTGCCGATCAGCCCCGGCGCGGCGAGTCTGACCGCGACCAGGACGAGCGGCAGGGCCAGCAGGGTGTACCGGCGCTGGCGGCGAGGCAGCCCAGGCAGGAACACCGCCAGCGCGACCGCCGAGGCCAGCACCGCCGAGCGGGACACCGACATCAACGCCGCGAGCGAGATGACCAGGACGGACAGCACCGGGACGGTTCGCCGACCCGCCGTGGCCCTGAGCGCGAAGTGCAGGGCCAGCGGGAGAACCACCGCCAGCACCACCCCGAGCTCGATGGGATGGGTGGCCGTGGCGCTCGGGCGGTTCAGCCCGTTGCGGGTCTCCATCGCGACCAGATAGCCGTCGGCGCTCAAACCCGGGATCCGGATGTAGGACACCAGGTCCAGCCCGGTGAAGAACTGCAGCACAGCCACGCAGGCCACCACCCCGGCGAGCCCCACCAGCCGTCGCAGCAGCCGTTCGGCACGCTCGGCCGTAGGGATGCCGTCCGCCGCCACGAGCAGGACACCGAGGAGGGCGAGGACGGACAGGATGCCGCGGTCGGCCGCACGGACCTCGACGGCGTCGATGGGGCGGGACATCGCGACGACGTAGGACGCCCCCACAGCCGCCGTCCAGCCCGCGGCCACCCATCGAGCCGGCCGGCTGGGGTGGAGCGCGGGAGCGCGGGTGAGAACCGCGTGCCCCCACCAGACCAACCCCGTGACGGCCAGCATCAGGGCCGGTGAGCCGGAGCCGCCGAGGGGCGCGAAGACAAGGCGCGAGGGCACCAGCAGCAGGAGGACCGCGAAAACGGTGAGGAAGGTGACGGCGTCTCCTCGCTCCTCCGGCGCCTCCTGCCACGGCTCGGCTCGCCGCCGGAAGACGGTGCCCGGGACGGTCACCGCGGCGCGACGTCGACCAGGTCGTCTTCGCGCGCCTCCCGCGGGGCAGCGCGCCGGCCGCCTCCCTGCTCGCCGCGAGAGCCCTTGCTGCGCCCCGAGGTCCTGCGGGTGTCGCGCAAGAACGCCAGCGCGAGCGTCAGCACGAGGACGGCGATCGCAGCCTCTCCCGCCTTCTGCAGCTGCCGCTTGCGCAGGACCTCGGTCTTGGCTGAGGCCACGTCGACGGTCCGGACGAAGGTCCCCTTAGGAGCCCCCGCGGACTGCTGGGCCTGCCCCAGCTGGCGCTGGAGCTGCTCGAACAGCACCGCGACCCCCCGCTGAGCATCCTTCTGGCTCCGCGCGGTCACGGAGAGGGCGATGAACGGCCCGCTCCCGCCTACGGGTGCGACGACGTACTCCGAGGCCACGCCGGCCCGCGCGAGCGCGTCGACCACGCGCTGGTCCTGCATCATCGCCGTGGACACCACCTGCGCAGCCACCGGCACGGAGGAGTCGAGGGTGAGGTAAGGGTTCTGCGGGTCGCCGGTGCGGGGGTCCACCGTGGTCGGGCCGAGGAGCAGCACGGTGCGGGACGCCTGGTACTGCGGCGGGGAGGCGCTGAAGGTGAAGATCGCCGCCACCACGGCGAGCGCCAGGCCCAGAGCCACGAGCACCCACTGTCGGCGAACGGTCGCAGCGAGCGAAGTGACGTACATGTACCCCCCAGGGCCCTGCCTCGAGCAACGGCCTATGCCCAGCACCCTAGGTGCCCCTGGCCGGTGGCGTCACCACCTCGGAGGAAACGATGGGCCACCCAGTGCTCCCGATGTTTGTCCTGTGAGCATGTGCTTCCTGTACGTGACGAATGCCGCTGGTTCCGGCCGGACCACCTTCTGCCTGGCCTCTGCCGTGGCACAGTCGTGGGGTGCGCCAGGGGAACGGTGGGCTTTGGGTGGGACCGGTGCGGGGACGGCGGTGTCTCACGGCCGTCGGGCTGGTCGGGCTCGTCGGGCTCGTCGCCACGCTCGCGGCGTGGCAGTGGGCGCTCGCTCCGCACCGGATCTGGTCCGCCGACGCCTCCGTCGTGTTTCTCGCGCCGGTGCCGAGGACCGAGAACCCCTACACATGGTTCCCGAAGAACGCCCAGTACGTGGCACAGACCGCGGCGCTGGAGGTGTCCTCCGACGCCGGCCGGCAGCGGCTCGAGCGGGACGGCGTCACGTTCGACGCACGGCTGATCAACGTGGGCAGCCAGTGGGTCCCCATCTACGACCGCCCCACCGTGGCGGTCCACGTCGCCGGGCCGGACCCCCACGAGGTCGGCGCTGTCCGCGCCGCGGTCGTCGACACGCTCGTGAACGACGCGGACCGGCAGCAGGCGGCCCTCGGCTCCCGGCCGTCGGACCGCATCAGGGCGACCAGCTTCGGCCTGGACACCCCAGCCACGGCCACAGGAGGTCGGCGCACCCGGGCGGTGGGCATGCTCCTCCTGCTCAGCGTCGCGCTGTGGGCAGGCTTCCTGCAGCTCGCGCGTCGCTCACTCAGGCCGGACCGCGGGGGCGACGGGGACGACGTTGAGCCGGGCCAGGCCCAGGAGCTCGTAGTCGTCGGCGGCCCGCGCGAGGACCTCCGCCGGTAGCCCTGCCCCGCCGGCACCCGTCTGGGAGCTGTAGGCGGCCAGCGCGTCGAGCTTGTGCTCCCGGACCGGCCGCCCGTCGACGACGAGGACGGGACGGGTGAGCTCCTGTCGAAGCGCCGCAAGGGGATTCGCACCGTGCCGTCCCGGATGCTGCCAGGGCCAGTGCGACCAGTACCAGACGTAAAAGTCGAGCAGCCGCACCGGGACAACTGACTCTCCGACGGCCTGTCGGACCGCCTCCGCGACGGCCTCGTGGTCGGGGTGGCTCTCGCCCGGCGCCGGAGCGATCAGGTCGACGGGCCGGAGCTCGCGCAGCAGGCTCACGACCGTCCGCACGAGCTCCACGAGGTGCTCGTGCAGGCTGCCGTCGGGCAGCTCCAGGAAGCGGACGTCGTCGACGCCCATCAGTCCCGCGGCCCGCACCGCCTCGTCCCGCCGGACCGCCGCCAGTTGTCGCGGCGGCACGCCCGGGTGCGAGCGCTCGCCCAGGGAGACATGCACCACAGTCACCCGGGTGCCGCGCAGGGCGCGCCGCAGGATCGTGCTGCCCGCGCCGAGCACCTCGTCGTCCGGGTGCGGCGACAGGACCAGGCAGGGACGCAGGTCGTCCTCCGCCGTGGCAGGAATCGCCTGGCGGAGCAGGTGAAGTCGCCACTGACGGCGCAGTGGCTCGACGAGTCGGCGCGGCAGCACGAACCCCTCCCAGTGCCCACTCACGCCCCCCGCGTGAGCGCGGCCGTGACAGCAGACCCCGACCGCGGTCACGGGGACAGCAGCGATTCGCCGTGCCGATCGCAGGAGAAGTTCGGACCGGCGAACGCCGATGCTTCTTGTCGACCATCCGTAGTCGCCCGGCTCCAATCCGCAACCGTGCCTCGGGGCTATGCCCGGGTTCCATAGGACACGGGCGATTCCAGGTGGCCCGCCATGTCTCCCCACAGCAAGGAATTCCGCATGCCCTCGACGACTACGAAGCGTGAGAAGCTGGTGACGCAAGGACGTCGGCGCCCGCTCGTCACCCTGCTCGCCGCCGGTGCCCTCGTCGTCCCGATCGGCGTCGCCGCGACCGGCGCGGCCGACGCCGCCCCGGTGCACCACAGCTGGAAGAACGCCTCGACCACCGTCACGCCGAGCGTGACGGCGCAGACGACGTCCGGCACCAGCTCCCTGTGGGCGACCAGCATCGTGCCGGGCACCACGAGCGCCAACGACAGTGGCTCCGTCGAGCTCGGAGTCCGGTTCCGGTCCGACGTGGCCGGCCGGGTGACCGGCATCCGCTTCTACAAGGGCGCGGGCAACACCGGGACGCACACCGGCAGCCTGTGGAGCAGCAGCGGCACGCGCCTGGCCACCGGCACCTTCACCGCCGAGACCAGCTCGGGCTGGCAGACCCTCGTCTTCGCCACCCCGGTCACCATCACGGCGAACACGACGTACGTGGCGTCCTACCACGCCCCGAGCGGGCACTACGCCTTCACCAGCGGGTACTTCAGCTCCACCCGGGACAACGGCGTCCTGCACGCCCCCGCGAGCACGAGCACCGCTCCCAACGCGCTCTTCCGGTACGGCTCCGGGGGCTTCCCCACCGGGACGTACCAGGCCGCCAACTACTGGGTGGACGTGCTGTTCCAGGCCTCGTCCACGACCTCGACGTCGAGGCCGACCGCTTCCCCGACCTCGTCGCCGACCACGTCGCCCACTGCGGCCCCGACGACCTCGCCCACCGCGAGCAGCAGCCCGACGGCCTCGGCCAGCCCCACCGCGACCGCCACCAGCTCGCCCACAGCGTCCTCGGGCAGCACCTGGCCGGGAGCCACCAACACCGGCGTTCCGGCCGGAACGACGCTGACCAAGGTGTCCGGGAACTACCGCGTCACCACCCCGGGAGCGGTGATCAGCGGGCTGGACATCGAGGGCTCGCTCGTCATCGCGGCCGACAACGTGACGGTGAAGAACACGCGGGTGCGGGGCATCGGTGAGCCCAGCTGGGTCGTGAGCCTGGCCACGCACAGCACGCTGCAGGACGTCGAGATCGGCGGCGGCGCCTCGGGGACCGACTGGTCGCTGGCCACCGCCATCTACTCCGGCGGCAACACCAGCGGCAACAAGATCATCCGGGTCAACATGCACCACACTCAGGACGGCGTGCGCCTCGACGGCGGCACGACGCTGCAGGACAGCTGGATCCACCAGCTGAACTACGGCGGCGGCGCGCACTCGGACGGCATCCAGGCCACCCAGGGCGACAACGACGTGGTGCGTCACAACACGATCGAGGGCGGCAACAACGACTCGATCTTCCTGCAGACCACCGGCGGCGACCCGCAGATCCACAACGTCACCATCGACGGCAACCTGCTGCTGGGCACCACCTCCGGCAGCGCGCTGTCCAGCTACGGCGTGAGCAACGAGACCGCCAGCAACGTCAGCCTGACCAACAACGTGTTCAACCGCACGTGGCAGGTCGGTGCGACCGGCGGCAGCTTCGTCAGCTTCTCCGGGAACACCTACACCGACGGCAGCGCGGTCAAGTAACCGGCTGGAGCGCCCGGCTCGAGCAACGGGCCCGGCGTGGAGGGGGCGGCTCCCAGGAGCCGCCCCCTCGGCGTTCTCGTCGGCCGTCCTCATCAGCCGTCCTCGTTCGTCATCCTCGTTCTCCCATCGAGCCAGGACTGGAATCTTCCGGACGGGCCAGACCCGCTGGCCTAGCGTGGGTCCGTGCCCCCGGTTCGCGCGGCGACCGCCCTGGCCCTGGCCGTCACCCTGCTGGCCGGCTGCACCGTACGGGAGGGACGCAGAGACACCGGTCCGGCACCCTCCGCACCGGCCACCGGGACGGCAGCCTGGCCGGGCCCGGCGACGACGGGCGTGAGGCCGGGGGTACCTCTGCGATCGGTGTCCGGCGACTACCGGGTCACGACCCCCGGGACGGTGGTGTCGGGGCTCGACATCGAGGGGTCGCTCATCCTGGCGGCGGACGGCGTGAGGGTGCGCAACTGCCGGGTCCGGGGTGTCGGCGAGCGGGACTGGATCGTGACCCTGTGGACGCACAGCGTGCTGGAGGACGTCGAGGTCGGGGGCGGGCGCAGCGGGTCGGACCCCTCGCTGGCCACGGCCATCTACAGCGGTGGCAGCGCGAGCGGTAACCGCATCCTCCGAGCGGACATTCACCACACCCAGGACGGCATCCGCCTCGACGGTGGTACCACCGTTGCGGACAGCTGGATCCACGACCTCGTCACCGACTCCCCGGCGCACTCCGACGGGGTGCAGCTGGCCACCGGCGCCCATTCGGTCCTGCGGCACAACCGGATCGAAGCGGGCAACAACGACGCCGTCTTCCTGCAGACAAGAGGAGCGGACGGACCGATCAGCGACGTCCTGCTCGAGGACAACCTGCTGCTCGGCACCACCGCCGGCCCGACGCGGTCGAGCTTCGGGCTCAGCAACGAGACGGCCAGCGACGTGCGGGCCATCGGCAACGTCTTCAACCGGACCTGGCAGGTGGGAGCGATGGGCGGCTCGTTCGGGTACTCACGGGCTAACAGGTACACGGACGGGAGCCCGGTGTCGTAGGCGCGGTTGGCGAGGTAGGGCCGCACGTGCCCGACCTGCCCGACGATCACTGCTGTCTGATGCAGGCCTGCCTCTGCTGCACCATCTCTCCACCCGGGCAGAGAAGGAGTCCCGCTGGGGGCGCGAGCCGGATGCTGGTGCGCCGCACCGGCAAGCACCCCTGACACCCGTACGGGGTGACAGAACGCAGGCGTCGCAGGGCGCGAGGCTGGCGCACGGTCGCTCGCTACCCACCACCGAGGGGCCCGCAATCAGCGCCCGGTCCGTCAGGTGCTGAGGATGCCCAGGTCGCGGGCGTAGCGCAGCGACCGGTCGAAGACCCGGATGCCGGCCCAGACGCCCACCAGGCAGAACACGACGAGGCAGATCAGCGAGGTCTGCAGCGAGAGGGCGCCTGCCGGAGCGTCCGGAACGAGGATCTGCCGCTCGGCGCTGATGACGTAGGCGTGAGGAACCAGGTAGCTGGCCCAGCGGACCCAGGGCGGCAGCACGTCGATGGGGAACAGAGCGCCCCCGAGGAACGAGGCCGCCAGCCCGTAGAGGACGATGATCGGCTCACCGCGCTTGAACAGCGCCAAGAAGCTCGCGGCCAGGATGCCCAGGGCGTTGCACGCGATCGACCCCAGGAGCAGGACGACCAGGAACGCCGGCAGGTTGCCCAGCCGGACGTCCGCGCCGAGGGCCACGCCCAGGCCCAGCATCACCAGCGCGATGACGAAGCCGGTGATGCTGCGCCAAACGTTCATCGCGATCGGCACGAGCCGCCACGGCACCGGCTCGACGAGGTACGTCTCCAGGGTGCCGCGCTCCTGCGCGTACTGCATCCGGGTAGGGCATCCTGTCAGCGAGTCCTGGAGGGCAGCGGCCACGCTGACGCCGACCAGCGTGGCGGCGAACTGCTCCTGGGTGCCCAGGTACTTGGCCTGGAAGAAGTACATGAGGACCGGCACGAGAACAGCGACGTACCGCAGGGCGGTCCCGGCCGGGAACATCCAGTCCTCGATGACATCGATCCGCAGGTAGGCCTCGAAGGTCTGCAGGACGCTCGAGGTCCTGCTCCGCGACGCCGGCACCGTCGTCGTGTCGGCCCCGACGCGGGACTGCGCCGCGGTCATCGCACCGCCTCCTCTGCCCGGCCGTCTGCATAGACCTTGGCGATGAGGTCGCGCAGCGGCAGCGGCACCTCCCGCACCCGCTCGAGCTGGGCCGCGAAGGGACCGAGGGTCCCGATCAGGTCGCCCACGCTCCAGGGGTGGGGCCGGAGCCGGACCACCGCGCCGTCGACGTCGACCTCGATTCCCAGGCCGGACAAGCGTTCCGCGGCGCTCCTCGCGGTCGAGCCCGAGGTGAGAGTGAGCTCGACCAGGGGATGGTCCCACGCCTCCCGCAGCTCCTCCAGGTCGCCCGAGTAGCGCACCCGTCCACCGTCCAGCAGCAGTGCGTGCGAGTGCAGGGCCTCGATCTCCTCCAGCCGGTGCGAGGAGACGAGCACCGCCAGCCGCCGGTCGCGCACCAGATCTTGGATCAGCCTTAGCAGGGCGTGAGCGGCGACCGGGTCCACGGCCCCCGTCGGCTCGTCGAGGATCAGCGCGCGGGGCGAGGGGAGCAACGCGCGCGCCAGGCGCAGTCGAGCCTTCATCCCCGCGGACAGGCTCGCCACGATCGCGTCCCGCTGCGCCGCGAGTCCCACGGTGGCCAGGACGTCGTCGACGGCGGGCGAGAGCGGCTTGCGGGGCATGCCCTGCAGTCGCCCGTGCAGCAACAGGTTCTCCCGGCAGGTAGCTCGCATCAGCAGGCTGCGGTCCTCCGCCGGCATCCATCCCACGACCTGGCGGACCTGCTGGGAATCGCGGCCCACGTCCAGCCGGAAGACGGTGCCGGTTCCGGCGCTCGACGTCGTGAGCCCGACGATGATGCGGAACAGGGTCGTCTTCCCGGCCCCGTTCGGGCCCACCACGGCACAGATCTGGCCGGCACCGACGGTGAGGTCCACCTGGTTGAGCGCGTGTACGGGGTGCTGGATGTGGGTCCGGGCCAGCAGCCGCATCCACCGGGGCGTCGGCTCGTACACCTTCGTCACCCCACGCAGCGAGATCACCTCGTCGCCCGGCCGTGTACCCGGGGCAGCCGTCGTCCCGGACCGCTCCGCTGCTGTCGTCACGTCGACACCTTCCCGTCCGCCTCCGCCGCCCCATCCAGGTCCGCCTCGCCGGCCGGGGCCCTCCGCCCGGCCACAGCCGACGGCGCGCCCCCTGCAGTCCATCGGTGCCATGGCTCGGCACGGGCGCCCTGCTGCCAGAACGCCGGATAGATCTGCTGCACCTCGCGTCGCTCCCGCTCCAGCGAGTAGGTCGTGCTCACATGGTCCGCGGCGAGCCGGCCTCGGCGCGCGCACCAGCCCGGCTCCTCGCGCTCACGACGCAGCACCGCCTCGACGGTGCGGGCCATCGTGAGCGTGTCGCCGGTCTCGATCGGACTGCTGAAGCCGGGCAGCAGGTACTCGCGGCCGCCATAGCCGTGGAAGCCGACCACGTAGCAGCCACAGGCCATCGCCTCGGCCGCCGGGAGGCCGAAGCCTTCCTGGTAGGGAAAGGTGAGGAAGACGCTGGTGCGGCGCAGCTCATCGGCGAGCCGGGCCTGCGGCAGCCCGTCGAGGGCGACGACCTCCCATCCGTCGAGCGCACCACGTACGCGCAGCATCGCGAGCACCTGCACGGCGTCGTCGCGGCCACGCCGAGGGAGGTAGGCGATGCGCCGGCCGGCGGGCCGCTCGGGTGGGTGGAACAAGGCGGTGTCGACGCCGTCGTGCACGCGCGCCACGGGAAGGGTCGGAAAGGCGTAGCTGAGCAGGTCGACACAGTGCTCGGAGACCGTGACCACTCCCCGCAGCTGGGGGGCGGATCGGTAATGCCGGTCCAGGGCGTCCGTCCGCCGCGCCCACGTCAGGTGTCCGCTCTGGTCCAGCACGACGTGCGGCAGCGTGGGCGGCAGACCAGGCAGCAGGTCCGCGTCGATCTCGGGCACGACCAGCAGGTCCTCCGGGCAGACCTGGGCCCGCTTGACGTCCGTCACCACCGTGTCGTTGGGGAACCAGGTGCAGCGGAAGCCGGGGCGCTGGTGCAGGACCGCGGCCGGGACCCCCGCGGCGTTGAGGGCGTCGGCGTGGCGGTACATCACCTGCACCCCTCCGGCAGGACGGTCATGGTCGGGGGTGAAGAAATAGACCCTGGGCAGGACCGACATCCGGCCAACCGGGACCATCGGTGGGCGCCTGCGTGCCGCCAGGGCCATGTGTACGGCCTTCCGCCCACGCCGTCGCATCACCTCTCGGACGGAGTCCGCTGCGCCGCTCATCCGGTCCTCCGGTCCCCCGACGGCACCAGTGGCCAGGCGACCGAGCGCAGCACCTGCGCATGCGCCGCGGCGCAGCGGCGCGCGTCGAAGAGCACCCGCGCCTCCTCCCGCAAGCCGGGGCGGCGGTCCATCCACTGCTCCCGAGCACCTAGAACGGCGGTCAGAGCGTGCGCGAGTTCGTCCCTGTTGTCTTGACGTGAGAACTTGGCAGCACGCATCGCCTCCCAGCTCACCGAGGTCGGCTCGCCCAGCGGGTTGGCGACCACGACTCCCCGCCGGCCGTCCTCACCCACCTGCTCCCGGGCGCCCCCGACGTCGCTGAGCACCACGGGGACGCCGGAAGTGAGGGCCTCCATGGACGCCAGCGACCAACCCTCGAAGAACGAGTCGAGCACGAAGAGGTCGGCCGCAGCCAGCAGAACGGATGGGACCGGGCAGTGGTCGCGCACGTGGATGCGTTCCCGGGACGGCAGTCGCTCGCGCAGCGCGAGCAGCTGCGCCATGTACGACGGGTCGTCGGGGCGGCCCGCCACCAGCAGGTGAGCGTCGGGCAACCGGGCGGCCACCTCGTCGAAGGTGTCGAGCAGCGCGTAGGAGTTCTTCTGCTGGCAGTGCCGCGCCAGCGACACGACGAGGTGCTCGTTCTCGAGTCCGAGGATGGCTCGCGCGGCCGACCTGGGGACGGCATCCGCGTCGTCGAGCCTGACGCCGTTGGGAATGGTGTGGACCCGGTCGGGCCCGAAGCCCGGGTTGGCGCGCAGATAACCGGCGCTGACCAGCTCGCTCACGCCGACGACGGCCGCGAGCAGGTGCCCGCGCGCGGCGGTCGTCGCGGGCTGCTCGCCCAGCAGCGAGTGCATGCCGTGCAGGGTCTCCACGACCGGAACGTCGCGCGCCGCTGCTGCCCGCAGAACCCAGGTGGGCGCGCCGTGCACGCTGAGGACGTCGGGGTGCCACTGGTCCAGCCAACGGTCCAGGGCGTCAGCGTCCAGGGTGCGGACCTGGATGCCTTCGGCGGCCAGCTCGCGTGCGAGCCGGTTGCTGGCCCCGACCTCGCGGGTTCGCTCGTCCGGGCAGTGCAGTACCTGAACCGCGACGCCGTGCTCGGGGAAGCGCCTGGCCAGGAAGGCGACCATCTCGTCCATGCCGCCGACGTCGAGATGGCTGGTGACGAGCCCGCACCGCAGGGCGTCCTGATCTTCGACACCAGGCAGGCGCGGTGCCGGAATGGCGGAGCTCCGGCGTGCGGCAGCACCGTCGACTGGGCGTAGCCCCGCTGCCTCTGTGACGGCGCCGGTGCTACCGAGCGGCACGTCCCAGGCGGGCAGCGAGGGAGCGGCCTCGGCGAGCCGGGACACCGCGCGCGCCGTCCTGCCGCTGAGGGCACGACGCACCCACGCAGGTGGACGCCAGGGAGATCGTTGGGCGGACAGCGCGAGACGCACACCGGCCTTGGTCGCCGTGAGCCGGAGCCGGGCGACCGGACCGGTCGCCGGCGTCGCCGCGCTCATACCCCACTCCAGCGCCAGCGGTGCCACGCGATGCGGGAGCAGAACGTGTCCCACGCAAGGGTCACGCCCCGGGGGGTCGCGCGGGGGATCCGGAGGACGTCCGGGGAGAGGGAACGGGCCAGCTCCCGCAGCTCGACCCGGTCCGCAGACCCGAGAACGGGAGCGGCCGGACCGTCCTGCGCGGCGTACCGGAGGACGTCGAGGGCGATTGCTCGGTGGGCGGCGCGGCGCAACACCTCTGCGTCGGGGTGCAGGTGGCCCTGTGCCGCGAGCGCATGGTCGAACGCCTCCGCTCTGCTCGCGAGCTGCACCAGCAACGAGGCATGGGTCGTCTGGCTCATGCTCTCCGGATGGACCCGGTAGAACGCCTGGTCGACCCCACCGAGGAGCCCGACGTCCGAGACCGCCGCGGCTCGTAGCCACATGTCGAAGTCGCCGCTGTGCGGTAGCTCGGAGGCGTAGCCACCGAGCTCGCGGAGCACAGCAGTCCGGAGGACGACCTCGGGAGAGGCGATCCGGTTCAGCCCGGTCCGGCACTGCTCCGCCACCCAGCTCCATCCCTGCCAGATCGTCCAGCTCCTGACGTGCAGCCGGGGCCGCGGCGGCAGCTGCCCGGAGAACCGGACGGCCGAGCCGTACACCATCCCCACCGACGGCTCGGACTCCATCAGGTCGGTCGCTCGCGCCAGCGAGCCCTCGGTGAGCAGGTCATCCGCGGACAGGAGCACGACATAGTCGCCCTGAACCAGGGCCAGACCCTCGTTGTAGGTGCGGATGTGGCCCTGGTTCGTCCGGTGCCGGATCACCCGGACCCGGTCGTCCGCGTGGGCGAGCGCCTCGGCCAGCTCTCCGCTGCCGTCGGTAGAGGCGTCGTCCACCACAACCACCTCGACGTCCACCCGTGGCTGGCGCAGCACGCTCTCGACGCAGGCCGGCAGGTAGGCCCCGTAGTTGTAGCAAGGCACGACGACGCTCACCCGTGGCTTCCCGGTCTGCTCCACGGGCCGCCGGACCCTGGCCGTCCCGTGCCCGAGCACGGCTAGTCGCTGCAGCAGCGGACCGGGCATGCCTCACCTCCAGGTGTCTCGGTGCCCACCGGGTCAGGCGGCGACGGTGGCCAGCGCGTCGGTCAGCACCGACACCACGTGCTGCTGCTGCTCCAGCCGCAGGTGGGGGTGCATCGGCAACGAGAGGATCTGACCGGCCGCCGCCTCGGCGACCGGGAAGGTCTGCCCCTGGGCGTAGCGCCGGAAGGCCGGCTGGAGCGGAACCGGCACCGGGTAGTGGATCCCCGCGCCGACGCCCGCCTCGGCGAGCCGGTGCAGCACCCGGTCGCGCTCAGGCACCCGGACCACGTAGAGGTGCCAGACGTGCTCGTTGCCCGGCAGCACCCGCGGGGTGCGCACCTCCGGCACCTCGGCCAGCAGCGCGTCGTAGATCCTGGCGGCGGACCGGCGGGAATCGTTCCACATCGCCAGCCGGGCCAGCTTGGCGCGCAGCACCACCGCCTGCAGCGTGTCCATCCGCGAGTTGAAGCCCAGCTCGCTGTGCTCGTACTTGCGTGCGCTGCCGTGGTTGGCGATGCGTCGCACCCGGTCGGCCAGCTCGGCGTCGTCGGTGACGACGGCTCCCGCGTCGCCGTAGGCACCGAGGTTCTTGCCGGGATAGAAGCTGGTCGCGGCGATCGTGCCGACGCGTCCCGGGGCCATCCCGTGCCGCAGCGCGCCCTGCGCCTGGGCCGCGTCCTCCACGAAGAACAGCCCGTGGTCGGCCGCCAGCACCGCGAGGTCCTCCATCGGCGCCTGCTGGCCGTAGAGGTGCACCGGCAGCAGCGCACGCGTGCGCGGACCGATCGCCGCGGCCACCTGCTCGACGTCCACCAGCAGGTGCTCGGGGTCGACGTCGGCGAACACGGGAGTGGCTCCGGCTCGCACCACGGCCTCGGCGGTGGCCACGAACGTGTTGGCCGGCAGCACGACCTCGTCACCCCAGCCGACGCCGAGCGCCCGCAGCGCCAGCTCGATGGCGTCGGTGCCGTTGGCCACGCCCACGCAGTGCCCGACCTGGGAGAAGTCGGCGTACTCGCGCTCGAACGCGGTCACCGCCTGCCCCTGCACGAAGTCCGTCGCCGACAGGACCCGGTCGAACCCGGCCCGCACCTCGGCGTCGATCTCGAGGTGCTGCGCGGCCAGGTCGACGAACGGGACGTTCATCTGCTCTCCCCCATGGATGCGGTGACGAGTGCGGGCGGCAGGTCCGCCGCCCGCAGGTGGCGAGCGGGCACCCCGGCCCAGACCTCACCTGGTGGTACGTCCTTCGTGACGACGGCCCCCATGCCGACCAGGCTCCAGGCGCCCACCGACCGGCCTTCGCGCACCAGCGCGCCAGAACCGACGTAGGACCCCTCGGCGAGCGCCACGCCTCCCGCGAGGCGCACGCCGGCGCCGAGGGTGACGTAGTCCGACACGACGTCGTCGTGCGTGAGCACGCAGCAGGGCATTACCGCCACGTGCCGGCCCACCTGCACGTCGGCGGTGAGCACCGTGCCGGCCAGCAGGACGCTGCCTTCTCCCACCGAGGCCGACCTCGGCACGGCGGCGGCCGGGTGGACCACGGTGGCGAAGCGCTCGGGCGGCAGCCCGAACGAGGCGACCAGCCGGGAACGGCTGGTGTAGTCCCGCGGGCTGCCGGTGCAGACCACGAGCCGCACGTCGGTGAGGTCGGGCGCGAGGGACACCGGCCCGAGCACGGGCACGCCCACCCGCTGCTGTCCCCAGGTGAGGGGGTCGTCGTCGAGGAAGCCGCACAGCTCCCAGGTGGGGCAGACGTCGTTGACGGCCCGCACCGCCTCCGCGGTCTCGCGGGCGAAGCCGCCGGCGCCGACGAGGACCAGCGGCGTCAGCGCGCCCACGCCGCCACCCCCGGCCGCACCGCGGCGCCTGCGCCTGCCGGCTCCGTCGCCGCGCGCTCCAGCACGGCCACGACGAGGTCCTGCTCGGCCTCGGTCATCCCGGGGAACAGCGGCAGGACCAGGGTCCGTCCGGTGAGCTGCTCGGTGACGGGCAGCGGCCCGTGCGCCTGGGCGGCGTAGGCGGGCTCCAGGTGGCTGGCCATGATGCCGCGCCGGGCGCTGACGCCGTTGCGGGCCAGCTCGGCCAGCAGCTCGTTGCGTCCCGTGGCGTAACCGGGCTCGAGCAGCACCCAGAAGGACTGGAAGTTCGTGGTGCCGTAGGGGGGATCCTGCACGCAGCGCACCGCGGGGACCTCCGCGAGCCGCCGCTGGTACCGCTCGGCCAGGCGCCGGCGCTCGGCCACCAGGTCGGCCAGGCGGCGCAGCTGCACCAGCCCGATCGCCGCCTGCACGTCGGTCATCCGGTAGTTGAAGCCCGTCTCGAGGTACTCCTCCAGCACCGGCCCCTGCGCCGCGTGCCGCTCCGCCGCGCTCACGCTCATCCCGTGCTCGCGCAGCCGCCGCGCCCGGCGGGCCCACTCGGTGTCGTCGGTGGTGAGCATCCCGCCCTCGCCGGTCGTGACGACCTTGCGCGGGTGGAACGACCATGCGGCCACCGTGGCCCCTGCCCCCACCGGCCGGCCGTGGTAGGTGGACCCGGCCGCGCAGGCGGCGTCCTCGAGCACCTGCACGCCTCGCGGCTCGCACAGCGCGCGGACCTCGTCGACGTCCGCCGGGATGCCTGCCTGGTGCACCAGGATCACCGCTCGGGTCCGCGGCGTGAGCACCTCCGCCACGGTCTTCGCGCTGAGGTTGCCCGTGCTCGCCTCGACGTCGGCGAACACCGGTGTCGCCCTCACGTAGCGCACCGCGTTGGCGGTGGCGATGAACGAGAACGACGGCACGACGACGTCGTCGCCCGGGCCCACACCGAGCAGGAGCAGGCCCAGGTGCAGCGCGGTGGTGCACGACGACGTGGCGACGGCATGCTCGGCGCCCACCAGGCGGGCGAAGGCGGCCTCGAACTCGGCCACCCGCGGGCCCTGCGCCACCCAGCCCGAGCGGACGGCCTCCGCCGCCGCCTCGGCCTCCTCCTCGCCGAGCAGCGGCCGCATCACCGGGATCTGGCTCACGCCGGCACCTCCGTGGCGGTGGCGGCGCGCTCGAGCTGCCACCAGTCGACCAGCCGGCGCAGGCCCTCCTCCAACCCGACCCGAGCGGTGAAGCCCAGGTGCTCGCGCGCGCGGCTCACGTCGGCCAGCCGGCGCCGCACGTTGTTGACCGCCCGTGGCGGGCCGAACTCCGGCTCGAGGTCGGAGCCCATGACCCGGAGCAGCGCCTCGGCCAGCTCGCGCAGGCTGGTCTCCACGCCCATGGCCACGTTGAAGACCTCGTCGGTGACCGGTGCCTCGGCCGCGTGCAGGTTGGCCCGGGCGACGTCCTCGGTGAAGACGAAGTCCATCGTCTGCGAGCCGTCGCCGAGGATGAGCGGGGGCTCGCCCGCCGCGATCCGGTCCATCCAGCGGATCAGGACCTCGGTGTAGAGGCCGTGCACGTCCATCCTCGGCCCGTAGACGTTGAAGTAGCGCAGGGCCACGTAGTCGAGCCCGTACATGGCGTGGAAGCTGCGCAGCATCCCCTCGTCGAAGACCTTGGCCGCGCCGTAGAACGTGTCGTTGGCGTAGGGATGGTGGTCCTCGGGGGTCGGGAAGACCGTGGCCAGTCCGTACACCGAGGCCGAGGACGCCGCCACCACCTTGCCCACCCGCGCCTGCACCGCCGCGTCGAGCACCTCGAACGTGCCGTCCACCAGCACCTCACGGGCCAGCCGCGGCTCCTGCGCGCACTGGGTGATCCGGATCGCCGCCTGGTGGAAGACCAGGTCGGTGCCGCGGAAGACGTCGGCCAGCAGGGACGGGTCGCGGATGTCGCCGTCCACGACCTGAACCCGGCCGCTGCGCACGGCACCGTCCAGGTTCTCCCTGCGCCCGCGCACGAAGTTGTCCACCACCACCACCTGGCCGGCGCCGGCGGAGACGAGCTGGTCCACGATGGCGGAGCCGATCGTGCCCGCACCGCCGGTGACCACCGCGCGGGCGCCGGACAGGTCCAGCGCCCTCACGACGCCCTCCGCAGCGGCACGATCGCCCCGTGGTAGCTCAGGCTGCGCGACGCGGCCTCGAGCACGTCCAGGACCCGCAGCCCGGACCGGCCGTCGGTCCGCGGCGTCCGGCCGGTGCGGATGCAATCGGCCAGCTCGCCGCAGACTCCCTGCAGGGCCTCGCGTTCGGCGAGCGCGGGGGCGACGACGTCGCCGGACCGGTAGGAGACGGCGGCCACCCGCCGCTCCTCCGGGCCCAGGTCTGCGCGCCGGCGCAGGTCGACACCGCGGTCGTAGACCGACAGCCGCTGGCCCGGGTTCAGGTCGTCCCACACCAGGGTGCGCTTGGAGCCGCCGACGATCATCGTCCGGATCTTGGTCGGGCTCAGCCAGTTCACGTGCGTGTGCGCGATGGCTCTGCCGCCCAGCTGCAAGGTGAGGTAGGCGACGCAGGCCTTGCCGGCTCCGATCGGGTCCGCACCGTGCGCGGACACCGCCTCCGGCCGGACGTCCGCCGGCAGCACGAGGTCGAGGATGGACAGGTCGTGCGGCGCGAGGTCCCACAGCACGTCCACGTCCGGCTGGACCAGCCCCAGGTTGACCCGCACCGAGTCGACGTACTGGATCTCGCCCAGCGTCCCGCTCTCGATCAGCTCGGCCATCTTCAGCACCGCGGGCGTGTAGCAGTAGGTGTGGTCGCACATGAGGACCAGCCCGCGCTCCTCGGCCTCCTTCACCACCCGCTCGGCATCGGCCAGGGAGGAGGCCAGCGGCTTCTCCACCAGCACGTGCCGGCCGGCTTCCAGCGCGGTGAGCGCGACCTTCAGGTGGGTGTCTGCGGGGGTCGCCACCGCCACGGCCTGCACGGCGTCGTCGGCGAGCACCTCCTCGAGGTCCTCGCTCACCCGGACCTCGCCGTAGGGCCCCACGACGCCCTGCGCCCGGACCGGCTCCAGGTCGCAGACCCACCGCAGCGCGAAGTCCGGCGAGAGCGCGAAGTTGCGGATCAGGTTGCGGCCCCAGTAGCCGGCTCCGACGACCGCCACGCCGATCGGCGTCATGACATCCCCCTCGGGTGTTCGTGTGCTGGTCTTCGACTGCAGGTGTTCGAGCTCGCCACCCGACGCTGTCACTGCACGACCACGTCGACGAAGTAGTTGGTGCTGTTGTAGGTGCTCGTCGGGAACCCACCGCCGTAGACGAAGACCCCGTTCTGGCTGCTGGCGTGCAGCGGCGACACGTCCCGCCCGGAGGTGAAGTACGAGGAGGTGTAGGAGTAGTTGCCGCTAGGGGCCAAGTACGACGCCACGTAGGCGGTACCTGCGTTGATGGGCACCGGAGTGGGGAAGGTCAGCGTCTGCCAACCGCTCGCCGTCTCGTTGGAAAAGGTGCCGGTCGCCAGCCTGGTCCCGGTGGCAGACCACAGGCTTCCGGTATGCGTGCCGATATTCGAGCTGCCCTTGTAGAAACGGATCGCGGTGACCTGACCGGGCACGTCCGAGGTGAAGCGCACACCGAGCTCGACCTTGTTGACATCACCGGAGTTGGCTACCGCCGGGGTGACGCCGGTCAGCAGTGAGCAGGGGCACGCGACGGTCGGGGTCGGCGTGGGTGTCGGCGAGGTGGGGGTCGGTGTCGGCGTGCTGCCAGTACCGCTGGTCGTGAACAGAACGTCCACCCAGTAGTTCGCGGCGTTGAAGGTGCTGCTCGGGAACCCGCTCGCGCCGTCCTTGAAGACGCCGTTCGGCGTGCTCGCGGAGGATGCCGGCGCGTGCAGGGGATTGGCGTCCCTGGGGACCGTGAAGTAGCCACCGTCGAAGGCGTAGTTGCCCGCGTCGGTGTGGTAGGACACGACGTAGTCGGTGTTCGCCGTGATGGCCACCGCACTGGTGAAGGTCAGGCTCTGCCAGCCGGCGGCGGTCTCGTTGCTGAATGTGCCCGTCGCCAGACGCGTCCCTCCCGTGGTCCAGAGGCTGCCGGTGTGCGTGCCCGTGTTGCCCGGGCCCTTGTAGAAGCGCACGCCGGTCACGAACCCGGCGATGTCCGAGCGGAACCGTGTGCCGAGCTCGTACGGGTTCGGGTCAGCTGCGCTGGCCGTGCCAGGGGTGCTGGAGGTCGGCCACAGGGACGCCGTCACGGGGCCGGTGCCGGTGGGTGATGGCGTCGGAGTGGCCGTCGGCGTGGTTGTGGTCGGGGTCGGGGTAGGGGTCGGGGTGACCGTGGACGTGCCGGTCTGGAAGACGATGTCGACGTAGTAGTTGGTCGAGCCGTAGGTCTGGTTCGGGAAACCACTCGTGCTTCCGGGGAGGTAGACCCCGTTGCCGCCGTCAGCCCCGTCCTGCAGCGCCGACAGCGGCGGAGCGTCCACACCGCTGGTCGCGAACCCGGCGGCGTCGATGGCGTAGTGACCCGCGTTGGTGTGATAGGACGCCACGTACGTGGTGTTGGCCGTGATCGCGACCGGAGTGCTGAACGTCAGTGTCTGCCACCCCGTCGCCGTCTCCGCGGAGAACGTACCGGTGGCGAGCCGGGTCCCGGCACCGCTCCACAGGCTGCCGGTGTGGGTCCCGGTGTTCCCGGTGCCCTTGTAGAAACGCACTCCGGTGACCGTGCCGCTCACCGAGGCGCGGAACTTGACGCCCAGCTCGTAGGCGGTGGCGTCGTTGTAGTCCGGGATCGACGGTGTGGTGCTGCCGAAGATGGTGCACGGGCACGAGCGCGGGACCACGTTGACGGTGGCCGTGGCGGGGCTGCCCTGGATGTTGCCGCTGTCGTCGGTGGCGCGAGCCTTGAGCGTGGCCGGACCGGTCGCGGTGGGGATCCAGGTGTAGGTCCAGGTCGCCGTCCCAGTGGCCGGGTGCCAGGTGCTACCTCCGTCGGAGGAGAGCTCCACCCCACCCACCGCGCCGCCGGTGTCGCTCGCGGTCCCGCTCACCGTGACCGGGGTGCCGGCCTCCACGGTGCCGGTCGGGGCGGTGATGACCGCCGTGGGCGCCGTGGTGTCGGTGGAAGCCGTGGCCTGGGTCAGCGTCGCCATCAACGTAGTGGGTTGGCTGCCCATGTCCGCGAACAGGTTGACCGTCGCCTGCTGCATGGTCCGGTCCTCCGCCGAGGCCGGTGCGTCGTGGACCGTGTCGAGGCCGAACGTCCACTGCACGGTGCCGGCACCGAAGACCAGGGCACCACTCGGGGCCCTGTAGAGGGTGAGGCTGTGGGTGACGGTGCCGGCGCCCTCGGAATTGCCGTACGGGTCGAGGATCTTGTGCTCGATGTCCTTGACCTGCCGGGACATGTCGATGAGCCCGGCCGGCCGGAACCCGTTGTCCAGGTCGCTGTCGAACTCGTACCCGAGCGTGTTGTTGGACAGCGTGGCCGTCTGGGTGCCGGTCAAGCCGGCCACTGCGGTGTTGCGCCAGAACCGCAGCTTGGCGAACTCCGCGCTGATCTGCAGGTTGAAGTTCGTCGGCGGGTCGGCCATGAACATGGTGCCGGTGAGGCCGTTCTCCGGTCGACCGCCGTCAGCGGGCGGGCTGAAACGGCCGTCACGCCAGGTTCCGGTCCACGTCGGCGGGTCCGCCGGGTCGACCACCGCGTTGTAGTGGCTCTCCTTGTAGCAGACGAGCGTGCGGTAGGCCTTGCCGCTGCTGTCCGCGGTGAAGCGGGTCTTCCAGTAGACCTCGTTGCCGCTGAGGAAGGCGAGGTTGACGCCGGCATCGCGGGCTGCCTCCACGTTGGCCCGCTGCCCACCGGACCAGTATTCGTCGTGCCCGACCGAGAGGAAGGCCCTGTGGTTCTTCAGCAGCGCTCCGCTGCGGTCGGTGTCCACGCCGGCGATGTAGGAGACGTCGTAGCCGTTGCGCTCGAGGAACCGGATGAGCGGGTACTCGGCGTAGAACAGCCAGTCGGTGCCACCGTCCACGGCCCGGGTGTTGAAGGGGCGGTTGTAGGAGACCGCCGAGGCGCCCTTGTAGAGCACGGGACTGCCAGACGGGCAGCCCACGGTGCAGGTGTACAGACTGTTTCCGCCGTACTGGTTGTAGGCCTCCCAGGTGGTGTCGCTGGTCTGGAACACGACGTCGGAGTGACCGGCGTCGTTGCGCACGATGAAGGGCACGTGGCTGTCGCCGCCGGTGTCGGTGCGTACCAGCCGGGCAAGGTAGACCCCGGAGACTGCGGTCGAGGGGACCGCCCACGAGGCGGACTCGGCCCAGTTGCCGCAGTCGATCAGCCCGGTGCCGTTCGTGACGTTGCAGGCGGGCTGGGACTGCGGTCCAGCCACCTGCGGTGTGAAGCTGGTGATGAGCCGGGCGCCGTTGCCCTGGTAGTACCCCAGCCGGTAGATCTCGATGCGGTACCCGACCGTCGCCTTGATCTTGAAGTGGACGGTGTCGCCGACATTCACGCTGATGTCTGTGGCGAATCCCTGCAGTCCCGAGTCGCCCGCACCGCTGACGTCCCAGGTGGACGAGGGCGTGCCGGGCTTGTTGTTCTCGCAGGCGATGGCGTTGCCGCCGGTACCGCAGGGGTCGGCTGTGGCCGCCAGCCTGCCGGCGCTCGGACTCGTCAGCGCGGTGGCGCTCAGCTGCTTGGCCGGAGCCCGCAACGTCTGCCCCTCGTCGCTCTTCTCGCCCAGCTGCACGCCCGGCGGCTTGCTCTTGCCCTTGGCCTTGCCTTGCTCGCCGGAGCCGGGCCCCTGCGCCGGGGTGGCCGGCGCGGCCGTCGCCGTGGGCGACGGGGTCGCGGCCGCCTGCGCGACAGCCGGCACCAGGGCCGCTCCCACCAGGGCAGCAGTCACCAGGGCGGCTCGCACGCGCGTCGGCAGGTGCATGGTTTCCCCCCACATGATGTGCGACCGGGAGCGGGGCGTGTGATACCGGACTCCCCTGAGCTCCCCACGGCAGCCCTTCCGTTGCCGTCCCGTCCCCCTAGCCCGTCACGCTCAGTCGCGGGCGTCGCCTCACCCTAGGTCGGCAGGACGCCGGCGTCGATGCGTTCCGGAGAACGTCGCTGTGGGTGATCCGCCAGGTGCTCAGCGCGTGTTGTTGTTGTTGTTATTGCGGGTCTTCGTCCTGACTCGTCGTCACTGGGGCGCACGGCGGTGCCTATCAGACGGGATCTGCGGCATCTGAACGACGATGACGACCTCGGTCGACGACCACGTAGCGTCATCTTCCTACAACCCGTAGTAGAAGATGATCGGGAAGCCCCGCGAGCCCCTCCACAGACCGGTCCAGCCGTTCTACATTCGCCGAGCACGAGGGGGGAGAACGACGTGGCTGAGCAGACGAGCGCCGCCTGGGGCGCGCATCCCATCGACCTGGATCTGGAAGCACGCCGGCTCAAAGGATCGTTACGAAGGGCAGCCGGTCGGCTCGCGGCGTTGATCCTGCTGCTGCTCGTGACGCCTCTGCTGCTCGTGATCGCGGTCGCGGTGCGGCTGTCCTCGCCCGGTCCGGTGCTCTTCCGGCAGCGACGGCTGGGATTGCTGCGCCAGCCGTTCACGATGCTGAAGTTCCGGACGATGGTGCAGGACAACGACGACAGCATCCACCGCGAGTACGTGGCTCAGCTGCTCACCGGTGACGCCGACGACGGCGGCGAGCAGGGGGTCTACAAACTGGTGGGCGACCCCCGGGTCACCTGGGTGGGCCGCATCCTGCGCCGCACCAGCCTGGACGAGCTGCCCCAGCTGATCAACGTCGTGCGGGGCGACATGGCGCTGGTGGGGCCGCGCCCGGTGCTGGAGTACGAGGCGGAGATGTTCCCCAGCTGGGCAGCGCTCCGCTTCCGGGTGCGACCGGGAATCACCGGGCTCTGGCAGGTCAGCGGGCGCAGTGCGGTCGACTACCACGGCGCCCTGGCGTACGACGTCGACTACGTCCGCCGCCGCTCTCTCCTGCTCGACCTGTCGATCCTGCTGCGCACGTTCGGCGTGCTGGTCGGCCGGTCCGTGGCCCGGTGAGCGTTGGCCCGGTGAGCGTTGACCCGGTGAGCACGGCGGCAGACGGGCAGCCCCGGCTGCGGGAGCACGCACGCGCGGTGGCTGGCCGCCCGCACGTCGTCATCGTCGTCGCCAACATCCCGGCTGCACGCGACCGCCGGGTGCTCCGGGAGGCCGATGCGCTGCTGCGGGCCGGAGCGCGGGTGAGCGTGGTCTCTCCCCGCGAGGAGACCTCGCCGCGGGCCGGCCTTCCCGGGCTCCCCGGGGTCGAGCTGGTCACCTACCGGAGGCGCGTCGAGGGCAGCGGGCCGCTCGGGTTCGCCGTCGAGTTCGCCGGCGCCGTGGCGGGGGTGTCGCGGGCGCTGGTCCGGCTGCACCGACGGCAGGCGGTGGACGCGGTGCAGTTCTGCAACCCTCCCGACGTCTTCGCGCCGCTCATGCTGTTGCTGCGCCTCCGCGGCTGCCGGGTGGTGTTCGACCACCACGACCTTAGCCCCGAGATCTACCAGGCGCGGGGGCGCACGCTCCCCGCCCTCACCCGGCTCCTCCACGTGCTGGAACGGTCCTCGTTGCGCTGCGCCGACGCCGTGGTCGCCACCAACGAGTCCTTCCGGGAGGTGGCGACCGGCCGGGGCGGACGCGAGGCGAACGACGTCGTGGTGGTCCGGAACGGTCCGCGGCTGGCCGAGCTGCCGGAGCAGGCGGCCCACCGTGCCGAGCCGCCGGTCGTCGCCTACCTGGGTGTGATGGGACGCCAGGACGGCGTCGAGGCGTTCGTCCGCATGGCCGCGATCGTGCACGACCGGCGGCCGCAGGTGCGCTTCGTGCTGGTCGGGGACGGGGAGCAGCTGGCCGCTCTGCGGGCGCTGTGCCGTGCCGTCGGCCTGGACGGCGTCGTGCGGTTCACCGGCTGGCTGGCGCCCGCGGAGGTGTCCCGGGAGCTGGCCTCGGCGAGCATCGCGGTGCAGCCGGACCCGCGGAACCCGATGAACGAGCTGTCCACCATGGCCAAGACGGTCGAGTACCTCGCGCACGGCCTGCCGGTGGTGGCGGTGGACCTGCTCGAGACCCGCCGCACCTGCGCGGACGCCGCCCTGTACGTCCCCGAGGGCACTCCGGCCGCGCTCGCCGACGCGGTGGTCCGGCTGGTGGACGACCCGGCGCTGCGCGATCGGCTCGGCCGGGCCGGGGCCCAGCGGGTGGTCGAGGCACTCTCCTGGGACCACCAGGCGGTGGCGTACCTGGGGCTGTTCCGCCGCTGGTTCCCCTCCCTGGCCGCTCCGCCCGCACCGGGGCACGACGCGCCGGACCTGGTCCGCCCCGGCAGCGCCGTCGTCCGGCAGGAGGTGGCCGGGTGAGCGACGGGGTCGTCGGCGTCGCCATACCGGCCCACGACGAGGAGCACCAGCTGCCCCGGCTGCTGGCCCGGCTGGCCACGCCGGCCATGGCGGGCCGGCTCGACGTCGTGGTCGTCTGCAACGGCTGCGACGACGCCACCGCCGACGTCGCCAGGGCGGAAGCGCCGTGGGCCCGGGTGGTCGAGATCCCCCAGGCGTCCAAGCCGGCCGCGCTCGACGTGGCGGACTCCATGCTCTCGGCGTGGCCCCGCGTCTACCTCGACGCCGACGTGCTCATCGACGGCGCGGACGTCGTCGCGCTCGCCGGCTCGCTGCGCCCACCAATGCTCGCCGCGGCCCCCACCGTTCGCAACGACACCGGGCGCAGCAGCCGGCTCGTCCGGCACTACTACCGAGCGTCGGAGCTTGCCGCGCTGCGCTGCCGGTCGGTCAACGGGAGCGGGGCGATCGCGGTGTCGCGGGAGGGACGTGCCCGGTTCGGTGCGTGGCCGGACGTCCTCGCCGACGACTTCTTCCTGGACACCCGGTTCTCCGACGTCGAGAAGCTGCGGACCCCGCACGCCCACGTGGACGTGGTGGCGCCGGCCGGCCTGGACGACCTGGTGCGCCGGAAGATCCGGGTGCAGGCGGGGAACGCGGAGGTACGACGGCGCCACCCCACAGCCTTCGTGCCCGCGCCGACCAGCGTCCTCGAGCTGGTCCGGCAGCACCCCCGGCGCAGCCTCGACCTGGCCCTGTTCGCCGCGGTGTCCGCATGGTGCCGCCTGGTGCTCGCCGTCCGGGGCGCGCGCGGCGTGCAGACCACCTGGCAGCGCGACGCCAGCCGGACGGTCCAGCCATGACCGTGCCGATCGACCCCCCGGCAGAAGGACCGGTCGTATCGATCCTGGTGGTCGCCTACAACAGCGCGGACCTGCTCGCGCAGACGCTCGAGACCGCCGACGCCGCCGCCGACGGGCTGCCCTACGAGCTGCTCGTGGTGGACAACGCCTCTCCCGACGGGCGGACCGCGGACGTGGTTCGGTCCACGTCCGACCGCGCGAGCTCGCCGGCGCGGCTGGTGGCGCTCACGGAGAACGTGGGCTTCGGCCGGGCGGTGAACCTGGGCGTGCAGCAGGCGGGCGGCGACTTCGTCTGCCTGCTCAACCCGGACGCACGGCCGGAGCCCGGGGCCGTCAGCGAGCTGGTGGCCGCGGCCCGGCGTCGCCCCCGGCACCTGCTCTACAGCGGTCGGGTCGTCGACCGGGACGGGAGCGTCGACCCCGGCTGCTGCAGCGCTCTTCCGTCCCTGCGCGAGTACCTGTGCTTCGCCACCGGCATGTCCACGATCTTCCCGCGCAACCGCTGGCTGGACCCGCGCTCGCTCGGGCGCTGGCAACGCCAGGACGAGCGGGTGGTACCCGCCGTGTCCGGGGCCTTCCTGCTGTTCCGCCGCGCGGAGTTCCTGGCCGCGGGCGGCTTCGACCCCGACTTCTTCATGTACAGCGAGGACACCGACCTGTCCGCGCGGGCGCACCGCCTCGGGGCCCCGCCCCTGCTCGTGCCGACCGCCGGCGCGGTGCACGAGAACGGTGCCTCGTCGAGCACGGCCGCGAAGGCGCAGATGGTGCTGCGGGGCAAGTGCACCTACCTGCGCAAGCACTGGCCCCAGCGGAAGGCCGCTGCGGCCGTCGCGCTGCTGCAGGCCGGGGTCGCGCTGCGCGCCGCCGGAGCGGCGGTGACCGGCCGGGGAGGGCACTGGACGCAGGTGTGGCAGGCGAGGTCGTCGTGGCGACGCGGATGGCCGTCGCTGCCGCTCGACTCGCTGGTGCCGCCCGGGGTGGCCGAAGCAGTTTCTCCTGCGCAGGCTAGGAGTTGTAGTCCTGCTGCGCCTTCTCCAGCCCGTCCGTGAGCAGGGCCTCGACGGCGTCGGCGGCGCGGTCGAGGAACCAGTCCAGCTCCTTGCGCTCGGTGCCGTTGAAGTCCTTGAGCACGAAGTCGGCCGGGTCCTGGCGACCGGGCGGCCGGCCGATGCCGAACCGGACCCGGTAGTACTCGCCCGAGCCGATCGAGCGACGGATCGACTTGAGGCCGTTGTGGCCGTTGTCGCCACCGCCGAGCTTGAGCCGCAGCGTGCCGTAGGGGATGTCCAGCTCGTCGTGCACGACGAGGAGCCGGGCCGGCTCGAGCTTGTAGAAGTCGCGCAGCGAGGCGACCGGCCCGCCGGACTCGTTCATGTAGGACCGCGGCTTGGCCAGCACGGCGCGGGGGCCGCCGGGGCCGCCCAGCCGCCCCTCGACGACGTCGGAGCGGCCCTTCTTGTGGGCGCTGAACCGGCCGCCGGCGCGGGCGGCGAGCACGTCGAGGACCATCGCCCCGACGTTGTGCCGGTTCCCGGCGTACGAAGGACCGGGGTTGCCGAGCCCGACGACGAGCCAGAGGTCGTCGGCAGCCACGGGTCCCGGTCCTTCGTGCGCGCTGGGTCGGTGTGCGGGCTGGGCTCAGCCCTCGGCGCCCTCGTCAGCGGCCTCGGGAGCCTCGGCGGCCTCCTCACCCTCGGCAGCCTCGGGAGCGGCCTCGCCCTCGGCCTCGGGGGTCGGCGCGGCGGACACCGCGAGCACGAGCGCCTCGGGGTCGGTGACCAGCGTGGTGCCCGCGGGCAGCGCGAGCTGGCCGGCGGTGACGTGGGCGCCCAGCTCCAGCGCGGACAGGTCGACCTCGACCGACTGCGGGATGTGGGTGGCCTCGGCCTCGACCTGGACGGTGTTGTGCTCGACGGTCAGCAGGCCGCCAGAGGGCGCGTCGCCGACGGTGACGACCGGAAGGTCGACGACGACCTTCTCGCCGCGCTTGACCACGACGAGGTCGACGTGCTCCAGGAAGCCCTTCACCGGGTCGCGCTGGACGTCCTTGGGCAGGGCCAGCTCGGTGCCGCCCTCGAGCTCGAGGGTGAGCAGCACGTTCGCGTGCTTGAGGGCGAGCATCAGCTCGTGGCCCGGCAGCGCGATGTGACGGGGGGCGGTGCCGTGGCCGTAGAGGACGGCGGGCACCTTGTTGGCGCGGCGGATGCGCCGGGCGGCGCCCTTGCCGAACTCGGTGCGGGGCTCGGCGGCGATGCGGACCTCGGACACGGCGAAACTCCTGTGGCGATCTGGGCGGAACAGTCTGCGCTGGTGCGCTACAACGGTGGTGCTGGCGTCGGGACGAGGGATGCGTCCCGAGACATCGGCGGCCACCCAGGCGGGCGCGCGGACCGCACCACCGTCGATCACGGAGGCCGCATCGCGAGCGGTGCGGAGCGTCTCCCTCGCCGGGCAACTGCGGCAGTCTAGCCAGCACCCGAGCGGGTCGACCAATCCGGGTCCGCCGACGCTCGGAGCACCAGCAGGCCGCGAGGACCTGCGGCAGACCTCAGCTGTGCCCGTCGAACAGGCTGGTGACCGACCCGTCGTCGAAGACCTCGCGGATGGCCCGGGCGATGAGCGGGGCGATCGGGAGCACGGTGAGCTTGTCGAACCGGTTCTCCTCGGCGATCGGCAGGGTGTCGGTGACGACCACCTCGCTGATCCGGGAGTTCTTGAGCCGGTCGACGGCCTCACCGGAGAAGACGCCGTGGGTGGCGGTGACGATGACCTCGGCCGCGCCGTTGTCGAACAGCGCGTCGGCGGCCTTCACGATGGTGCCGCCGGTGTCGATCATGTCGTCGACCAGCACGCAGACCCGTCCGGCGACCTCGCCGACGACCTCGTGGACCTTCACCTCGTTGGCCACCAGCGGGTCGCGACGCTTGTGGATGATCGCCAGCGGCGCGTTGAGGGTGTCGGTCCACCGCTCGGCCACCCGCACCCGGCCGGCGTCCGGCGAGACGATGGTGATCTTGGAGCGGTCGATCCGCTTGGCCACGTGGTTGGCCAGCAGCGGCAGCGCGAACAGGTGGTCCACCGGGCCGTCGAAGAAGCCCTGGATCTGGGCGGTGTGCAGGTCGACGGCCATCAGCCGGTCCGCGCCCGCGGTCTTGAACAGGTCGGCCATCAGACGGGCGGAGATCGGCTCGCGACCGCGGTGCTTCTTGTCCTGGCGGGCGTAGCCGTAGAACGGGATGACCACGGTGATCCGCTTGGCCGAGGCCCGCTTGAGCGCGTCGATCATGATCAGCTGTTCCATGATCCACTTGTTGAGCGGCGCGGTGTGGCTCTGGAGGACGAAGGCGTCCGAGCCGCGCACCGACTCCTCGAACCGCACGAAGATCTCGCCGTTGGCGAAGTCGTAGGCCGCGGTGGGGGTGAGGCTGGTGCCGAGCTCCTCGGCCACCGCGTCGGCCAGCTCCGGGTGCGCGCGCCCGGAGAAGAGCATCAGCTTCTTCTCGCCGGTGGTCTTGATGACGCTGCTCACTGGCCCGTCTCCTCGCCCTCGCCCTGACCCTCGGTCTGCCCCCCGACGCCTGCCTGCTCCCCCACGTCCGCCGCACCCCGCGCACGTCGCGCCGCCTGCGCCGCCGGCGAGCCGGGCCGCTTGCGCTCCACCCAGCCCTCGACCGTGCGCTGGCTGCCCTCCTTGAGGGCGAGCGCGCCGGCCGGCACGTCCTTGGTGATCACCGACCCAGCGCCGGTGTAGGCGCCGTCCCCGATGGTGACCGGCGCGACGATCATGCTGTCGCTGCCCACCCGCACGTGGTCCCCGACCACCGTCTGGTGCTTGCGCACGCCGTCGTAGTTCACGAACACCGTGGCCGCACCGATGTTGCTGTGCTCGCCGATCTGCGCGTCGCCGACGTAGGACAGGTGCGGCACCTTGGAGTGGGCGCCGATGGTCGAGCCCTTGACCTCCACGAAGGCGCCGACCTTGGCGCCGGGGCCGAGCGCCGCACCGGGGCGCAGGAAGCTGAACGGGCCGACCGTGGCGCCCTCGCCGAGGCTCGCGCCGTTGCAGTGCGAGCGGACCACGCTCGCGCCGGAGCCCACGACGACGTCCTCGAGGGTGCTGTCCGGGCCGACGACGGCACCCTCGGCCACGCTGGTGGCCCCGAGCAGCTGGCAGCCAGGCCGGATCACGACGTCGCGCTCGAGCCGCACGGTGACGTCGAGCCAGGTGCTGGCCGGGTCCTCCACCGTGACGCCCGAGCGCATGGCCGCATCGACCAGCCGGCGGTTGAGCTCGGCGCGCATCCGGGCCAGCTGCACCCGGTCGTTGACGCCCTCGACCTGCCAGACGTCGTCGGTGACCAGGGCGGCGACCCGGCCACCGTCGGCGCGGGCGTGGGAGAGGACGTCGGTGAGGTAGAGCTCACCCTGGGCGTTGTCGGTGGACAGCCGGGCCAGGCCCGCGCGCAGCACCTCGGCGTCGAAGGCGTAGATGCCGGAGTTGACCTCGCGCACCGCGCGCTGGGCGTCGTCGGCGTCCTTGTGCTCGACGATGCCGGTGACCGAGCCGTCCGGCGCGCGCAGCACCCGGCCGTAGCCGGTTGGGTCCTCGACCTCGGCGGTGAGCACGGTGACGGCGTTGGCGCCCTCGGCGTGCGCCTGCACCAGCGCGGCCAGCGTCTCCCCGGTGAGCAGGGGGACGTCGCCGTAGGTGACGACCACGGTGCCCTGCAGCGGCGGCAGGGCCTCCAGCGCGCAGCCCACGGCGTGCCCGGTGCCCAGCTGCTGCTCCTGCACCACGGTGCGGGCCTCGGCGTCGACCTCGGCGAGGTGCGCGGTGACCCGGTCCCGGCCGTGGCCGACGACGACCACGAGGTGCTCGGGCTGCAGCGAGCGGGCGGCGGTGACGGCGTGGCCGACCAAGGTGCGGCCGAGCAGCGGGTGGAGCACCTTGGGGGTGGCCGAGCGCATCCGGGTGCCCTCGCCGGCGGCGAGGACGACGACCGCCGCCGGCCGTTGTGCTGCTGGACGGGGAGCGGCGGGAGGGGTGGCGGCGGGAGTGGGGCTCACGCTGAGGGCGCTCCTCGACGTCGACGTCGGGTGGTGCGCCTCTGGCTAGGGGCGCGGGGGGTGCTCGACCGACTGGGGTCTGCCGGACGGGACTCGACGCTGATCCTAGCGGCGGCGGGGAGGGGCTCCCGGGGAGGGATTCGAACCCCCACGGCCGACTCCAAAGGTCGGTGTCCTGCCCTTAGACGACCCGGGACCGCCCCGTCCGGCGAGCGTAGGGCATGGGGCGCGGGCACGACCGATCCCCGCGGGCCGTTGGCCATGACGACGTGACTGGTGCGCTCCGGTTCCTGGGAGAGCAGCCTGGACGGGACCGATCAGGGTCTAGCCCGGCTACGGAAACGTAAGTTACGGTCGCGTAGGAAGCACCCCCGGCAAGGACACGAGGTACCGGTGTGAGCGCACTGCTCGAGGAGCTCCAGCCGAACGAGCTGGTCCCCTACCGCGACAACGACCGCAAGAGCCTGTGGGAGCAGCTCGCGTTGGGGGCGTTCATCGCGATCCCCTTCCTGGCCCTGCTGGCCACGATCCCGTGGATGTGGGGCTGGGGCATCGGCTGGCGCGACGTCGCCCTGGCCGTCGTCTTCTACGCGATCTCCGGGCACGGGATCACTGTCGGGTTCCACCGCTACTTCACCCACGGCTCGTTCAAGGCCAACCGCACGCTGCGCATCGCGCTGGCGGTGGCGGGGTCGATGGCCATCGAGGGCCCGGTCATCCGCTGGGTGGCCGACCACCGCAAGCACCACGCCTTCAGCGACCGCGACGGCGACCCGCACTCGCCGTGGCGCTACGGCGAGACCGTGCCGGCGCTGCTCAAGGGCCTGTGGTTCGCCCACATCGGCTGGCTCTTCGACGTCGAGCAGACCCCGCAGAAGAAGTACGCGCCGGACCTGCTCGCCGACCGGGACATGGTCCGCGTCGCCCGCATGTTCCCCTACCTGGTCCTGGTGTCGCTGCTCGCGCCCGCGCTGCTGGGCGGCCTGCTGTCCTGGTCCTGGCAGGGCGCGGTGACCGCCTTCTTCTGGGCCGGCCTGGTCCGCATCGCGGTGCTGCACCACGTCACCTGGTCGATCAACTCGATCTGCCACGCCGTGGGCGAGCGCCCGTTCAAGAGCCGCGACCGCTCCGGCAACGTGTGGTGGCTGGCCGTGCTGTCCATGGGCGAGTCCTGGCACAACCTGCACCACGCTGACCCCACCTGCGCCCGGCACGGCGTGCTGCGCGGCCAGGTCGACTCCAGCGCCCGGATCATCGAGTTCTTCGAGTGGCGCGGGTGGGCCACCGACGTGCGCTGGCCCAAGGCCGAGCGGCTCGACGCGCGCCGCGTCTCGGCCTGACCCTTTGGCGGATCATGCGGCGGCCCGGGTCGGGCAGGATGAGCGGGTGAGCGAACCCAGCCCGACCCGGCGCGCCGCGACCCGGGTGCGCATGACCGGCAAGGAGCGGCGCGAGCAGCTGCTCGACGTCGGCCGCTCGCTGTTCGCCGAGAAGGGGTTCGACGCCACCAGCGTGGAGGAGATCGCGGCCAAGGCCGGGGTCTCCAAGCCGGTCGTCTACGAGCACTTCGGCGGCAAGGAAGGCCTCTACGCGGTGGTCGTGGACCGCGAGATCAGCTCGCTGCTGGACCGCATCACCGGCGCCCTCACCACCGGCGCCCACCCGCGCGCGCTGCTGGAGCAGGCCGCACTCGCCCTGCTGGACTACATCGAGAGCTCGACCGACGGCTTCCGGATCCTGGTCCGCGACTCTCCGGTGGGCGAGACCACGGGCTCCTTCGCCAGTCTCATCTCCGACGCCGCCTCCCAGGTCGAGCACCTGCTCGCTGGCGAGTTCAAGCGCCGCGGCTTCGAGGCCAAGTACAGCCCTCTCTACGCCCAGGCCCTGGTCGGCATGGTCGCCCTGACCGGCCAGTGGTGGCTCGACGCCCGCAAGCCGAAGAAGAGCGAGGTCGCCGCGCATCTGGTCAACCTCGCCTGGAACGGGCTGGCCGGGCTGGAGCCCAAGCCGCGCCTGGGGTCCTGAGCTCCGAAGCGTGATCGTGAAGAGTTGATGGCGGAACTCAGCCATCAACCCTTCACGATCACGGGGAGTGCTAGCGGGTGCGGACCCAGGTGCAGGTGGGGTCGACCCAGGCGGGGGCGCGCCACTCGGTGCCCCCATCAGCGGTGGCGCGGATGTCCCAGTGCTGGTCGTGGACGAGGTGGTGGTGCCACAGGCAGAGCAGGCGCATCTCGTCCAGGTTGGTCTCGCCGCCCAGCGTCCATCGGGTGAGGTGGTGGGCTTGGGACCAGTCCGGGGGTCGGTCGCAGCCGGGTCCGACGCAGCCCTTGTCCCGTAGGGCCAGGAGCCGTCGTTGATCTGGGGTGGCCAGGCGTCTGGTGCGGCCGACGTCGATGGGCCTGCCTTCCCCGTTCAGGACGACGGGGATGATGCCGGCTTCGCAGGCGAGCAGG
>JBQCHF010000059.1:0-16048 GCA_051954955.1 Motilibacteraceae bacterium
CGAAAGTAAAGCCGACAGTTCCCGCCGCGCGCAGGAGGCCGACGGCCCCGCGGCCCGGACCCAGCCGGGACGCGGGGCCGTCGGACGCCCTCGATGGAGCGCTCGGGAAGCGCGATCAGGCGGCGTCCGGCGCGACGAGCGGCGGCAGCTCCTTCTCGAACAGGTCGGCGAGCTTCAGCGAGGGCAGGATGAACCCCTGCGGGCGCGCGCTGCTGGCCAGGTCCGCCGCCCACTGCGAGGAGTGCAGCCGCTGGTTGGGCGTGCCGTGGTGGCCGGGGTTGTCGAAGGCGCAGTCGCCGACGTCGTAGAAGGACTTCTCCACCTGCAGCACCCGCTGGGTGTTCAGTGCCAGGCCCCGGGCGTGCACGGTGAAGTAGGTGCCGAAGGCGTCGGCCATCAGCTCGGTCCGGCGGGTCTGCTCGGCCGGGTCGGTGAGGGTGGTCTGGAAGAGGTCGTCCTCGAACTGCACGTGGTGGCCGAACTCGTGGCCCATCACCGCGCGCGGGCCGACGTCGGAGAGCCCGAGCGCCTTGAGGGCGTCGAGGATGCCGTCACCGAAGATCAGCTTGTCCGGCACGCCCTGCGCCAGCGGGTCCGGGTCCCCCTTCGCGGTGTAGGCGAAGGCGTTGAGGGTGAACAGCGGGTTGTTACCCCCGTCGAGGGCGGGACTGGCGGCGACCCCCTGGACGATCTCCCGGACCGCCGTCGGGACGTCGGTGCCGGTGCGCTCGAGGTAGCGGTCGAACAGGCCGGTCTGCAGCAGCCGGGTGACCCGGTCCCGGTCCGTGAGCACCGAGCCGTGCATGGCGTGCAGCTGGATGTCGGCGGACTGGATGTCCCAGAACCTCTTGACGTCGCGGAAGGTGTTCTGCAGCGAGCGGCCCTCGGCCGGGCGCAGCGCGTACCGCGGGTCGGTGTCCGAGCCGTAGAGCAGGGCGTCGTAGGTGGGGACGTCCAGGATGAACGGGTACTTGCGCAGCAGGGCGAAGTCGCTCGCGGAGAAGCGGCCGATCAGGTCGTCGACGTAGGTGTCCAGCGGGGTCGTCGCGCACTGGTAGTCGCCGGGGTTGATCGCCCGCTCGAAGAGCGTGCGCCCGGGCGAGTCGACGCCGAACCGGGTCGCCGACGACAGCGTGCTGGTGGTGCTGGTGCTGGACGTCGTCGACGCCGGCACGGGCGCGTCCGCCGCCAGGGCCGGCGTGGCGAACGTGGCGAGGGACAGGGCGAGGGTCGCCGCCGCAGCGAGCGGCCAGCGGGCCTTGGGGGTCACGGGAGGGTAGCTCCTTGAGAGCGGTTGGAGGTGCCGACCGGCTCGAGGTGCTGAGCGGCTCGAGGTGCGCAGGCCGGATGCGGTCGCGCGGGCACCGAAGGTCGCAGGACCGTAACCCGCCCAAGCCCATCTGAACAGGTATATGCCGGGAACGGGCTGAATTCGCTTCAGACCTCGCGTGGGGTCCACCCCGCTCGTGGTCTCAGCCCGCCGGCCGAGCACGCACGTCGTCTCATCCGCTGCTGGTCGCGCTGGCCGCGCTGGTCGCCGAGGATGCGGTGCGGGGCCAGGTCCAGGCGTGCCGCAGGATGAGGGCGAGGACGGTCAGCTCCAGGACGAGGCCGAGGCTGTAGAAGGACCGCCAGGAGTCGTCCAGCACGTTGAACACCGAGACCGGGACGTAGACCGAGGCGACGACGAGGTTCGTGATGCGGTTCGCCCGGGCGGGCAGTGTCATCGACAGCACGACCATCAGGATGGGGATCGCCACGAGGGTCAGCGCCGCACACGCCCAGGTCTGGCTGATGTCGAGCTCCCAGACCTTGCCGCCGAGGATGTCGCCGAGGACGCCGGGCTTGTAGAAGTTGAGGATGTCCACGTAGGCGTACAGGAACACAAAGCTCGTCCACGCTGCCGCGAGCTTGGCTCGCACCGGCATCCGCTGCTCTTCCCACCGGGGGGTGCTGGTGGTAGCGCTGGCTGGGGTGCTGGTGGTCGCCGTGGTGAGGGGGTGAGCTGTGCTCATGGCGGGCTCCGTCGTCGTGGTGAGGGTGGATGGGTCCACGATCACCGAGCCCGGCGGCCGGCACCCCCGCCCGGAGGCTGGAGTTCCATCGGCCGCTGGCACGACCTCTCCCTCGTTCTTTCGGCGGGTACGCCGGCGTGCGCCGATCCCTAGGCTGGCGCCGTGGAGACTGTCCGGCGCTCCATCTGGCACGAGCCGCGGCCTGCCGACGTCCCACCCGTCGGCCGTCTCGACCGGCTGCTGGTAGGCGTCTTCGCGGCCGCCGCCCTGGTCGAGGGCATCGTCGAGGGCATCGTGCGGCCGAACCTGGCCTGGCGGCCCCTGGTGACGGTGCTGGCCCTGGCGCTGGCGCCGGCCCTGCTCTGGCGGCGGGAGCGTCCCCTGCTGGCCGCCCTGGTCGGGTGGGGCGTCGCCGGGCTCTTCTCGGTCCTCCAGCTGACCGTGCACGCCGGGGACCTCGGCCCCTACTCCATGCTGGCCGTCCTGATCCTGCTCTACTCCCTGGTGCGGTGGGGCTGTGGGCGGGAGATCGTCTGGGGGACGGCGTTCGTGGCGGCCGTCGTCGCGCTGGGCATGTACGCCTCCTCCGCGGGCTGGGCCGAGGTCTTCGGCGGAAGCGTCCTGCTGCTGCTGCTGGTGGCCCTGGCGACCGTCTTCCGCTATCGCGCGGACCTGTGGCATCGCGAGCGGCGCGAGATCCGCAACCAGGAGCGGGTGGCGCTGGCGCGCGAGCTGCACGACACCGTGGCCCACCACGTCTCGGCCATCGCGGTGCAGGCGCAGGCCGGCGGCGTGGTCGCCGGCCTCCAGCCGGAGATGGCTGCCGAGGTCCTGGCCGCGATCGAGTCCGAAGCGTCGCGGACGCTCGCGGAGATGAGGTCCATGGTGCGGGTGCTGCGCGAGGAGGAGGCCGTCGCCTACGCGCCGCGGCCGGGTGTGGCGGACCTGCCTGCCCTCGCGCGCGCCGACGCGACCCCGACCGTCGAGGTCTCGGTGGACGGTTTCTCGACCCGGCTGGCAGGACCCGTCGACGCCGCGCTCTACCGGATCGCCCAGGAGTCGTTGACCAACGCGCTACGACATGCTCGGGGCGCGACCCGCGTCCAGATCGACGTGCGCCGGGAGAGCAGCGCCGTGAGGCTGCGGGTCAGCGACGACGGGCAGACCGAGGCTGGACCGGCCCCCGAGCGGGGGTTCGGGCTGCTGGGCATGGCCGAACGCACTCGGCTCCTCGGCGGCTCGCTCCGGGCGGGGCCGTCGCCCGAGGGCGGCTGGCTGGTCGAGGCCGTCCTGCCGGTGCAGGCGCCGGCATGAGCATCCGGGTGCTCGTCGCCGACGACCAGGACCTGGTCCGGACCGGCCTGGTGATGATCCTCGGCGCGCAACCCGACCTGGAGGTCGTGGGGGAGGCAGCGGACGGGCTCGCCGCGCTGGAGCTGGCGACCCGGCTGCGTCCCGACGTCCTCCTCGTCGACATCCGGATGCCCGGGCTCGACGGGGTCGAGGTGACCCGGCGCCTGGCCGGGCCGGACGTGGCGGAGCCGATGGCTGTCGTCGTGATCACCACCTTCGACCTCGACGAGTACGTCCTCGGCGCTCTGCGCGCCGGCGCCCGCGGTTTCCTGCTCAAGGACGCCGGGCCGGCACTGCTCGTGCAAGCCGTCCACGCGGCGGCCGACGGGGACGCCCTGATCGCGCCCAACGTCACCCGCCGGCTGCTGGCGACCTTCGCCGAGCAGGCGCCGGGGGCACCGGTCCAGCCCGTCGACCCGCTCACCGAGCGCGAGGAGCAGGTGCTCGCGCTGGTGGCGCGGGGCCGGACCAACGCCGAGATCGCCACCGAGCTCTTCGTCGGCCTGAGCACGGTCAAGACCCACGTCGCGTCGTTGATGACCAAGCTCGGCGCCCGCAACCGCGTCGAGGTCGCGATGTGGGCCTACGACACCCGACGGGTGAGAGCCGCCTCGGGTGCGGCTCCGCAGGGTGGTGAGCGCAGCTGGTGATCCCAGAGAGGGAAGGTCGCGGTGCCCCCGGTGGGACTCGAACCCACACTGGGCCCCTTTTAAGGGGGCTGCCTCTGCCGTTGGGCTACGGGGGCGGCGCCGCCGAGCATCCCAGATGCCCGGTGGTGCGGGCCGGTCAGAGGTAGGTGCGCCGTGGGTAGACGGCGTGGGCGCCGGCCACCCGGTCCAGGAACAGCTTGCCCTCGAGGTGGTCGACCTCGTGCTGCAGCGCCACCGCCTCGAAGGCGTCGGTGACGATCTCCACCGGCTCGCCGCTGCCGGGCAGGGCACCGGTGAGGCGCAGCCGGGTGGCCCGCTTGACGTCGCCGGTGAAGTGCGGGACCGACATGCAGCCCTCCCGCCCCTTCTGCCACCGGGTCGCCTCCTGCACCACCGGGTTGACGATCACGAACGCGCCGTGGCAGGTGCGCGTCTTGGGGTGGGCCGAGACGTCGAGGCTGAAGACCCGCCAGCCGACCCCGACCTGCGGCGCGGCCAGGCCCACGCAGCCGGGCGAGACGCGCTGGGTGGCCAGCAGGTCGACGGCCAGGCGGACCACCTCGGGGTCGGTGGGGTCGACCTCCACCGACGGGGTGGCCAGCACCGGCGCCGGTGCGGTGACGACCGGGCGGACCTCGCCGGCGGGCAGCCCGTCCGGCAGCAGGACGCGTTCGGCGGCCGAAGCCGGTGCGCTCTGCTCGGGGCAGGTCGGGTCCGGCTCGGGGGCGGAGGTGCCGGCCACTAGAGCACGTCGGTCTCGGCCGGGCGCAGCGTCGCCTCGACGCCGAGCTCGCGCGCGGCGGCCGCCAGGCGGGCGCCCAGCGCGACGGCGTCGACGTCGACGGGCAGCTCCACCTCGGCCACCAGCAGGTAGAGCCCGCCGGCCAGGCGCGTGGTCAGGTCGGTGACGTTGCCGCCGGCCCCGGCGACCACCCGGGTGATCGCGGAGACGATGCCGGGCCGGTCGGCGCCGTGCACGGTGAGGACGTAGCCCTCCCCCAGCCCGGGGCCGGCGGCCTCCTCGGGCACCTCGCGCACCGAGACCAGCAGCGTGCCGTCGGCGGTCACCGGCGCGAGGGCGGCCTCGACGTCGGCGGGCTCGGCGGGCGTGGCCACCACGAGGGTCATCGCGAAGTGGCCGCGCAGCAGGGTCATCGAGGAGTCCTCGAGGTTCCCCCCGAGCCCGGCGAGCAGGCCGGTGACCTCGGCGATGATGCCGGGACGGTCGTGGCCGATGACGGTGACGGCGAGCAGGCTCACGGACGGCGAGCCTAGCCGGGAAGGGCTGGGCGTCCGGCCGGCGTCCGGCTCGCGGACCGCGCCGTCGCGGTCAGCGCCAGTCAGGCGACCGGCATGGCGACCACCTGGCGCCCGGAGGCGAGCCGGACGGCGTCGACGTCGTCGCCCTGGCAGACGCAGTGGGCCGCGTGCAGCCACCCGGGCACCTCGAGCCGGAACCAGACCTGCTTGCCGGTGGCGAGCGAGGCCACGCCCCACTCGTCGGCGAGGGCGTCGACCAGCTGCAGGCCGCGGCCGCCGCCGCGCAGCCAGGCCAGATCGTCCTCCACGCTGGTGGCCGGGACGGGGATGGGACGCAGCCGGGCCCGGTGCTCACCGTCGCTGACCCCGACCTCCAGGGTCTCGCCGGCGAGCGCGACGACCACCCGGGCGGGGCTGTGCGCGTGCCGCACGGCGTTGGTGACCAGCTCGCTGGTGAGCAGCTCCGCGACCTCGCGGACCTCGGAGAGCGGGGGCTCGGACAGGCCCCAGCTCGAGAGGGTGCGCGCCACCAGGTGGCGCGCCTGCGCCGGGGCGTGCAGCGACCGGGGGTGGTCCCCGGTGACGACTCGGCACATGCTCTGCTCCCGCCATCCAGCGCTCGCTGTTGAACGCCGTCGTGCCGCGCTCGCTGTTGAACGCTGGCGCCCCCGTACCCAGCACCGAGGGTCGCCACACGACCACCGTGATCGAGATCGCGCACCTGGTGCGACCGCAGTGTTGCAGGGAACACCGGCCGGCGGGTTCGGCCAGGCCCGGTGTCGCGCATCCGCTGCTGCCTTCCCGGCAGGTAGGGCAGGGTGGGCGGCATGCGCACGGTCGTCGCCTACCACCTGCTGTCCCTCGACGGCGTGGCCCAGGACCCCGAGACGTTCGTCCACGACTTCGACCCGGTGATGGACGCCCACCTGGCCGAGGTCATCGGGACGCAGGACGCGGTCCTGCTGGGCCGCCGGATGTACGACGAGTGGGCGGTCTACTGGCCGCAGGGCGAGTACCAGCCCTTCGCCAACTTCATCAACGCGGTGCGCAAGTACGTCGCGACCTCCACCCCGCTCACCCGGCAGTGGACGAACGCGGAGCCGATCGACGGGCCGGTCGAGGACTTCGTGCGCCAGCTCAAGGCGGGCGAGGGCGGCGACATCGGCCTGCACGGCAGCATCGCCCTCACCCGGTCGCTGCTGGCCGCCGGCCTGGTCGACGAGCTGCGCCTGGTCGTCGCGCCGCAGATCGTGGGGCGCGGCCGACGCCTCCTCGACGACGACGTCCCGCACGCCCTCCGGCTGCTGGAGAGCACCAGCACCCCGAGCGGCTCGCTGCTGCTGCGCTACGCCGTCGCGCCGTCCTGACCCGGCGGCCGACGTGCCCCCTCCCCTCGCCGTGATCAAGCAGGAATGGTGAGGCAGGCTCGCCATTCCCGCTCGATCACGGCATGAGGGGTGGGCGGTGCTACTGGCCGACGCCGGGGCGGTCGGCGCCGACGGGCTCGGGCGCGGCGTGCCGCGGCGCGGACCCCTCAGCCCGGGCACCGCCGGTCTGGTCCCGCTCGGGATGGTCGGCCGGCTTGGGGGTGGCGAAGGTGACGAACTCGTCGCGCGGGGTGGCCAGCGAGCCGAGCGTCACCACCTCGCGGCGGAAGAAGAGCGCGAGGGTCCAGTCGGCGATGACGCGCGCCTTGCGGTTGAAGGTGGGCACCCGGCTCACGTGGTAGCTGCGGTGCATGAACCAGGCCGGCCAACCCTTGAGCTTGACGCCGTAGACCTGGGCGACGCCCTTGTGCAGGCCGAGGCTGGCCACCGAGCCGGCGTAGGCGTGCCGGTACTCCTTGAGCGGCACCCCGCGCAGCGCCCGCACGATGTTGTCGCCGAGCAGCTTGGCCTGGCGCACGGCGTGCTGGGCGCTCGGCCCGCACAGGGCGTCGGGGTCGTCCTTGGTGAGGTCGGGGACGGCGGCGTTGTCGCCGGCCGTCCAGGCGTCCGCGGTGTCCGCGATGGTGAGGTAGGCGGTGGCGCGGACCCGGCCCTTGGCGTCCAGGGGCAGGTCGGTGGCGGCCAGCAGCGGGTGCGGCTTCACGCCTGCGGTCCAGACCAGGGTGTTGGTGGGCAGGCTCTCGCCGTCGCTGAGCACGGCCACCCCGCCCTCGACGGACGTGAGCAGC
Source organism: Motilibacteraceae bacterium (assembly GCA_051954955.1). Classification (GTDB taxonomy): domain Bacteria; phylum Actinomycetota; class Actinomycetes; order Motilibacterales; family Motilibacteraceae; genus JBQCHF01. The sequence goes on from JBQCHF010000059.1 coordinate 7,455, forward strand.
GTGTTCAGGCGCACGTCCATGCCGCGCTCGCGCATGCGGTCCAGCGTGTACTGGCCCATGTCCTCCCCCACCTCGGGCAGGATCCGGCCGGTCGCCTCGACCAGCACCCAGCGCATGTCCTCGGGCTCGATGCTGCAGTACTCGCGGCGGATCGCGTCCACGGCCATGTCCTGCAGCTCGGCGAAGGCCTCCACGCCGGCGTAGCCGCCGCCGACGAAGACGAAGGTGAGCGCGCGCCGGCGCAGCTCGGGGTCCTCGGTGGACTCGGCGATGTCGAGCTGGTCGATGACGTGGTTGCGCAGGAAGATCGCCTCCTCCACGCGCTTGAACCCGATGCCGTGCTCGGCCAGGCCGGGGATCGGCAGCGTGCGGGCGACCGACCCGAGGGCCACGACGAGGTGGTCGTAGCCGATCGAGTACTCCTCGCCCTGGTGCGGGCTGATCTGCGCGGTGCGCGCGGCGTGGTCGATGCCGCACACCTCGCCGGTGATCACCGTGCAGCCGCCGAGCACCCGGCGCAGCGGCACGACGACGTGCCGCGGCTCGAGGCTGCCGGCCGCAGCCTCGGGCAGGAAGGGCTGGTAGGTCATGTAGGAGCGCGGGTCGACGACGACCACCTCGGCCTCGCCGTCGCGCAGCCGCTTCTGCAGCTGCAGCGCGGTGTACATGCCGACATAGCCGCCGCCGACGATGAGGATGCGGGGGCGGTCGCCGCCGCCGTGCAGCGGGGGCGGGAGGGTGGGCTGCTGGGTGACGGGCGCAGTGGTCGTCATACCTTCACTGTTCCACCGATCCGCGCAGCCACGCCTCCGGCGGTCTCGCGGCCTGGACACGGTGCTGGACACGGTGCTGGACACGGTGCCGAGCGGCGGGCTGCGCTGGGGCCGATCGCTCAGCGCAGGCCGGCGTGCTGCGCCGCGCGGGCGAGCACGGCGTCGAGCATCGGCTCGGTGAGCCGGCCGGTGAAGGTGTTCTGCTGGCTGGGATGGAAGGAGCCGACCAGCAGCGCGCTGCCCAGGTGGACCTCGGCCCCGTGGCCGAAGGCGGGGCGGGGCCGCGGGATCTCCAGGCCGGCCCGGCCCAGCGTGCCGAGCGCGGCCTGCCAGGCGAAGGCGCCCAGCGCGACCACGGACCGGACCGAGGGCAGGACCGCCCGGACCTCGGCGTCCATCCACGGCGCGCAGGTGTCGCGCTCCTGCGGGGTCGGGGCGTTGGCCGGCGGGGCGCAGCGGACCGCGGCGAGCATCCGGGTGCCCAGCAGGCGCTGGCCGTCGCCGGCGCGGGTGGAGGTCGGCTGAGCCGCCAGGCCCACCCGGTGCAGGGCGGCGAACAGCCAGTCGCCGCTGCGGTCGCCGGTGAAGATCCGCCCGGTGCGGTTGCCGCCGTGTGCGGCCGGCGCCAGGCCGATGATCAGCACGCGCGGCTCCGGGTCGCCCCAGCCGGCGATGGGCCGGCCCCAGTAGCGCTGCTCGGCGAACGAGCGGCGCTTCTCCACCGCCACCCGCTCGCGCCACTCCACCAGCCGCGGGCAGGCCCGGCAGACCGAGACCCGGGCGTCGAGCTCGGCCAGGTCCGGCGCGGACGCCGCGAGCCCGACGACGTCGGCGGCGCCGTGCGCCACCGGCGTGGTCGGGCTCGCCGGGTCGTCCGGCCAGCCGGTGCCCGGCGCCACCGGGGAGGCGGGGTCGGACACCGACGGCTCGGGCTGCGTGCTCAGGTCGTGCTCGTTCTCTGGTCGGACGGTGAGGTCAGACCGTGAGCCGGCTGCGGAACAGGCCGAGGGTGCGCTCCCACGCCTGCTGCGCGGCGTCGGCGTCGTAGACCTCGGGGCGCTGGTCGTTGAAGAAGGCGTGGTGGGTGCCGGCGTAGTCGAAGACCTCGACGTCGCCGCCGGCGCCCTGGATGGCGGTCCAGGCGGCCTGGATGCCGGGGGCCTGGGAGGTGCCGTCCTCCTCGGTGCAGTGGATCATCGCCGACTTGCCCTGGTAGTTGTCCCAGGTGGGGCTCATCCGGTCCCACGGGACCGCCGGGTAGAAGCCGACCGCGGCGACGACGTTGGGGGCGAGGGTGGCGCTCCACAGGGCCAGCGAGCCGCCCATGCAGTAGCCGACGGTGCCGATGCCCGAGCCGGTGACCTCGTCGCGCTCAGCGAGGAAGCGGGCGGCGCCGTCGATGTCCTTGGCGGCCTGGTCCATCGCCAGGCTCATGAGCAGGCGCATCGCCTCGTCCGGCTCGTCGGTCTTCGCGCCGTGGTAGAAGTCCGGTGCCAGGGCGACGAAGCCCTCCTGCGCGAACCGGTCGGCGACCTCCTTGATGTGACCGACCAGGCCCCACCACTCCTGGATGACGATCACGCCCGGACCGCTGCCGGACTCGGGGACCGCGAGGTAGCCCTCGCAGGTGCCGCCGTTGCTGGGGAAGGTGACCATCTCGCCCACGGGCTCGAACTCCTGCAGGTAGGGGACCGCACGCACGTGCGGCACGTCGTCGCTGACCTGATCAACCTCCCACGCCATGGTTGCCCCCGCAATCGCACCCGTCCCCCGCCCCGTCCCTACCCACCCCCACCTCATGCCGGGCGGCGGGGGGTCAGGCGAGGGACCACGCGATGCCGTCGAGGATGTCGTGCTCGCTGACGACGACCTCGGCGGCGCCGGTGCGCTCGACGATGGTGGCGAGCACCAGGGCGCCGGCGCCGATGACGTCGACGCGGCCGGGGTGCATGAACGGCAGCGCGGCGCGCTGCTCGCGGGTCATGGCGAGCAGCCGGGCGGCGACGTCGTGCACCTGGTCGGCGCTGATCCGGGAGCGGTGGATGCGCTCGGAGTCGTACTCGGACAGGTCCAGGGCCATGGCGGCGACGGTGGTGACCGAGCCGGCCAGGCCGACCAGGGTGCGGGCCCGCTCGAGCGGCACGACCTCCGCCGCGCGGTCGATGGCGGCGTCGATGTCCTTGCGCGCCGCGGAGATCTCGGTCTCCGACGGCGGGTCGGAGCGCAGGTGTCGCTCGGTCATCCGGACGCAGCCGACGTCGACCGAGCGGGCCGCCTCGACGTCGGTGCTGCCGAGCACGAACTCGGTGGAGCCGCCGCCGATGTCCACGACCAGGTAGGGCGTCTCGTCCTCGGACCCGGTCGCGTCCCCGCCGGCCAGCTCCCGGGTGGCCCCGGTGAAGGAGAGGTTCGCCTCCTCCTCGCCGGTCACCACCTCCGGCTCGACGCCGAGGATCTCGCGCACGCCGGCCACGAACTCGTCGCGGTTCTCCGCGTCGCGGGAGGCGGACGTGGCCACGAAGCGGATCTGCTCGGCGCCGAGCTCCTGGACCACCTTGGCGTAGTCCCGGCAGGCGGCGAAGGTGCGCTCCAGCGCCTCCGAGGCCAGCCTGCCGGTGCGGTCGACCCCCTGGCCCAGCCGCACGATCGTCATCCGGCGGTCGAGGTCGGCCAGCGTGCCAGCCGCTGGGTCGACGTCGGCCACTAGCAGGCGGATCGAGTTGGTGCCGCAGTCGACGGCGGCCACACGCGGCACTGGTATCTCCTACTGCTCGTCGGACTGCTGCTCGGAATGCGCCGGCTCGACGTCCACGCAGGGTCCGGCGGCCCACCACTCCGGCAGCGCGGCCACCGCCTCGTCGCCGAGCGGGTTGACCCCGGGTCCGGCGGCGAGGGCGTGCGCGACCAGCACGTGCAGGCACTTCACCCGCTCGGGCATGCCACCAGCACTCACCCCGGCGATCTCCGGCACGTGCCCGACGGCCTCGCGCCGGGACAGGTAGTCGCGGTGCGCGGCCCCGTAGGCCTGCGCCAGCTCGGGATCCTGCGCCAGCCGCTCGGTCATCTCGCGCATGAGGCCCGAGGCCTCGAGGGTGCTCACCGCGGCGGCCGCACGTGGGCAGGTGAGGTAGTAGAAGGTCGGGAACGGGGTGCCGTCCTCGAGCCGCGGCGCGGTCTCGACGACGTCGGGCAGCCCGCACGGGCAGCGGTGGGCCACGGCCCGGACGCCGCGCAGCGGACGGCCGAGCTGGGCGGACATGGCTGCGACGTCGGCGGGGGTGGGGCCCTCCGGTCGCGGCTCCGGGGCGGGCAGCGTCATCGTGACGGTTGCGAGGGGGCCGGCCGGGAGGGCGCCGACGAGGCCGGACCGGACCGGTCCGCGCCCTGCACGCTGCCCCACAGGGTGGTGAACCACGGCCGGTCCGGCGCCGCGGCCGCGGTCGCGCCCGAGCCCGCGGCGGCACCTCCCTTGTCCGGCTCCAACACCACGTACTGCGTCTCGCCAGGGACGACGTAGTGCAGCCGCTCGCGAGCCTGGGCCTTGACGTAGGCAGGGTCCTGCCAGCGGTCGAGCTGGCGCTGCAGGTCGGCGACCTCGGCCTGCTTGGCCGCCACCTGCTGGCGGGCGTCGGCGATCTCCCCGCGCTGGGCGAGGTAGGAGCGCAGCGGGTAGGCGAGGGTGAGCGCCAGCGCGCAGACCACGACGGCCAGGACGGCGGCCCGCCCGGTGAGGTTGCTGCCGGCGCCGGACGCGCGAGCGCCCCCGCGCCCGCGGGGCTTGCCGGCGCCCGGACGCGGCGCGCTGCCGGCCGGACGCCGCCCAGCGCCACGTCGCGGTGCCCGCTCCCCGGTGCGGGGAGCGGGACCGCGACGGACCGACGTCATGGGCGGTGTCCCTTGCCGACTCGTGGGCTCAGCCGGATCGTCAGCCGTTGAAGCGCGGGAAGGCGGAGCGGCCGGCGTAGCGCGCGGCGTCGTCGAGCTCCTCCTCGATGCGCAGCAGCTGGTTGTACTTGGCCACCCGCTCCGAGCGGGCCGGGGCGCCAGTCTTGATCTGGCCGCAGTCGGTGGCGACGGCGAGGTCGGCGATCGTGGTGTCCTCGGTCTCGCCGGAGCGGTGGCTCATCATGCAGCGGTAGCCGTTGCGGTGGGCCAGCGAGACGGCGTCGAGGGTCTCGGTGAGGGTGCCGATCTGGTTCACCTTGACCAGCAGGGCGTTCGCGGTGCCCTCGGCGATGCCGCGGCCGAGCCGCTCGGGGTTGGTGACGAACAGGTCGTCGCCGACGATCTGCACGCGCGAGCCGAGGCTGTCGGTCATGGCCTTCCAGCCGGCCCAGTCCTCCTCGGACAGCGGGTCCTCGATGGAGACCAGCGGGTAGGCGTCGACCAGGCCGGCGTAGTACTGCACCAGCTCGTCGGCGCTCTTCTGGCCACCCTCGAAGCGGTAGGAGCCGTTGTCGAAGAACTCGGTGGCGGCGACGTCGAGCGCCAGCGCGATGTCGGTTCCGAGGGTGAACCCGGCCTTCTCCACGGCCGTCCCGATGAGGTCGAGCGCGTCGCGGTTGCTGGGCAGGCTGGGGGCGAAGCCGCCCTCGTCACCCAGGCCCGTGGCCAGGCCCTGGCTCTTCAGCACCGACTTGAGCGCGTGGTAGACCTCCGCACCCCAGCGCAGCGCCTCCCGGAAGGTCCCCGCGCCGATCGGCGCGATCATGAACTCCTGGATGTCGACGTTGCTGTCGGCGTGGGCGCCGCCGTTGAGGATGTTCATCATCGGCACCGGCAGCACGTGCGCGTTCGGGCCGCCGACGTAGCGGAACAGCGGCAGCTCGGCCGAGTCGGCCGCGGCGCGGGCCACGGCGAGTGAGACGCCGAGGATCGCGTTGGCACCCAGGCGGGCCTTGTTGGGCGTGCCGTCCAGGTCGATCATCGCCTGGTCCACCAGCCGCTGCTCGGCGGCCTCGTAGCCCAGCAGCTCCGGGCCGATCTCGTCGAGCACGGCCAGCACGGCCTTCTCGACACCCTTGCCCGAGTAGCGGTCGGCGCCGTCACGGAGCTCGACCGCCTCGAAGGCGCCGGTGCTGGCGCCGCTGGGGACGGCGGCGCGGGCCAGGGTGCCGTCGTCCAGCGCCACCTCCACCTCGACGGTGGGGTTGCCACGCGAGTCCAAGATCTCGCGGGCGCCGACGGCCTCGATCGTTGCCACGGTCGTTGCTCCTCGTTCTGCATTCGGGACAGGTCGACGTGACGCCACGCTGCGCCGTGAGGTGAGCCTACCGGCGGGGGTGCGGCGCGTCCGGCACCGGCGGGGCGGTGGGCGCGGTGCACGTCGCGCTCTCCGGCCAGGGGGACCTCGAGCGGCACGGTTGCGGCTCGAAATCGGGAAAAGGGCTATCCATGTGAGTGCAGTGAAATCCTGAGCCGAGGGAGGCGACGTCAGCCCGGCCGTGCAGCAGCAGGTCGCGCCCGCAGGCGGACAACGCTGGCTGCCTACGGGGGACAGCCTGGCACCATGAGGGGCGTGAGTGACGACCTGACACGCCGGCTAGCCGGGCTTGCTCGCAGCGACGACCTGGACGCGTTGGTCGACCTCGGCTGCGACCTGGCCGACGCCGGGCGTCAGGAGGACGCGGCGACCTGCTTCCAACAGGCAGCCGACCTCGGCTCGACAGAGGCGCTGTTCAACCTGGGGAACTCACTGCACGCGCTGGGCCGCCGCACTGACGCCGTCGCGGCGTACGAGGCCGCCACCGCTGCCGGCGAGGCCGATGCGTGGCTGAACCTGGGCATCGTTCTCGTCGAACTCGGCGACCTGGCCGGAGGGATGGCGGCGTACCGATCGGCAGCTGCCGCTGGCGACAGCAACGGGGCGCTGGCGCTGGCGTTCGAGCTGCGCGAGCAGGGCCAGCACGACCAGGCCGAGGAGGCCGCGGAACAGGCTGCTGCGCTGGGCAACCAGGAGGCGGCCGGTGCTCTCGCCTGCTGGCGCTGGTGCCGCTCGATTGACCCGGCCCTCGAGCCGGCGCTGCGTGCCGGCGCCGAGCACTTCCCCGCGGCACGGACGGACCTCGCCGATCTACTCTCCAGGACCGGACGCGGCGACGAGGCGCGGCAGGTGCTCGAGCTGGGCGCGAAGCTGGGCGAGCGCGAGAGCTTCCTCCCGCTGGGCGACCTGTACGCCGACGTCCTCGGCGACAAGGAGGCCGCAGAAGCGGCCTTCAGGGCGGGCATCGCCGCCGGCGACACGCACTGCCACAACAACCTGGGGCTGCTGCTTTGGCTCGACCGCGAGGATGCGGACGCCGCTGAGGTCGAGTTCCAACACGGGGCCGCCGCCGGTGACGCGCTCGCTGCGAAGCACCTGCGCGAGCTGCTCGCCAACCCAGACGGCGGCACGGGCGACTGAGGAAGGCCCCGGCGGGAGCCCGCGGCGTTGAGGCCGTGGTGGTCGAGACTTAGGCGCCCCGCCACGGCCGGTCCAGTGGCGCCACCGCCAGCGTGCCGGGCAGTTTGCGCGGGCCCGGCTTCTGGCCCTTGCGCCCGGTCGGTGCGGGCGCCGCCACCAGGTCGCGGTAGGTGATGGGGCCGACCTGGACTGTGCGCTCGAGCAGGCGGAAGAACAGCAGGCCGCGCTCGGTCGCGTTGCGCCGGTTGAACCGGAAGATGAACTCGTCGAGATAGGACTGCAGGTGGTCGGGGTCGACGGCGCCCTGGTGGGTTCCCTCGAGCCAGCGCTTGAACAGGCTGAACAGCCGGTGCACGCCCGGCAGCAGCTCGTGCGCCTTGAGGCCGCTGCGCTTCACGTTGATGGGGTCGTGCTGGTACGCCTGACCCTGGAGGGCTGCCGGGTAGGAGCTGAGCGCGTCGGTGATGACGGTGCTGCCTGGCGCCACGTTGTCGGTGATGAACTTCTGCAGCGTCGCGGCCGACGCGTTCGGGATGACCTCGAGGCGGGCTCGGCCGAACCCGCGCCGGCCAGCGGGGGCCCGTTCGATGGCACCGGCCACCATCACCTTGCCGGCGGCGCCGCGGCCGCGCTTGCCGGGCTTGTTCTTGCCGCCGACGAAGGTCTCGTCCATCTCGACGTCCCCGGAGAGCTTGTCGCGTGCCGAGACGACCATCACGTCCCGGTAGCGGTGCAGCATCGCCCAGGCGGTCTGGTACGAGCCCAGGCCGAGGACGCGCTTGAGGTTCAGCGCGCTGGTGCCGCTCTTCGACGTCGTCATCAGCCAGGCCGCCTCGAACCAGACGGTCAGCGGCGTCCGGGTGCGGTGGTAGATGGTGCCGGCCGTCGGGCTGACCCGACGCCCGCAGTCCGCGCAGGCGTGTCGTCCGTCGCGAAGCGGCCAGTCGATGACACTCTGGCAGTGCGGGCAGACCAAGCCGTCAGGCCAGCGCAGCCAGTCCAGGTAGTCGAGGCAGGCCGCATCGTCCGGGAACCACGCCCGGACGTCGGCAAGGCTGCCGGTGCACCCCGGCGAGCGGGCGCACCAACACCACCAGGATCCTACTGCACTCACATGGATAGCCCCTATCGGGAAAGGCGCTGGTGACGGGGGCAGCCGGGCGGGGGAGGTCCAGGCGGCCGGGCGCGATAGCGCCCGCATGGTGGTCGGGGAGCCAGGAAAAGGTGTGGAGGTATGGAGAAATTGCCCACTGCACCTTGTCTCCCTGTTCGTACGCCAGTCCTGCATCTCTGCTTGAGTGCAGTACTGTGGATTCGTGATTGAGTCGGATCGTCCTGTGGGCGGAGTTGATTACCCGCGTACGTACCAGGAGTTCCAGGAGTGGTTCCCTGACAACGCCGCCTGCGTTGAGTACCTC